>CAWUIP010000224.1:0-4541 GCA_963922415.1 uncultured Aliishimia sp. | reverse complement strand
TTTGCGGCCCGCGTCACTGTGGGCACAGAGGCCAACTTGCACGGCGCCGTTGTCACCGCGCTGGCGACGCTGGCTGGCCCAGCGCACGGCGGTGCTGCTGAAGACGTCATGAAGATGGTCACAGAGATCGGCACGCCCGACAAAGCCGCCGAATACGTAAAGACCAAGCGCGGCAATCGCGAAGCGGTCACTGGGTTTGGCCACCGCGTCTACCGCGCCGAAGATCCCCGCGCCCGGCACATGCGCGACGGCGTGAAGAAGCTGGGCGAAGAGATGGGCGCGCCAGAGTGGTACGAAATCTTGCAAGCCGTAGTGGAGGCGATGAAGCCCTACGCGCGGCACGGGCTCAACGTGAATGTCGATTTCTATTCCGGCGTCATCTATCAGCTGCACGGCATTCCCATGGACCTTTATGTGCCGATCTTCGCCATTGGTCGCATGCCGGGCTGGGTGATCCAATGCCTTGAGCAGCAGCGCGGCAACATCCTGATCCGGCCTTTGACACTCTACAATGGGCCCGAGATGCGGGACTGGCTTCCGATCGAGGCGCGTTGACCCTTTATGTTCGACATACTCGGCCTTACGCCTGGCGAGTTCGCCCTCTTAACGGCGATCTTCTGCGTCGCAGGTTTGGTGCGCGGGTTTGCGGGCTTTGCGCTGTCGGCATTAGTGATGGCCAGCGCTGTGTCGATCTTGTCGCCGGTCGAGTTGATCCCCCTGCTTTGGTATGCGGAGTTGGCGGCAAGCCTGCTGATGGGACGGGCGGGGTGGCGCGACGCGGACCGGACCGTGGCACTCTTGCTTGTGGCGGGCGCTTGGGTCGGGTGGCCCATCGGGCTTTGGCTGACGACCTACCTGCCCGTCGAACAGTCAAAACTGGTCGCTTTGGCGGTCATTCTGACACTTGCCGCCTTGCAACTGGCGCGCATCCGCATTCCAGGCCTCGAAACGCGGGCCGGTACATTGGTGGCGGGCGTTGCTTCGGGCACAGTTTCTGGCATCGCCAACGTGGGCGGCATGGTTGTGGCCCTTTACGTGCTGGCGCAAAACAGTGCAGCGCGGTCCATGCGCGGGACGCTGGTCATCTATCTCTTCCTGGGATCGCTGGGCGCACTTGTGACCCAACTCAGCTACGGCGTCATGGACGCCACTGCGACATTCCGAGGGCTGGCCTTCGTTCCAATCACATTGTTAAGTGTCTGGGCGGGGTCGAAATTGTTCAATCCCCGGTGGGAGCCTTACTATCGTCCGTTCTGTCTTGGCCTGCTGATGATGCTGGCCGGCGCAGGTCTGTTGCGGACTGTTTTGACATGAATGGGGGCGCGACCTGATGGCAGCACCAAAGCCTGATTTGAACTTGTCACCCAAGGTGTCGGACGAGATCCGTCAAACCACGTGCTACATGTGCGCCTGCCGCTGCGGCATCAATGTGCACATGAAGACCGGGGCAGATGGCAAAAAAGAGGTCGCCTATATCGAAGGCAACCGCGATCACCCGGTCAATCAGGGTGTCCTGTGCGCCAAAGGCAGTGCGGGCATCATGCAGGTCAACGCGCCGTCGCGGCTGCGCGCGCCACTCAAGCGCGTCGGGCCGCGCGGATCGGGCGAATTTGAAGAGATCTCTTGGGACGAGGCGCTGCAGATCGCGACCGATTGGCTGGCACCGGTGCGCAAAGATGATCCGTCAAAGCTAGCGTTCTTTACAGGACGGGACCAATCCCAGTCCTTCACCAGTTTCTGGGCGCAGAACTTCGGCACGCCCAACTATGCGGCCCATGGCGGCTTCTGTTCTGTCAACATGGCAGCGGCGGGCATCTATACGATGGGCGGCGCGTTTTGGGAGTTTGGGCAACCTGACTGGGACCATACCAAGCTCTTTATGCTCTTTGGCGTGGCCGAAGATCACGACAGCAACCCGATCAAAATGGGCCTTGGCAAGATCAAGGCACGCGGGGCCAAAGTCATCGGCGTGAACCCGATCCGCACAGGCTATAACGCTGTTGCGGATGAATGGGTTGGCATCACACCGGGCACGGATGGGCTTTTTATCCTGTCAATGATCCACGTGCTCATGAAGGCGGGGCGGATCGATCTGGATTACCTCGCCCGGTTCACGAACGCGCCTTGCCTGATCAACGAAAACCCCGACAGCCCCGAATACGGCCTTCTGCTGCGCGATGAAGATGGCAAAGAGATTGTCATCGACCACAACACCGGCAAGCCTGCGCCCTTTGACCAAAAAGGCGTCGAACCGGACCTGACAGCAACTTATCGCTATGGCGGGTTCACCCATCGCACTGTGATGGCGCGCATGGCAGAGCATTTCTTGGACCCGGCCTATGCGCCTGAGGTAGTGGCCGACCGTTGCGGTATTCCCGCAGACCGCATTCGCGCGATTGCGGGCGAGTTGGCGCGGGTGGCTTTTGACGAAGCCTTTGAGATTGACCAGGAGTGGACCGATTTCCGGGGGGTACGGCACATGCGGATGGTGGGTCGTCCTGTATCCTTCCATGCAATGCGGGGCATCTCTGCCCACGCAAATGGGTTTCAGACCTGCCGCGCGCTGCATTCTTTGCAGATCCTGTTGGGCACGGTCGAGGTCCCGGGCGGGTTCCGGTTTAAGCCGCCCTATCCGAAACCGGCCACAGCGCATCCCAAGCCCCATTGCGGTGTCCAACCCGATTGCCCCCTGGACGGGCCGCACCTTGGCTTCGTGCACGGTCCAGACGACCTTGCCCTGACGCCCGAGGGCAAACCTGCGCGCATCGATAAGGCGTTCTCGTGGGAGAACCCGATGTCGGCGCATGGGCTGATGCATATGGTGATCTCGAACGCCTATGCGGGCGATCCCTATAAGATCGATACGCTGTTTCTTTACATGGCGAACATGTCATGGAACTCGTCCATGAACACGTCCGGCGTCATGAAGATGCTGACGGACAAAGACGAAAATGGCGACTATGTGATCCCGCGGATCATCTATTCCGACGCCTATTCGTCCGAGATGGTGGCCTATGCGGACCTGATCCTGCCCGACACCACCTATCTGGAACGTCACGACTGCATTTCGCTGTTGGATCGTCCGATTTGCGAGGCAGACGGGGCGGCTGACGCGATCCGGTGGCCGGTAATCGAGCCCGACCGGGACGTGCGCGGCTTCCAGTCGGTCCTGTGCGATCTGGGCGCGCGCCTTGGCTTGCCGGGGTTCACCAACGAGGACGGTAGTCAGAAATATGCGGATTACGGCGATTACATCGTCAATCACCAGCGCAAGCCGGGTATCGGCCCCTTGGCGGGGTGGCGCATTCACGACGGCCAGTTGACCCATGGCCGAGGCGAGCCGAATGCAGGGCAGTTGGACAATTACATCAAGAATGGCGGCTTCTGGATGGGGCACATCCCAGACGAGGCGCTTTACTACAAGCCTTGGAACGCGGCCTATCAGGACTGGGCGGTGAACCTAGGGCTTTATGACAGCCCGCAGCCCTATCTGTTCTCGCTCTACGTGGAGCCTATGCGCAAGTTCCAACTAGCAGCTCTTGGGCATGGCGACCGGCAACCGCCTGAACATCTGCGCCAACGGGTGTTGGACACGATGAGCCCGCTGCCCATTTGGTATGACGCCACGCCCGACAATCACGGATCTGACTACCCGATCACGGCGCTGACGCAGCGGCCCATGGCGATGTACCACTCTTGGGGCACGCAGAATGCGTGGCTGCGGCAAATTCATGGGGTGAACCCGCTTTATGTGCCGACCAAACTGATGCAAGAGCACGGGCTGGAAGATGGCGATTGGGCGCGGGTGACCTCGCCCCACGGGTCGATCACCGTCCCAGTGATGGAGATGACGGCGCTCAACGAAAACACCATTTGGACCTGGAACGCCATCGGGAAGCGCAAAGGTGCCTGGGCGCTGGAAAACGACGCGCCCGAAGCGACCAAAGGGTTTCTCTTGAACCACTTGATCCACGAGCTCTTGCCCGAGAAGGGGGATGGCCAGCGGTGGGCCAATTCGGACCCGATCACGGGGCAAGCCGCGTGGTTTGACCTGCGTGTGCGGATGGAGAAAGCGGATGCGCCCAGCGAGGCGCAGCCCGCGCTGCCGCCCATCAAATCTCCCGTTGGTACGGGGCCCGACACATTGACTTGGAAGCTTGGATCATGACCGACCTGCCCACTTCAACTGACCGAAAGCTCGGCCTGGTCATCGACTTGGACACCTGCGTCGGCTGCCATGCCTGTGTGATCTCGTGCAAAGGCTGGAACACCGAAAACTACGGCGCAGCCCTATCGGATCAGGACCCCTACGGCGGCGATCCGCGCGGCACGTTCCTGAACCGCGTGCATTCTTACGAGGTGCAGCCCGAAATGGGACCGGCACAACTGATCCATTTTCCGAAATCATGCCTGCACTGCGAGGACGCCCCTTGTGTGACGGTTTGCCCAACGGGGGCCAGCTACAAACGGCAGGAAGACGGGATCGTTCTGGTCAATGAAAGCGACTGCATCGGCTGTGGGCTGTGTGCCTGGGCCTGCCC
>CAWUIP010000223.1:0-4576 GCA_963922415.1 uncultured Aliishimia sp. | reverse complement strand
AGCCACAAAAATGACAAATTGTCGGAATAAATCCGCCGAAAGCAGTGGATCGCACACATGAAACCAATGACGATCATTATTGCGACGGCTATCGTCTGCGGCGCAGGCGCTATTCTGCTGGAAACAGAGGCCAAGAAAGCGACCATTCGCCCAGGCCCTGGCGCGTCCAAGTTCATCACTGTGCACAGCTCTGACGCCGTCACGCTGCCTTCAATAGCGCAGTAACTTCTATTTCGATCCGGTACTTTGGATCGATCAGACCGCACTCGATCATCGTTGCGGCTGGTGGTTGCGCGCCAAATGTCTGCGCCAGAAGCGGCCAGCACGGCTCAAACTCGCGGCGGTCTGGCAGCATGTATGTCACGCGCACCACATGTGCGAAATCTGAACCAGCTTCCTCAAGGGCGCGTTCGATGATCGCCAGCGCGTCGCGGCACTGTTCCAAAACGTCCGCCCCCTGCCCGACGGTCCCGGCCACGTGCACCAACCCGCCCGCCACAACAGCTCGACAGTAACCCACTTTTGCCTCGAACGCGCCGCCCGACGAGATCCGTTTGATCGCCTTCGTCATATTTTGACCCCAATTTTCGTAAAAACTGCGACGCATATAACAAAACGAAAAGCAGACAGAGCAGGTTTTTCATGGCCCAGGCCAAAATTGCAGCACGCTGTCATGGCGTGGATGTCCCTGTGTCCCCGTTTCTGAACGAAACGCGGACCGCCCGGATCGCGGCAGAGCGGTACGAACGCCAAGAAATCGCAGGCGCGCTGGATGTGGTGGGGCCAGAGGACATCGTCCTAGAGATGGGCGCGGGCCTTGGTATCGTGGGCGCTGTCACGGCCAAGAACGCCGAGCCCAAAAAGGTCTTTAGCTTCGAAGCAAATCCCGATTTGCTGCCCCATATCGAAGCGCTCTATCGGCAGAACCGCCTCCAGTCAAAGATGGTGCTGCAGAACGCGGTTCTTCTAAGTGGTGAGGATCAACCCGAAACCATTACATTTCATCGCCATAACAGCTTTCTTGGCTCGTCAACGGTCGCACGTCCTGGGCGCCGCTCGCGCGCGGTGGACGTGCCGACGCGGGACTTTGATAGTGTTTTGCAGGAAACGGGCGCGACCGTCTTGCTGATTGACATCGAAGGCGGTGAACTGGCGCTGCTTGAACATGCAAATTTGCGCGGCTTGCGTGCCATCGTGATCGAATTTCACCCCGGTGTTTATGGCCAACACGGCATGAAACGGTGCAAGTCGCTTCTGCGCCGCGCAGGTTTTCGACGCGTGGACGAGACCTCTTCGCGTCTGGTTTGGACCTGCACGCGGGCGGTCGGCGTTCAGAGCGAAGACGACACGGGCCATGCCGCACCCTCGCCCACACGGGGGTGGTCCACGCAATTGCGTGAAGAACCCGACGCGACAATTGTGCCCCCCGACGCGCGCAGTTTTGTACAGAACTGCGGGATTTTTGACCAAAACGGCCAGTTTGTTCCGCACGGGGCCTTGTGGCGCAAAAACCGGGTGCTGACCACTGCGCCCGACAGCGTCACCGAAGCGCAAGACCGGCTCACAGGCACGTGGATCTGGGGCGGTGTTCTGTTCAAGAACTTCGCGCATTTCGTTGCCGAAAGTACGGGGCGGCTTTGGGCTCTGGACCATGTGGATCTCGACTCAATCGCGGGGCTCGTCTTTGCCCCGCGCAGCCCCGGCGACGGGGACCAGATCCGTACGCTTCACCGCGAATTTGTGTCGCTTCTTGGCGTCGATCTGCCGATACATGTGGCCTGCGCGCCCACAAGCGTGGAGAGATTGATCGTACCTGGTCAGGGCTTTGGCTTGGGTAAGATCGTCCATGGGACGCCACAGTTTCGGCGCACGTTTCAGGAGCGGTTTGGCCAGGCGGTCGCGCCCGATGGCCCAGAGCGGCTGTACATCAGCCGCAGCAAACTTGGCGTGAACCGCGGCGCGTATCTGGGCGAAGCGCACGTCGAAGCCCATCTTGCCGCTCAAGGGTACGAAATTTTCCATCCCCAAGATCATGATCTTACAACACAAATCGCGCGCTATAAGGCGGCGAAGCAGATCATCGGCGCCGAAGGCTCTGCCTTGCACCTTTTGGCCTATGTCGCGCGCCCCGATCAGCGCATTGCGATGATCCTGCGTCGCCGGTCACCGGCCACTGCGATGATCGAACAGCACCTTGAGGCGTTTTCGGGTTACGCGCCGCTGACGCTGGACACGCTCAAACAGGTTTGGGCGCCGGCCCAGTCACAGCGCAAACGCCTCTACGCCGCAGAACTCGACATGAAGCGATTGCAGTCATCGCTTGTGCAGGCGGGGTTCATTGATGGCGGGTCCCCTTGGGAGGACCTTGCCGCGCAGGATGTGCCAAATCACGTACGCCAGAACTATCGCATTGAAAAAGCGGCCTAAAAGGCCGCTTTTCACTCCGTCGGGTCGTGTGGCGACTTAGCCTGCCGCGGCACCTTCGGCCTCGGCATCTGCGTGGATCATCAGCGGTGCAGCATCCGAGGTTACGGCCTCTTCGTTCACAACCACTTCTGTGACGCTGTCCATGCCTGGCAGGTCAAACATCGTGTCGAGCAGTATATCTTCGAGGATGGAGCGAAGGCCCCGCGCCCCGGTTTTGCGTTCAATCGCGCGTTTGGCAATCGCGTTGAGCGCGTCATCGGTGAAGGTCAGTTGCGTGTCTTCCAGCTCGAACAGGCGCTGATACTGTTTGACCAGCGCGTTCTTCGGCGCGGTCAGGATGGTGACCAGCGCGTCCTCGTCCAGATCCTCCAGCGTTGCCAACACAGGCAAACGGCCGACAAATTCTGGGATCAGACCGAACTTCAACAGGTCTTCGGGCTCCAACTCTTTGAAAAGATCGCCCACGCCGCGTTCATCGTTATCGCGCACGTCCGCGCCGAAGCCCATGGCAGACCCCTTGCCGCGCTGCGCGATGATTTTGTCGAGACCGGCAAAGGCACCGCCACAGATGAAGAGAATGTTTGTCGTATCCACCTGCAAGAATTCCTGCTGCGGATGCTTGCGCCCACCCTGCGGCGGCACTGACGCGACGGTGCCTTCCATCAGCTTCAACAGCGCTTGCTGCACGCCTTCGCCCGACACATCACGGGTGATGGACGGGTTTTCGGACTTGCGCGTGATCTTGTCGACCTCGTCGATATAGACGATGCCGCGTTGCGCGCGTTCGACGTTGTATTCCGAAGATTGCAGCAGCTTCAGGATGATGTTTTCGACATCTTCCCCGACATAGCCCGCCTCTGTCAGTGTGGTTGCATCTGCCATTGTGAACGGCACATCAAGGATCCGCGCCAGCGTCTGTGCCAGCAGCGTTTTACCGCAACCTGTCGGACCGATCAGCAAGATGTTCGACTTGGCCAGTTCGATATCACCGCCCTTTTGGGCATGATTAAGCCGCTTGTAGTGGTTGTGGACAGCCACAGACAGCACGCGCTTAGCGGTCGCCTGCCCGATCACATAATCGTCAAGAACACCGCAGATATCTTGTGGCGTCGGCACACCATCGGAGGATTTCAGCCCGCTGGCTTTCGTCTCCTCGCGGATGATGTCCATACAAAGCTCGACACATTCATCGCAGATGAACACAGTCGGTCCGGCGATCAGTTTGCGCACCTCGTGCTGCGATTTGCCGCAAAAACTGCAATAAAGGGTGTTTTTCCCGTCGCCGCCTGAATTGCTCGCCATATCAACCTTTCACGTTCCGGCCCTTACCGAAACCTATGTGGACACAAGACGCATCCATTTTTTCACAAAATGCCACCTGACGTAGCTTAAGTCAGCCCCCCAGCCATCACAATCGCAAAATGCGGGCTGGTAAACGGCAGCTATCAAGTGCCTTGATCTTCGTCACCCTTGTTGCGATTTTCGACAATTTCATCGATCAGACCCCAGTCTTTGGCGTCTTCAGGCGACATGAAGTTGTCGCGCTCCAGCGCTTCTTCGACCTTTTTCAGCGTTTGACCGGTGTGCTTTACGTAGATTTCGTTCAGCCGCGTTTTCAGCTTCTGCGTCTCTTCCGCATGGATCATGATATCCGTGGCTTGGCCTTGGTAGCCGCCTGAAGGCTGGTGGACCATAATCCGCGAGTTGGGCAGCGAAAAGCGCATGTCCTTGTCGCCCGCCGTCAGCAAGAGCGAGCCCATGGACGCCGCCTGACCAATGACCAGCGTGGAAATCTTTGGTTTAATGTACTGCATCGTGTCGTAGATCGACAGGCCAGATGTTACGACGCCACCGGGGCTGTTGATGTACATCGAGATCTCTTTGGACGGGTTTTCCGCCTCAAGATGCAGAAGCTGCGCCACGACCAGCGACGACACGCCATCATGTACCGGACCGTTCAGAAAGACGATCCGCTCTTTCAGCAGCCGCGAGAAGATGTCATAGGCCCGCTCCCCCCGCGAGGTTTGCTCAACCACCATGGGGACCAGCGTGTTCATATAGGTGTCGAAGGGATCGTGCATCGGATTGGACTGCCTTTATGTGGTGCGCAGGCACCATAGCCTGCGAACAATTGCCAGAGTCTTAGTAT
>CAWUIP010000222.1:0-4582 GCA_963922415.1 uncultured Aliishimia sp. | reverse complement strand
CGACAAGCTGCGCGCCCTCGCCGCGCATCAGAACGGAGGTCACCATGGCACCCCTGTGGATCATAAGTGAAGCCTACATCCGCGCGAACGTAAACCGTGTTCCCGCCCCTCGTCATCCGAAGCCAAGCGCCCGCAGATGGCGTGCCCGCTTCGGACGGTTCGTCCTCGTGCTGCGCATCACGCACGTGCGGTCGGCCTAAACGACACAGATTCTATACTGCCGGCTCCGCCCCGCGCGGTGCCGGTTTTTCAAGGTGGCATCTTGAACGCCGGTGTATGTACAGGTGCCAGGCAGGTTCTGTACATATTCGCCCAAAACGCGGGTTTCCTGCGCCGATTGAAGACCCCAAACATGTACAGCCCCCGCGCGGCTTTTGTACATATTCAGGCGTAAAGCGCCTCGATCTCTTCTGCGTAAAGATCAAAGATTTTCGAGCGGCGCACCTTCATCGTTGCCGTCACCTCACCATCGTCGTGGTCAAGCTCCTTGGGCAAAAGGTAAACCTTCTTCAGCTGTTCAACCCGCGCTAACTGCTTGTTATACTTGGCAACTTCGCCATCGATCAGGTCTTTCACCTGCGCGTGCTCGGCCAAAGACCGGAACGTGGTATAGGCGATCCCCTGGCTTTCCGCCCACAGCCGGACGGTGTCCATATCAATCTGCACCAGCGCCGTCGCATAAGGTCGCCGATCCGCGATCATGATCACCTCTTTGATGTAAGGCGATGATTTCATTGTATTTTCGATCAAGCTGGGCGACAGGTTTTTGCCAGCCGCATTGATCATAATGTCCTTTTTCCGGTCGATCAGCGTCAACGACCCATCCGGCTCCACCTGCCCCACATCACCCGTATGCAGCCAGCCGTCCACAATCGTCTCAGCCGTCGCTTTGGGGTTCTTGTAATAGCCCTTAAAGACGGTTGGACCCCGAAAAAGCACCTCTCCATCCTCGGCAATCTTGCACTCAACAACGGACACGGCAGGCCCAATGCGCCCCGCGCAAGTGCCCCAATCGGGTTGCATCGTCCCCACGCCGGACGTTTCCGTCATCCCCCAACCTTCGCGGATATTGATGCCAATCCCGCGCAAAAAATACAGCAAATCCAAGGCAATAGGCGCCGCAGCCGAGATCGCGAAACGCACGCGACCCAATCCCAGATACGACCGAATGTGCCGGTAAACGAGGAAATCCCAAACGGCATGCGCGGCTCTTTCCGAACCGCTCCACGTATCCCGCCGTTTCTTGCCGCGCTCCATCGCGCCTTTCAGCGCCATCAACGTCAACGCCCGCCGGACGGGTCCTGCCGTTTGCGCCTGCACCATGACACCCGCCTGCATACGCTCCCAAATCCTTGGAACACCAAAGAAGATCTCAGGGGCGACCTCCCGCAGGTCCAACGTAATCGTCCGCAAGCTCTCCCCGAAATTCATCACAAACTGCCGTGACAGACCGTTGGTCACCGTGACTGCCTGCTCGGCAATATGGCACAGCGGCAGGTAGCTCAGAACATTCGTGCCAGGGCCAAAATCTGCAAAGATTTCGTGCGCCACGCCCATACCAGCGTGGATATTGCCATAGGAGATCTCAGCCGCCTTCGGCAGTCCGGTCGACCCAGATGTGAAGACCATCAGCGCCGTGTCATCCGCACGGATCGCGGATTTACGCGCCTTCACGTCATCCATCGCGCCTTGGCCTAAGGCCGCGCGCCCCTGATCCAAGAGATCATCCCAGGTGATCAGGTTCAGATAATCCTCGCCTTGGCACCCTTTAGGATTGAACACGATCAATTGCCGCAACTTCGGTAACTTCCCTTGCAACTCCAGAAGCTTATCAAGTTGTTCTTGATCTTCGATAAAGAGGATCTCTGTGTCGGACGCGCCTGCCAAGTGCTCGATCTCGGTGGCTGGCGACGTCGGGTACATGCCCACGACCACGCCGCCCGCAGCCCCAACACCAAACTGCGCTTGCACCCATTCTGCGCGGTTCTCGCTGAGGATCCCGACATGGCCGCCCGGCGCCAACCCAAGCTGAATAAGACCCGCCGCCGCGGCATGCATGATCTCTTCAAGCCCGGCCCAAGTTACCTCGTGCCAGATCCCAAACTCTTTTTGACGCATCGCCACACGGTCACCGCGGGCCTGTGCATGGTCCGAGACCATCTGCACCGTCGGCACAAACCCCGCATCTTGAAGATCAAAAGCCATTGCCGCGCCTCCTTAACTCAGCCAACGTTTCCGGCGTTTGTAGTGCTTCACATCTCGAAAAGACTGCCGCTCGGCGCCATCCCCGACACCCAGATAGAAGCTCTGAATGTCTTTATCGTCCCGCAAACGCGCCACATCGCCCTCCATGACGATCTGACCCGACTCCATGATATACCCATAGTCCGCAACGCCGAACGCCACATTGGCGTTTTGCTCAACAAGCAGGATCGACACACCGTCTTCGGAATTGAGCCGCCGGATCGTGCCAAAAATCTCTTCAACCACCTTCGGCGCCAACCCCAAAGAGGGCTCGTCCATCAAGATCAATTCCGGCTGCGCGATCATCGCACGCCCAAAGGCCAACATCTGCTGCTCGCCCCCCGACAGATAACCAGCCACCTGAGCCTTGCGCTCGGCCAAGCGCGGGAAAAAGTCATAAACCTTATCATAATCCGCCTTCGCGTTGCGCCGGTCGAGCGCATAGGACGCCGCGATTAGATTATCCTCGACAGTCATCTCCGAAAAAATGCGCCGCCCCTCGCGCACATGAAAAAGCCCCTGCTGCACAAGCCGGTCCGGCTCGATCCGCAAAATCGACTGCCCCTTAAAGGCGATCCGCCCCTCCCCAATCTCACCATTCTCAAGCCCCAGCAAATTGCTGGCCGCCTTCAAGGTCGTGGTCTTGCCCGCACCATTGGTGCCCAAAAGCGTGACGATTTTGCCGTCAGGCACCTCCAAAGACAGCCCGCGCAGTGCTTGCACTGTGTGATGATAGGTCACCTCAATATTTTCAATCACCAACACGCGCCAGACCCTTCTTCATTGTTCCACAAATACTCCCTGGGGGAGCGCGAGGGGGACAGCGTCCCCCTCGCCCCGGTCGGATCGGTCGCAGACCGATCCGATCCTAGATCACACTGTCAGCCAGTCCGATTTTGGCGAAAACAGCCCGCTTTCGGGATCGTAACCATAGACACGGCCCGTACCGATGGCGTTGTTGACCATATCGACAGGCCCACCAAAGAAACCGCCGGTATCCCAGTCTTTGATATTGGTCAGGCTTTCTGCGATGTTGTCCGGCGTCAGCTCTTTGCCCGCCTCTGCCGTGTCGCGATAGGCCTTCATGGCGATCTCAAGCCCGCACATGGTCTGCAGCGCCCAAGTCGACATGTAGTTTTCAATCGGCGTGCCGGCGAACATCTCTTTCGACAGGGCCGCATATTGCTGATAGCGCGGCGCATCGGCGTTGTCCCAGAAATAGCGGTAGGGCATCACACCCTCATAGCCTGCCAGGAAGGGCCCGGCCTCTTTGGTGATCCGGTCCGCGATCAATTTCTCCATGCCCCAGAACGTGCCCTTGAACTTCGTGGGCAATCCGAACTGACGGGCGCCGCCGATCAGTTGCGGCCAGACGCCGGTCACGTAGCCTTGCAGGATGCAGTATTCCGCGCCTGATTGCGCCAGCTTCGTCACATGGGTTGCGATATCCGCGCCTTGGGGCTTGGTGCTTTCCTCCAACACAACTTTGATGCCCAAACGCTCTGCTGTGACACGACCATGCTCGATCGGGTCGCGGCCAAACTCGGTGTTGGAGTAGATGAATGCGACCGTGGAGCCGCCTTCTTTCTTGATATTTTCCAGCAGGATATCGAACTGGCTTTGATAGCTTGGCCCCGACAGGTACTGGTAGGGATGCGTGGCCGGGTCCGCGAGCTCGGACGCGAACGAGGTCGAGCCCATGATCCGCGCGTTCTCGCCCTTAAGCTCTGGCGCGATCAGCTTCATGGCACCTGTGCTGTCGGCGAAGTAGCCGATCATGTTCTTGCCGTGGTTGGCCAGATCGCGCTGAAAGTTCGCGAGCGTGTTCTGCGGCACATAGCCGGAGTCCGCAGTGACGAACTTGATCGGCGTGCCTGCGATGCCGCCCTCTTCGTTGAAGAGACGCGTGGCCAGCGAGAACGCAGGTGCCACAAGCTGGCCCGCGGTCGCAAACGGTCCCGTCAACGGCAGCGAGGCGCCCAGGATATACTCGGCAGGTTGTGCCTTCAGGATCATAGGCGTGCCCAGCGCGGCCGTCGCAGCCGCTGTGGTGCCCAGGAATGTCCGGCGGTTCAGTGTCATGGTGGTGGTCCTCCCTGATTTAGCCGCGGGCAAAGGGCCAGCGGTTTGCCGCTCTGAAGAAGCGGTCTGTGATATGGTTGATGCCCAAAGGCTCTTTGAGCAAGAAGAAGATGAGCAATGCGCCAAACGCGATCTCTTGCAGCGGCGCTGCATAGCGCGCGGAACTGGCGTCGCCCCCGGTCGCATAGCTTGCGATCACTTTGATGAGTTCGGGCACCAAAACGATCAAGATCACCCCGAATACAGGCCCCATGGT
>CAWUIP010000221.1:0-4598 GCA_963922415.1 uncultured Aliishimia sp. | reverse complement strand
CATGGAGGCCCCGCGCCGCTCGGTAAGGCCAGAGCAGCGCGGGCCGTTTGCGCTATGCAGATGCGTAAGCTTCCAACGCTCCAATCCCGGCTTGGTATTGCCCGATGATAGCGCCACGAAGCATTTCAACGTTTTCGGGGTCCGCCTGGAAATTTGCGGTCCATACAACCGTTGTGCTGCCGTCTTCGCCGGATTGTGCCACAACCGAGCCAGAGAAATTGCTGAGCGGCATGGGCGGGTTTTCGATGGAGTAGGCCAAGCTGCCCGCGTCGGCGTCGACGCCAAGGATCGTCTCCTTCAGCTCATAGCCGTCCATTTCGGTCCCCGGCATGTCCATCACGCAAACGCGGGAGGATCCTGCGGATGTACCAGCGCACTCCGCTGACTTGATGAAGGGCAACCACTTCTCCCATTGCGGGTCGGTGATGGCGGCGCGCGCTTTGTCAACGGGCGCGGATATTTTCTGGGCGACGGTTACGGTTACGTCGGTCATGTTGAAGTCTCCTGTTGTGGGTTCGAAGTTTGCGAGACTCTGACGCCCGAACCATGCCGCCAGAGTAGGTCGGTCATGGGGTGACGACGATCTTGCCAATGGGCGCATTGCCTTCGAGCGCGAGGTAGGCGTCGCGCACATCGCTCAACGGATAGGTATGGTGGATGAGCGGTTGGAAGCGTCCCTCCTCGATACGGGGCAAGAGATAGTCATAGGCCGCAGCCCAAAGCTCGGGTTTCTCAAAAAGATGCCAAACCACGTAATAGCCGATGAGTTGGACGTTCTTGGTGATCAGAGCAAAGAGCGGCACGCTCGGTTCAGTGCCGTAATAAGCCAGACTGCCATAGGAGATGATCCGTGCGCCGGGGGCGGCTGCGTTGACCAGGTCATGCCAAAAGGGGCCCGAGACCGGATCAAAAGCGATATCGAACTCTGCGCCCTCTAGCGTGCCGTCCGTATCTGTCACGACAACTTGGTCGGCACCCGCCGCCAAAAGCTGATCGCGTTTGTCCGCCGATCGTGTGGTGGCGATCACATAGGCCCCGTGGTCTTTGGCAATCTGAATCGCAGGAATGCCAATCGAGGATGCCGCGGCCGAGATCAGCACGCGCTGGTCTTTGCCCAGGCGCAGGCCGCCATACGTGACCAGCCCACCATAGGCCGTTGCAAACCCCATCCACACGGCCGCCGCCTGGATAGGGTCCAACCCTTTGGGGCGGGGGATAACCGATGTGGCGGGCACAAGCGCGTGCTCTGCCAGAACGCCGTAGTGGTCGACGCGGAAGCTTGGCAGAATGCAAACGGCATCGCCGACAGCAAACCCCGTGACGTCCGGGCCAACGGCCTGCACCCGACCGGTTGCCTCTGCGCCGATCAACGCGTCTTTTGGCGGCTCAAAGAGGTATTCACCGCGCGAATACAGCCACTCGGACCGGTTCAAACCGGCGGCTTCTATGGTGACACACACCTCGCCGGAAGACGGGGTTGGGATAGTTTCTTGCCGGATGTCGAGCGCAGCAGGACCGTCCGGCGTGGCAAATCGGACCACGCGGTTCATGATCTATCCTTTTCGAAGAGAAGGGGAGTGGCGCGGTCGGAGCCGCGCCAACCAAGCGTTACGCGTGGGAGAAGGCGTTGCGCGTGACGTATTTGGCGTTGCCCTCTAGGGCCTTAGCCATTTTGCCCCGCAGCATGGGCTTCATCATCGGTAGCATAAGCTGGCCAATGATGCCCATCGGCGGCTTGAAATCCATGGTGAAGGAGATCTCGCTTTTGTTGTTCCCAAGGGCGCGGACTTCAAAGAGGCAGGTCGCGCCTTTCATGGGCATCGTCGTGTCATCAATCACCAGACCCAGTTTGCGACCGGGCACATACACATTGATGGTCTCGCGCAGATATTCGCTGCCATCGGCCTTCAAGTCACACTGCCGCTTTGCACCAAGCCCGGTTTCCACGCTTCCGGGCAGGATGCGGGATGCTGCAAGGTTTTCGTTCCACTTCGCGATCCCGCCATAATCGTCCAAGCTGGCCCAGACGTCTTCTGCGGACGCATCGATCGTGCGTTTTGTGGTCACTTTTGCCATTGTCGTTCTCCTGTTTGCGGATGGGTTTTGGGGATGCCTATTCGGCGAGTTCTGCATCGAGGAAGCTGGTCAAGGCGTTCACATACGCCTCAGGCGCATGGGCCTGCAGGTAGTGACCAGCGTCGGGGATGCGGGTGATGTTGGCGTCCGGCGTGCCCAAACGCGCTTGCAAGTCGCCAATCACAACGTCTGCATCAAAGTAGGCGTCTTGTTCACCAAAGATGATTGCGGTGGGGCCTGCGTAGGCGGCCAGCGCTGCATTGCGGGCCTCTTCGCCCATCATGAAGGCGGGCACGGCCTGCGCGAAAAACGTCTCGTAGACTACATTCGCGCCCTCGATATCAGCGGCATAAACGGCGGTTTCGCTGGCAGGGACAGAGCCCGGGCCAAACCAGCCTTGCTCTAACCACATCAACGCCAAGTCTTCTGCGCCCTCCGGTGCGGCCATCGGCGCGAAGACCTCTTGCGGCGTGGCCTGTTGCCCCATGATCTGCATGACCGCTGGTGCAGGTGTGACGCCTGCAAGTCCCACGATTGTGTTGGTTGCAACCACTGCGGTCAAACGGTCGGGCGCGTCTAGGACCATCTGCCAGCCGGTGATGCCCCCGACGTCGTGCAAGACAATCGCAAAATCCTCGACGCCCAGATGATCGGCTAGCGCAAAGAGCCGCGCGCTTCGGGCCTCCGTTGCGTAGGCGGCTGGGTCGGCAGGCTTGTCAGAGGCACCGAACCCCATCAGGTCAGGTGCGATAACGCGGTACCCAGCGGCGGCGATCCGAGGGGCGACATCGCGGAACAGGTAGGATGATGTTGGGATACCGTGGATCAACATCACAGCCGGTGCGCCAGAGGCGCCGACATCCAGGTAGGCCAGCGTATTGCCGTCCAATTCAACACGATCAAGCGATGCCAGATGATCCGCATGACCGTCAGCCAGAGCGGTGAGCGGGAGGCTGGCGCCCATAAAGAGCGCGCCCGTCAGGCCAAGCGCTGTTCGGCGAGACAATTCCATTGGTTTCATAGAGTTAACTCCTGGTTTTGCTGGCCACTCGACAAACTGAGAAGGGCGAGCTATGTTTCAAAGCAGTTGCAGTGAATGAATCACTACACATGCAGTGAAACGCTGTCAACACCGTTTGAAGGACTTGCTATGCCGCCCAGAAAACCCTTGCTCCCTTTAGAGCCCATTCCTGATATGGAAGGTGTCTATCGCGCCAGACGCGGTGCGGCGGCAATGGCAGCAATCAAGCTAAGGGACGGCGGACTGGCGCTGTACAGCCCCGTGACAGGGCTCACCCCAGGCGCCATTGAACGAATGACGGCGCTTGGAGGGGTTTCGGCCATAATCGCCCCAAACCACTTTCATCACCTCGCGCTGACCGAGTATCTGGAGGCTTTCCCCGGCCTGCCGCTTTACGCGCCGATTGGGGCACACAGAAGGCTGGAAAAACAAACGAGTTTCAGCTTCGAAGATGTGCAGGATCTTATGCCCGCCCTGCCCGACGGTGTCCGTCTTCACCAACCTCAGGGGCTGAAGGCGCAAGAGGTATGGGTTGAAATTACCAGCGCGGGGGCGGTCGGTCTGATCGTCTGCGACGCGTTTGGCGCCCCGGCAAAAGACGACGGGCTGCCACCGTCTGAGGCCAGCCCGCGCGGGAGTTTCAAAACGATGTGCCTCAAAGATGCGGAGGTTTACCGTAACTGGGCCAAGCCACTTTTTGCGCGAATTGAACTTACCCACCTTTTGCCATGCCACGGCGCGCGCGTGACTGGAAAAGGTCTTTCCGCGCATCTATCAAAATCTTTGGAGGCGCTCTGATGGCACGACCCAAAAGTTACGACCGTGACGAAGTGATCCTGAAGGCAAAAGATGCCTTTTGGGAGCATGGCTACCAAGCGCTCGGCGTCCGCGCCATCGAAGCGCAAACAGGCTTAGGAAGCTTCGCCCTCCGCACCGATTTTGGCGGCAAAGAGCAGCTCTTGCTCGAAGCCCTCGCGGCGTATCGCGAGGAAATGGAAACCTATGTGGCGCGTATCATGGACGACAGCGACCGCATTGAAACCATTGTGGCTGCCCTTGAGCAGATGGTGACGCCTTACCCAGGCAGTATGCGCCGTTTTGGATGCCTGATGACGGCCCTCGTCTCAGAACTGCCCAGCATCGGATCACAAGCCGTCAGCGACGCGGTCAATGCCCATTTCGACCGGATTGGCGCTTCGACAGCGGGGCTCGTCGAGCGCGCGCAACGTGCCGGAAATGCGCGTCCAAACTTGGAACCCGAAAAATGCGGAAAATACGTGGTGGGCGTTGTTGGTGGTCTCCAGACAATCAATCGCCGCGCGGGCCGCATCGACGCGGCTAAGGACTTCGTGAACATCGCCATTTCCGAGGTGCAACGCTGGTCCACGGCATAGGCCAAAGAAGAGAAAAGCGGCCGCTCCGTGAGAAATCGCCAAGGACCGCTCTGTCCCGCGATCTGTGAGTTCGACAGTGTCGCGATTTCGCGCTTGCAGCGAATGAC
>CAWUIP010000220.1:0-4608 GCA_963922415.1 uncultured Aliishimia sp. | reverse complement strand
ACCATGGCCTGGTGGTCCTTCAGCTTCTTTTGCAGTGGTCGGATCAGCAGGAAATACATGATCTCAATGATCAGGATGTGGGGGATTAATTGGCCGACGGCTTCCATCTGGATCTCACTGTTGTTTTTAGCCCAGTCTTAGGCCCAAAGTGGGGCCGCTGGCTGTGTCAGCGCGATACCTATGCAAGGGCCGCGCGACATGCAAGCCGCGCATGGGATTTGTCTGTTCAAAGCAAGCGCAAAGGCGGTTGAGAAACCTCATGATTGGCCCCATGGTGCGAACGATGATACAAAGAGACGCCATAGGCCGCGCGACAGGACGCGCTTTTGCAGGGCTTTGCGCCTGCATTTTGGCGGTTTTGCAAGCGGCACCGGCCGTGGCCCAGCAGCAGTGGATGCCGGCCTTTGATGACACCACTGCGGATCAATTCACCGCCGTGGGGCGCGTCAATACCGCCGGGTTTCAGCGCAAAGGCTCGTGTTCGGGCACGTTGATCCAGCCCGACGTGGTTTTGACAGCCGCCCATTGCGCCCCGCCGGTCCGCGACGGGGTGCGGCGCGTGTTCATTGCTGGCTGGAAGCGCGGCGAATATTTTGCGGCGGAAACCGTCATAGAGGCTGTGCGCCACCCAGCTTATGGTGTGGCCACGCGGCACGATCCGCGCTTTGATATCGGGCTTTTGTTTCTTGAAAACCCGATCCTAGACGTGGACCCAATCCCAATGGCGCGTGATGCGGCGCAGGAAGTGACAGTTGTGGGGTATCATTGGCGTGTGCCGCACTTGCCCAGCGGGCGCGATGACTGTCCCGTCACGAAACGCGACGATAGGAATATTATGATCGATTGTCCCGTGATCTCTGGCAACTCCGGCGGGCCTGTTTTTGAGAGAGATGACAGTGGCGCTTTGACCGTAACCGCCGTCGTCAGTTCGACGACAGGTGACGGCGCGCTTGCCACGCGCATTCCCCAATGGGTCTATGACGTTTTGGAAGACCGGTAGGGGCTACCGTTTGTCGCCCGCGCCCCCTATAGGAGGCGCATTCATTCCAACGTCAAAAGGACGAAGACTATGCATGACATCAAGATGATCCGCGAAATGCCGGATGCGTTTGATGCCGCGCTTGCGCGGCTGGGCCATGAGGCCATGTCATCCTCCGTCCTGGCCATTGACGAAGCGCGCCGAGGCAAAATCTTGGCCGCGGAAACCGCACAGGCAGATCAGAACAAAGCCTCTAAATCGGTTGGTGCTGCGAAGGCTGCGGGCGATGAAGCTGAGTTCGAACGTCTGCGCGCATTGGTCGGCGAAAAGAAGGCCGAAGTTGCAGCCCTTCAAGCTGACGCAAAAGCGCTGGACGACGACCTGCGCACCGCTTTGATGAGCATCCCCAACTTGCCCTTTGACGATGTGCCCGTGGGCGAAGATGAAGACGACAACGTCGAAATTCGCCGTTGGGGCACGCCGCCTGCCTTCGATTTCACGCCAAAAGAGCATTACGAGCTTGCGGGCCTGCAATCTGGCCTTGATTTCGAGACGGCAGCCAAGCTGTCGGGCAGCCGCTTTGTGCTGATGCGCGGCGCGGTGGCGCGACTGCACCGGGCGCTGGCGCAGTTCATGTTGGATCTGCATGTGAATGAACACGGGCTGGAGGAAACGATCACCCCAGTTCTGGTGCGTGATGAGGCGATGTATGGCACCAATCAATTGCCCAAATTCGCCGAAGACAGCTACCAAACCACCAACGGGTGGTGGTTGATCCCGACCTCTGAGGTGACGCTCACGAACACTGTGTCGGGCGAAGTATTGGACGACAGCGCCCTGCCCCGCCGGATGACCGCGCACACGCAATGCTTCCGGTCCGAGGCAGGCTCGGCTGGCAAGGACACCGCCGGAATGCTGCGGCAGCACCAGTTCGAGAAGGTCGAGATGGTCTCGGTCACGCATCCGGACGCATCGCTGGAGGAGCATGCGCGGATGACCCGCTGTGCAGAGACGGTTTTGGAACGCCTGGGCCTGGCCTATCGCACGGTGATCCTGTGCACTGGCGATATGGGCTTCGGCGCGCGCAAGACGCATGACATCGAAGTGTGGTTGCCCGGGCAGAACACCTATCGCGAGATCAGTTCGGTATCGGTCTGTGGGGACTTCCAGGCGCGGCGTATGAACGCGCGGTTTAAGCCGGAAGACGGCGGGAAGCCGGAATTTGTGCACACGCTCAACGGGTCGGGCGTTGCGGTGGGTCGCTGCCTGATTGCGGTGGTCGAGAACGGGCAGACCGAAGATGGCGGCGTTGTTCTGCCGCAATCCCTCCATCCCTACCTAGGTGGCAAATCCCGGATCACGCCAGAGGGTGACCTCGTTTAAGCCTGCATGTCTGGTGGTTCAAACAGCAGCAAAGCGCATCAGCGCTTTGCTGGACCCGTCTCAGCGGTAGGCGAGCAATTCACCCTTGGCGTTCAACACGTAGAGGGTGCCGCCCGCGACCGCAGGTGTCGCGGCCGCGCCGCTGGGGATCTCGACAGATGACAAAAGCGTGCCATCCGTGGGGTCAAAGCTGCGCATGACGCCGTCAGAAGAAGTCAGAACGACGCGCCCGCCCGCCACGATCGGCCCGAAATGCGCAAACACTTCTGCCTGACGCTTTGGGCGGTCCGACACGAAGTTTGGCAACCGAACGCCCCAGATCCGCGCACCGTCTTCTTTGGACAGACGCACCAATTCATTACGGTCCGTCACCAGAAACAGGCTGTCGCCCGCAGGCCAGATCGGCCCTGCGGCCCCTTCTTGCGCGGTCCAAATCCGCTTTCCGCCGCCCGTGGTCAGCGCGATCACCCGTCCAGACAGGTTGCCGACATAGGTCTGATCACCGTCTACGACCGGAGGCGCTGTGATGTCGCCCACTTTGGAGAGCGCAAAACCCCGGCGCTCCCCCAAAATGCTCGCGTCCCATCGCCGCAAACCGCCGCGCCGAAAGACCGCCTGCACATCGCCTGAGCCGAACGCAAAAATCGCCAGATCCGACGTCAAAACAGGGGCTGGAGCCCCCAAGACGTTGCGCACATCTTCGATTGTGCCCACTTGCCATTCAACCCGACCGGTTTCCTTGTTGAGCGCCCAGCCGGTGTTGTCGCCTGCGGCGATATAGACCAAGTCACCAGAGACTGTGGGGGCACCAGAGGCCGTGGCTTCCAACTCTTGCTGCCAAACGAGGCTGCCATCGGCGGCATTCAGAACGGACAGAGTGCCAAAACCAAGCCCCACATAGAGCCGCCCATCCGAGTAAGACAGCCCCCCGCCAGTGGCCTCATCTGCTCCGTCAATGGACGGTGCTAGATCTTTTTGCCACAGGACTTGACCTGCTGGGTTCAGCGCCGTGATCAATGCGCCTGCGTCAAGCGTGTAGATCCGACCGCCGCCGACAACTGGGTCCGCTGAAATGCGCTGGCGGCGCGAATTGCCGGCGCCAATGTTGGTGCGCCATTGCAATGTCAAATTTGATCCCAGCGCCGGGTGTGCCACACGGTCGGCCGGGCTGCCCCAGAATTGCGCCCAGTCGACATTGTTGATCTGCGCGCCCAGAGAAATCGGCTGGGTCAAGTTTTCGACGGGAACATCTGGATCGGGATCTTGCAAGATCGCACGCAACCCTTCGCGTTCCCCCGGCAAAATCAACTGTGGTTCGCCGCATGCACTCAGGAATGCCGCCAATGCGACGAAAGCCGCAATCCGTGCCAGACGGCTTGGTTGCTCGGTTTGCTCGATTGTCCGCACCCTGTGGCTCCGGCCCTGTTGTCGTATCAATTGCTCGTTTGCGACAGGCCGGTGCGTTCCGGCGTGCCCCCCAAGGCCACAATCACCTGAGTTGCGCGTTCTTGCAAGCCTGTGGTGGCTTCAGCGTCCTGAAGGATAGATTGCAGCTTTGCAATTGCCGCCGCGATCTCGCCCGTTTCAATGTCAATCAAGGCCAATTGCTCTTCCGCGAGCAACCGCATGGGATGCCCTGGCGCGGCAAAACCTGAAAACCCTTGTCGTCGCGTGGCCACGTCCAATGTCTCGGCCTGCAGCAAAAGCGCCTTAAACCCCGACAAAGACCGATATATTTCAGGCACATCGCCATCTTCTGCAATGGTCTGCAACTGCGCCGCTGCCGCATCCGCCTGATCAGACGCGGCCAATTCCGTCGCTAAGATGAGGTTTAGGACCGCCTTGCCCGTGGCGCTATCTGGCGCCACGTCTGACAGCGCGGCAGCCCGGTCCGCCGGCTCTGGAGTGTCATAGGCCGCCAAAATCGCGTCCCCAAGGGCTTCGGCACGCGCAGCGACTTGCGCTTTTCGGTACTCGGAATACGCAGCACCCCCGACAATCAAAACGATCGCCAGTGCTGCAATCCAGCCGTACCGCCGCAAGTAGCCGTAAAGTTGGTCACGACGAACTTCTTCGGTCACTTCCTCAATAAAGCTGTCGCTGTCGCTCATCGCCCTGCCGTGCCTCGATCTTGTTCCGCCTGACCTCTTACAGTGCCCCAAAAGCCGTGCCAAGACCTGCGCCAACACGCCGCTCACAAAAAAATATTGTTGCATTGCAGAGAATTGCAAAAAAAATTAAACTGA
>CAWUIP010000219.1:0-4612 GCA_963922415.1 uncultured Aliishimia sp. | reverse complement strand
GCGGGCAGAAGAGATCGCGCGCGGGCGCGTTAACATCGCCGCGCCGCTGGACCGGTGGTTCAGGCAGACGCCCGAAGACCGCGCCATCCGGGACGATGTCGCATCCTGGCTGCAGGCGGTGGATCTGGGCGGCTATGCCACGGCCTATGCGGCCTTCGCGCGCGGCGATGCCACCTATGCCGATGCCCTTGCGCGTATCTCCTGCCCGCTTTTGGCGCTGACGGGGGCGGAGGATCCAAACTCCACGCCCGATATGGCGCGGGCCATGGCCGCCGCGGCGCCGCGCGGGCAGGCGGTTGTGATCGACGGACACCGCCATATGGTCAACCTCACCGCGCCGAGTGCCGTGAATGCCGCATTGACCAAGTGGCTGGAAATGCCCGTTGATGCGGAGGATGCGGCCTAATGACCGCCCGAACCACACCCCATCGCCCCCGCATGAGGAGTGCTCTGCGATGAAATTCTCTCTCTTTGCCCATATGGAACGGATCTCGCCGGAGCAGAACCAAAAGCAGCTTTATGATGAGTTTGTGGAACTGTGCAAAATTGCCGATGCGGGCGGGATGCACGCGGTCTGGACCGGCGAGCATCACGGGATGAATTTCACCATCGCGCCGAACCCGTTCCTGAACCTCATCGATATCGCACGTCAAACCAAACATGTGCGCCTGGGCACTGGCACGATCATCGCGCCGTTTTGGCACCCGATCCGCCTCGCAGGAGAGGCTGCGATGGCCGATCTGATCACCGATGGACGGCTTGACCTGGGTGTGGCGCGCGGCGCCTACAGCTATGAGTATGAGCGGATGATCCCCGGCATGGACGCCTGGGAGGCTGGTCAGCGGCTCCGCGAGGTTGTCCCTGCGGTGAAGGCCCTTTGGGACGGCGACTATGCGCATGACGGCGTGTTCACCAGCTTCCCCGCAACCACCTCTTCCCCGCAGCCCTTGCAAGACGGCGGCCCCCCGATCTGGGTTGCCGCACGCGATCCCAACAGCCACGAATTCGCGGTGGAGCAGGGCTGCAATGTGCAGGTCACGCCGCTTTGGAACGGGGACGATGAGGTCGCCGACCTCATGGCCAAGTTTAACGCAGCCTGCGAGACACACGCCGATCGGCCGCGCCCGAAGATCATGCTCTTGCGCCATACCTACGTGGCCGAAGACGAAAGCGACGTAAAACGCGCGGCGGTCGAGCTGAACCGGTTCTACTGCTATTTCGGCGCGTGGTTCATGAACAAGCGCGACGTGCGCCAGGGTCTGATCGATCCTCTGACCGAGGAAGATATCGCCGCGCACCCGTTCTATACGCCCGAGAACATGGAGCGCGACCTCGTGATCGGCACGCCTGACACGGTCATCGAACGGCTCAAGACCTGCGAAGCGCTGGGCTATGATGAATATTCGTTCTGGATTGACTCCAGCATGAGCTTTGAGCGCAAGAAAGCCTCGCTTGAGCGGTTCATCAGCGACGTGATGCCAGCGTTTTGAGCGGAGCAGGGATGGAACGGTTTCAACAGTATATCGGTGGCGCGTTTCAGGACGCAGAGGCGCAGTTTGAAAGCCTGGATCCAGCCAGTGGGCGCCCTTGGGCGCTGATGCCGGCGGCCAGTGCGGGGGATGTAGACGCCGCCATGAATGCCGCAGAGGCTGCGTTTTTGGGGGCTGACTGGGCCGGTCTTACAGCGTCGGCGCGGGGCAAGCTTTTGCTGCGGCTGGCCGATCTGGTGGCCGAAGGCGCCGATCACCTGGCGGCGTTGGAAACTCAGGATACGGGCAAGATCATCCGCGAGACGCGCGCGCAGATCGCCTATGTGGCGGAGTATTACCGCTATTACGCAGGGCTCGCCGACAAGATCGAGGGCGCGCATCTGCCCATCGACAAGACCGATATGGAAGTGTGGTTGCGGCGCGAGCCAGTGGGCGTTGTAGCGGCGGTGGTGCCGTGGAACTCGCAGCTGTTCCTATCTGCGGTGAAGATCGGCCCGGCCTTGGCGGCGGGGTGCACGGTCGTGCTCAAGGCGTCCGAAGAGGGGCCCGCGCCGATGCTGGCCTTCGCGCGCCTTTTCGACAGGGCGGGCTTTCCCAAAGGCGTGCTGAATGTTCTCACAGGTGGCCCAGAGGTCGGCGCACGCCTGACGCGCCACCCCAAGGTCGCCCATGTGGCCTTTACGGGCGGACCCGACACAGCGCGGCACATTGTGCGAAATTCGGCCGAGAACCTGGCCTCCACCTCGCTCGAACTAGGCGGCAAATCGCCCTTCATTGTGTTCGCGGATGCGGACCTAGAAAGCGCTGTGAACGCGCAAGTGTCCGGCATCTTCGCGGCGTCGGGCCAAAGCTGCGTGGCGGGGTCGCGGCTGGTGGTACAGGCGTCGATCAAAGACGCCTTTTTGGCGCGGCTGAAGGAAAAGGCCGAGACGGTCAAGATCGGCCCGCCGGATGATATGGCCACCGAGGTTGGGCCGCTCTGTACGGAACGGCAATGCGCGCGGGCTGCTGACTTGGTGGCGCAATCCGTGGCGCAAGGTGCGCGCTTGGTCATGGGCGGCGCGGCGCTGCCAGGGGATGGGTTCTACTTTCCGCCCACTATCCTTGATTGCACAGACGCGCCCGAGGCGGCGTGCTTGCGGGAGGAGTTTTTTGGGCCGGTTCTGGCCGTCCAGGCGTTTGAGACGGAGGCCGAGGCCATCACGCTGGCCAATGCGACCGACTACGGGCTGGCCTCGGGCGTGTTCACGCAGAACCTGACACGGGCGCACCGTGTCACGCGGGCGTTGAACGCGGGGATTGTCTGGCTCAACACGTATCGGGCCGTCAGTCCGATAGCGCCCTTCGGCGGGCATGGGCTGTCGGGGCATGGTCGGGAAGGCGGGCTGCAAGCCGCGCTCGACTATACCAAGGTCAAGGCCGTTTGGCTGCGCACCAGCGATGACCCGATCCCCGATCCGTTTGTGATGCGGTAGCGCCCGCGCCTTACCCCATATCCTTGCGGCCACGGATCAATTGCGAGATCGCCACCGCGACCACCAACCCGCCGCCGTAAAAGAGGTTCTGCACGAAGCTGTCGACGCCCAGGAAGTTCAGCCCCATGATCCCGGTCGACAAAAAGTAGACCGCGACAAAGGCGCCAATGGCATTGAACCGGCCCGGATAGATTGCCGTTGACCCCAAGAAGGCCGCCGCGAAGGCGGGCAAAAGGAACGCCAGCGCCGAGGACGGGTCTGCCGCCCCGCGCATACCTGTGTAAAGCACACCCGCAAAGGCAGCCATCACGCCAGAGGCGATCAGCGCGCCCGCCCGCACCTGAACCACATCAACGCCCGAGAGACGCGCGACCTCGCGCCCACGTCCCACAAAGAGCATCCGCCGCCCCAGGCTTGTGTGCTGGAACACGTACCACAGCGCCAGTGTCAGGACAGCCGCATAGTAGAACCCGATGGGGATGCCCATAACCCGCGTGAGGATCACGGCGTTCACCAGGTCCATCGAAACACCAGCGACCGTGCCGCTGTTGGAAACCCACAAGATCAGCCCCGATACGAAATACCCCGTCCCCAGCGTCACGATCAGCGAAAAGACCCTGAAATAGAGGATGAAGAAGGCGTTCACGGCACCAATCGCGGCGCCCGCCAGAAGTGCCACTAGGATGGCACCGCCGATGGGCACGTCCTGTTGCACGTTCAGCACGGCAATCAGCATCGACGACAGTCCCATCGTCGCGGCGACCGACAGATCAAAATCGCCTGTGGTGAGCGGAATAATCAGCGCCAGCGTCAGCACCACAACCATCGCGTTCGATCCCAGCATCGACGCATAGGAGTTCCAGGCAAACATCTGCGCGGGCTTAAATGCGCCCAGCACCAAGATGATCGCGACCCAGGCCACCAACAGCCCGTATTTCTCGAACCAGCTTTTCCAGGAAAACGCCGTTTCGGCGGCGCGCATCTCTGCCGCGCCTTCAAGCTCTGCAATTTTTGCTTCAAGGGCCGCAATGCGGTCGTCATAGGTCTTGTCGTCGGTCATTTATGCAATCCGGGCCATAGAGCGGTAACAGTGGTCGGCGATAGTCTCTTTGGTCAGGTCTTGGCCCGAGAGTTCGGCCATGATCTGGCCGCGCGCGAAGATCAGCACACGGTTACAGATCGCGGCAAGTTGGTCGTAATCCGTGGAAGCGACGAGGATCGCCGCACCGGTGTCCGTCACCTGGCGCAAGGCACTCCAGATTTGTTGGCGCGCGCCGACGTCGACACCTTGGGTCGGCTCATCCAGCAGCAAAAGACGCGGCGCGATCTGGAGCCATTTGGCCAAGACGACCTTTTGCGCATTGCCGCCAGACAGTGCCTCAAGCGGCAAGGCGGGGATGTTGGGTTTGACGCCTGCTGCAGCGCCTAAGGTGCCAGCATGCGCTTCGATCGCCGCATCGGTGAGGCCGAAGCCCGTGCGCAGCGACGGATAGACTGGCATCGCGATGTTGTCACCGATGGAGAGGGAGCCGACTCCCGCCTGACCCAGGCGGTCTGCAGGCAGATAGGCGATGCCGCGCGCCAGCGCTTCGGGCGGGGTCAAACGGGTCACGGACACGCCGCGCTCTTCCAGCACCAGCCGCCCCG
>CAWUIP010000218.1:0-4619 GCA_963922415.1 uncultured Aliishimia sp. | reverse complement strand
CCAACGCGACCGATCGCGAAGATCGACGGATTGCGGGTTGAATTCCAAACCAAGGATGGCCCCGTTGTCGGCGTCGAAGATGTGTCCTTCGAAATCGGACCGGGCGAGACGGTCTGCGTTGTCGGTGAGTCGGGGTCCGGTAAATCGGTGTCGTCACTCTCGCTGATGCGGTTGGTCGAGTTCGGCGGCGGTGACATCGCCAAGGGGCGGTTGCTCTTTGACCGCAAGGATGCGGGCGAGATGGATCTGGCGCAGACCGACCAGGATTTGATGCGCACAATTCGCGGCAATGAGATCGGCATGATCTTCCAAGAGCCGATGACCGCGCTCAACCCTGTCTTCACCGTGGGGCGTCAGTTGACCGAAGGGCTGCGCATTCACAAAGGCCTGAGCCAAAAGCAGGCCGATGACCGCGCGCTGGAGCTCTTGCGCCAGGTGCGCATTCCAGAGCCCGAGCGGCGGCTCAAACAGTATCCGCATGAGCTGTCCGGCGGGATGCGCCAGCGGGTTGTGATCGCGATGGCGCTGGCCTGCGAGCCCCGCCTGTTGATCGCGGATGAGCCGACAACCGCGCTTGATGTGACGATCCAGGCCGAGATCTTGGCGCTGATGGACCGGCTCAAGCGCGAAACGGGCACAGCCGTGATGTTCATCACCCATGACATGGCCGTTGTGGCGCAGATGGCGGACCGCGTCGTGGTCATGTTCCGCGGCAACAAGGTCGAAGAGGGTCCGGTCGAGCAGATCTTCGAAAACCCACAGCACACTTACACCAAGGCGCTTTTGGCGGCGGTACCGAAGCTGGGTGAGATGCGAGGCAAGGGCGCGCCCGAACCGATGAAGCTTTTGGGGCGAGATCAGTGGGCGATTGAACCGATCCCCGGCACTGACAAAGTGCTGCTGACAGTGAAGGGCCTAACAACGCGCTTTCCGGTAAAGGGCGGCTTTTTCCGCCGCACGGTGGCGAATGTGCACGCGGTGGAGGATGTCTCTTTCACGATCAACAAAGGCCAGACGCTGTCCTTGGTGGGCGAGTCTGGCTGCGGAAAGTCCTCCGCCGGTCGGTCAATCTTGCGCCTGGTGGAGCCGATGGCGGGTGAGATTGACCTTGATGGCGTCGATATCCTGAAGCTCTCGCCGCAAAAGCTGCGCGAGGCGCGGCGCGATATGCAGATGATCTTTCAGGACCCGTTTGCCTCGCTCAACCCGCAGATGCAGTTGGCCGATCAGGTCGCCGAACCAATGCGCAACTTCGGCACGCTGACCGGCAGCAAGATCACCGAGCGGATCGAGATGCTGTTTGATCGCGTGGAACTGCCGCGCTCGTTCATGCGTCGCTATCCGCACGAATTGTCGGGCGGTCAACGCCAGCGGATTGCCATTGCGCGCGCCTTGGCGCTGAACCCCAAGTTGATCATCGCGGATGAGGCCGTCTCGGCCTTGGACGTGTCGGTTCAGGCGCAAGTGCTGAACCTGATGATGGAACTGCAGGCCGAGTTGGGTGTGTCGTATCTCTTTATCAGTCACGACATGGCCGTGGTCGAACGCGTCTCTCACTATGTGGGCGTGATGTATTTGGGCCGGATTGTAGAGCTTGGGCCGCGGGCGCGAGTCTTTGAGAACCCGCAGCACCCTTATACCCAAGCTTTGATGTCCGCAGTTCCCATCGCCGATCCTCGGCAGCGGAAATCGGAAAAAGACCTCAACTTCAAACCGATCCCGTCGCCTATCCATGCCGCGGACTATCAGCCCGAGCCGTCGGTCTACCGCGAGGTTGAGGCGGGGCACATGGTCTTGGAAACAGACAGCGGCTATTGATGCCCGGCACGCTTCGCCAGATTACGCCCTTTGTGCCCTGCACATCGCTTGACGCACAGGTGTCTTTTTATCGCGATGTGTTGGGCTTTGCTGTCGGGTTTCAGGCGGACAATTACGCGTTCTTGCGCCGGGACGCGGTCGCGGTTCGGCTGGTCGAGGTTTATGCTGCGGTGGATCTGTCCCATCCTGAGCGGGAAAACTCTTTCTATATCGATGTGGATGATGTCGACGCGCTTTATGCGGAATTGAAACCTAAGCTTGATGCGTTACCTGCAGGGCGCGTGCGTGCGCCGTTTGACCAAGACTATGGCCAGCGTGAGTTGCATGTCAGCGATGAGGATTGCACTTTGATCTTTTTTGGAGCCCCGATAGCCACATGACGCATCGTTTGACGCCGGTCGAGTTGATGACCAAGCTGATCAGCTTCCCGACGGTGTCGCGGGACAGCAACCGCCCGCTGATTGACTGGGTCGCCGAGTATTTGCACGGTCACGGCATCGAAGCCCATGTCTGGCCCGACCCAAACCAGCCCGAGAAGGCCGCACTTTTTGCGCATGTGGGCCCTTGGAAAGAGGGCGCCATTGTCCTGTCTGGCCACACGGACGTGGTGCCCGTGGATGGCCAGCCCTGGGACACGGACCCGTGGACAGTCACCGAACGGGACGGCAAGTTCTTTGGGCGCGGCACCTGCGATATGAAGGGCTTTGACGCATTGGCCGTTTGGGGGCTGGTGGAAGGACACTATGCAGGCCTTAAGACGCCCATGCAGATCGCGCTCAGCTTTGACGAAGAGGTCGGCTGCACCGGCGCGCCCCCGATGATCAAAGCGATGGAGCCGGTCTTGCCCAAAGGCGGCGCGGTGATCGTGGGCGAGCCCTCCGAGATGCGCGCGGTGACCGGCCATAAGGGCGGGCAGGGCTTCCCGACCCATGTTGTGGGGTTCGAGGTGCATTCCTCTATCGCCTATCAGGGGGTCAGTGCCATTCACGAGGCGGCCAAGCTGATCGAATGGGCCAATGCAATGAACGACGCGGCGATGGCTGCGGAGCCGTCGGAGATCGCCGCGATGTTCGATCCGCCCTATACCAACTGGCATGTGGGCATGATCGAGGGCGGCACAGCCCACAACATCACGGCCAAAGACTGCCACTTCACGCTCGGCTTTCGAGCCGTTCCCGGCGATGATCCGAAAGCGCTCAAGCAGGCCTATTTGGACCGGGTGGCCGCGTTGCGCACAGAAATGCAAGCAGTGCGGCCCGAAACAGATATCGAAGTCGATGTGATGTTCGATGTCCCGCCGCTTCGGCCGGAAACCGACGGCCAAGCCGAAGCCTTGGTGCGGAGCCTGACAGGCGACAACGTCACCCATGTGGTAAGCTACGGTACTGAGGCGGGGCATTTCCAGGCTGCGGGCTACTCGGCCGTGGTCTGCGGGCCCGGCAGCATCGAACAGGCGCATCAGCCCAACGAGTTCATCACCGTGGCCGAGTTCACGCGCGGCACCGAGTTCATGCGCGACCTCGTCAAGCGCCTCGCCGCGTAGCACGTAACCCCTCCGCCCCTTACGTTATCCAATCGCCTGCCGCGTCTGCGATTGCAGTTGACCTGCGCGTGTCGCACCCTTATAAATGAACGTGCGTTCAATAAACGGGGAGGAGACGCACCGTGTTCCTGGGCAGTATGACGTTCGATCTTGGAGAAGACATCAACGCCCTGCGCGAGATGGTGCATGCCTGGGCGCAAGAGCGTGTCAAACCGCTGGCGCAGGCCACGGACCAGGACAATGTTTTTCCGTCCGAGCTTTGGGCCGAGATGGGCGCGCTGGGCCTTCTTGGTATCACGGTTGAAGAGGACTATGGCGGCGTCGGCATGGGCTATCTGGCGCATGTAATCGCCATCGAAGAGATCGCACGCGCCTCGGCCTCCGTCTCGCTCTCCTATGGCGCGCATTCGAATCTGTGCGTGAACCAAATCCGCCTCAACGGCACCGATGCGCAAAAGCAAACCTACCTGCCAAAGCTGGTCTCGGGCGAGCATGTGGGCGCGCTCGCGATGTCCGAGGCGGGTGCTGGATCCGACGTTGTGTCGATGAAGCTGCGTGCGGAAAAGCGCAATGACCACTACCGGCTCAATGGTAACAAATACTGGATCACCAACGGCCCAGACGCCGACACGTTGGTGGTCTATGCCAAGACCGATCCCGAGGCGGGGTCCAAAGGGATCACCGCCTTTCTGATCGAAAAAGCGATGACCGGGTTCTCGACCTCACCGCACTTTGACAAGCTGGGTATGCGCGGGTCGAATACGGCCGAGTTGATCTTTGAAGATGTCGAAGTGCCGTTCGAAAACGTGCTGGGCGAAGAGGGGCGCGGCGTGCAGGTGCTGATGTCGGGTCTCGACTATGAGCGTGTGGTGCTCGCGGGCATCGGCACGGGCATCATGGCCGCCTGTATGGACGAGGTGATGCCCTATGTCTCGACCCGCCGCCAGTTTGGCGAGCCGATAGGCATGTTCCAACTGATGCAGGGCAAGATCGCGGATATGTACACGGCGATGAACTCCGCCCGGGCCTATATCTATGAAGTGGCCAAAGCCTGCGACCGGGGCGACGTGACCCGTCAGGATGCGGCTGCCTGCTGCCTTTACGCCTCGGAGCAGGCCATGGTCCAAGCGCACCAAGCTGTGCAAGCCATGGGCGGGGCCGGGTTCCTCTCGGACAGCCCAGTGTCCCGCATCTTCCGCGATGCCAAACTGATGGAGATTGGCGCGGGCACCTCCGAAATCCGCCGCATGCTGATCGG
>CAWUIP010000217.1:0-4638 GCA_963922415.1 uncultured Aliishimia sp. | reverse complement strand
GATTTCGCCGAACTTACGCCGCCGCACTAGGGTGCGCACCAGGCGCGGTGCAAGATCATAGCCTGAGATGCTCCACCACAAACGCACCGCGAGACCTCACAGATTTTCCGCCCATAACCCTTTGACTTGGCCGACGCAGAGATCGTCTTGGAACATCACTTGCCGAAGCAGGACAACGAAGGTCTTGAGTGCGACACGAAGCGGCCATTCGTTCTCTAAAGTGTGGGCGCTTAAGAATCCCAAACCCTTCGACAGTCTTCAAAGACCTTATGGAACGGTTCCTTGACCAAGTCTTCGTCAAGCGATCCAGCGCACACAAAAATAGTTTCGGCCATCTTTGACGTCGACTTATACAATGGTGAACCGCATCTTCTACAAAATGCAATTTTGACTGTGTTCCCGGCATCAGACATGGTTTCGTAAACCTCCACCAAGCCTTGCTTTTCGAAATTGTCCGAAGGCACAGCAATTTGAGGTAAGTTGCCCCCACCCGAAATGTGCTGACAGTCCCTACAGTGACATTGAATCGCAAATTTCACTTCGGCAATTGCTTTAAAACCAGACGCTCCACAAAGACAGCCGCCTTCTACGAATTTGGTCACGTGAATTCCTTGTCGATTGCTTAGTTTGGTAGGACTGTAACCAATGCTCCGCTTCCAGCCAATGATGGTGTGTTTGGGCTTAGAGCCGCCATTTCCGCAACGCTGACCGGCCATTCCTAGGCCGTTGCTCGCCGGTCACCAAGTTGTTCGGTCAGCCGTCGCCCGCATCATCATCCAGACCCTCAAGTTCAAACGTGCCCTCGTCTTCCTTGTCGTCTTCCAACCGCCGTTCGGTGTTCTCGAACGAGATTGTTCCGGCAAAGAACCCTGCGGCGGCCAGTGTGGGCACGACCCAGACCATTTTTTCGGTCAGGTAGGCGGCCGTATAGGTCGGCGTTAGCACGATCAGCGCCTTGACGGTGGCTTCTTTGAGTTTTTGCATATCCGCTCTGGTGTTGCCTTGGTCACGATCCGCATGTGGTGCTGGTGGCGGTGGGCCACGATGGCAGCCGGATCAGATCGCGTCAATTACGATAATAGATATGTTGTCGGCGCCGCCGCCATCAAGCGCGAGCTGCTGCAGAGTATCTGCGACAGTTTCGATGGGCTCGCGCAGCAGGATGCGTTCCAGCATATCAAAGGTCGCATATTTCGTGAGCCCGTCTGAACACAGCAGGAATCGGTCCCCTGGCGAGACTTCGCCCCGGATCTTGTCGATATCCAGCGTCTCTCCCACCCCAACCGCGCGTGTGACCGCGTTGGCGTTGGGGTGCAATTCGGCCTCGTCCCAGCTCATATGCCCTGCCACCACCAGTTCAGCCACCATGGAGTGATCGGTTGTCAGAAGCTCGATAGAGCCGGATTGCACGCGGTAGAGCCTGCTATCGCCCGCCCAGAAGCTGGCGAAGTAGCCGTCGGATTCCATGAACGTCACGACGGTGGCGCCGATGGTCGCCCCGTTATGCCGCGCCGCTTCGGCCCGAATGGTGTCATGGGCGCGGTGGATCGCGTCGCGCAGGGCCCGGATTTCCTCGGCAGGCGGCAGGCCGCGCGGGATCATCGCGATGGCATCGACCACTGTTTGCGAGGCGAAATCGCCCGCCGCGTGCCCGCCCATCCCATCGGAGACCGCCCAAATGCGGTGGTCCGGCAGCGACAGGATGCTGTCCTCGTTCACCTCACGGACATGGCCCGTATGGGTCGTGGCGGAGAAGCGGATGATCGTCACAGCGCCTCCGCGGCCAGGGTTTGTTGCCACACTGGGGCGGTCAGATCGAAAAGCGCCTGGAGTTGCGCACCCTGCGGCAGTGCGCGGGTGACTTGCATGCGGTGGTTGCCTTCCATCATCGCCGACCACAGCGCCGCGTCACCGTGTTGCGCGCGCACTGCATCTGCGGCGAGGACTTGCGCGGGGGGCAGAGCACCCACATAAGCGGTCCCATGCAGGGCGGCGCGTTTGGGTTGGATCAGGCGCAACGGTGCCAGCGCGCGCAGAAGCGTGTCGCGCGTGGCCGTATCCTCCAGCGCCGAGAGCGCGATCTCTTCCAGCCGTTCAAAGAGCGTGCGATTGGCGAAATGCGTGATCGCTGGGGTGTAATTGTCGTGGGGAATGGCGATGGTCAGCGGGTATTGACGGCCCACGCTGTCGACGCTGGCCATCAGAACACCCGACACGGCACTTGATCCGGCAAGCCCAGCTGGCAGCGTGAAGCGCCAGATGGGTGCGGAGTAATAGCGTTCATCCCAAGCCGCCCCCAGCACCTGGCGCAGCGTTGTCATCCCCTCTTGCAACCACGTGTCCCACACTTGGACGAAGCTTGCCGGCAAGCCCTGTCGCAGGAAATCCCCGGTCCCGGGGAACTTGCCGAACACGCCGAAGCCCGTCGTCATTAGAACGAGCTCGGGCAGCTGAACTTGCTCAGCGCAGGCAGGGCGAAGGGGTTCAGGAAAGAGCCCGATTGCAATTGGAAGATCGCAATGCGGCCGCCGACGTTGAAGATCACGCGCTTGCGGTCAGACACATTCGTGCGGCGCACCTCTGCTGCCGACAAAAGCCGGAACCAGGCCCAGGGCCCATCGCGGGTGATCGCGTTCGAGGTGTTGTTCACAATGGGTTGCAGCACGATACGCGCAGAGCCAACGCCGCCCGGCCAGGTGATGGCAGAGGGCTTGGGTGCTGCTTGGTGCTTGAAGATCACCTCTTGTCCGTCGATGTCCAAAACCACCTCTTGCGCCTTGGGATCCAACGCCTCGGGCGTGATTTGGAAGGTGATCAGCGGATCGGGCCCTGCTGTAAAGAAGGCATCTTTGATCTCGGCGGCGTATTGGAACTGCTGCAAAACGGCTTGGCTGATGCCCAGATCCGCGTCGTTGACGCGCTTCCAGTCCCAGGGCCGCGCACGCGTGTCGACATAGTCGATCAGGTTCTCGTTAAAGAAGCTATCCATCAGCCCACCAGGCCCAAAGAGCCGGGCGAAATCGGCCATCCCCACATCCGCCTTAGAGCTGCGGGTGAAGGGATAGCGGTTTTCCAGCGCCTGCGTGCAGAAGGGCAGAACATTGGCCTGCCATTTGGCGTTGATGCCTGCGCGCGTGCCATCGGCGGTAATGCCAGAGGAGCCTTGGATGATCTGCTGTGCCCAACGGGGCATGGGCCCCTCCAGCCGCTGTGCGGCTTCTTGGAACCGCGCCAGCGCATTGGCATCGCTGCCCCCTGCCCCGGTGCCGCCTGCAAAGGAGAGCTTGTTGAGTTCCTGATAGACCTCTGTCAGCCGTCCCATCAGGTCCGAGAGTTGCGACGGCAGCCCGTCTTGTTCACGCACAAGGTCCTGCAACCAAGAGAAGCGGTTTTCGACAAAGAGGCCCGGCGGATCCGGCGGCGCGCCACCATCCTGGGCCACATTGCGTTGCAGCGTTTGCAAGAACACCTGCGTGCGGGTGCTGAGGGCCGATTCAAGCTCCAGCGCGCCAATCTCTTGCGCGCCAGAGGCCAGGCCTGACGCAGTTGTCTGGGTGCGATCTTCGGTCAGGCGCGTTTCGTCCGCGATGGCTTGAAGGATATTGACGATGGGCGAGGTTGGACCCGACAGCACATTGGTGACCTCAACTGCGTGGCTCAGGCTCTCCATCGGGATGATGTCGATATCGCCCAGCATCTGGTCATAACGAGCGATGAAATCGGTGTAATAGAGGTCAAGCACATCGCGGCTCATCGCGATCAGGGCTGTTTCGTTTTGCTCGGCCTCGCCACGTGGGCCGAGGACCCAGCTTTCGCTTTGGATGCGCTGCGCGACGCCCAAAGCCTCGTCCAAGAACACTGTGTTGAAGCCGCGATGGGTAAAGATGCCTTCGATCCCGTCCGAGAGCGGCTCGCCCGACGACCGGACGATCACACGGCTGACTGCCGGCCCGCCGATATCGGTCAAGCGCCAATCTGGCAGGGCTGTCGCACGCGGCGAATTGATGATGCCATTGTAGATCCGCTGTGCCAGCGGCATCTCGGACAGCAATCCTTGGATCTGCTCTACCAGCGGGCCATTCAGGCCGATGTCATCCATCGGCGCATCCAAGAGCACTTCAAGATGCTCATAAAGATCGCTGCGCAGCTCGATCCGCGCGTCACCTGGGAAGGCCACGGACCAGTCGAGATCCATCCATTCTTTGACCAGGTTCTTGTCCATCGGACCCTGCTGGCCCAGCATCAGATAGACTTTCAAAACCTCATAGAGGAAGTCGGGGTTGTTCAAGTTGGCCTGCAACTGCTCTTCCAGACGCAAAAGCAAGCGCGGCAGGTAGACCTCGTTCAGCGCGCGGCGGTAGGTTTGCGCGGCTTGATTGCCAAGGACTTTGCCCTGGTAGAGGCCGTATTGCAGTTCGGTGGGCGGTTCGGGGTCGGTCAGCGCCGGATTGCCCGGCAGGTCGCGCAGGATGTTCAGCGCAGGCACGACACTGGGCAGGTCGGAATCCTCAATAGGGCTTGCCGGGATCTGCGACGCCGCCGCGCGGTAAGCACCAATCGAGGTCTCTGTCTGCGCCAACAGGTCGGTATTGCCCAAATAGCTGCGCGCCCAGAGGCCCGAAAGCGCGATGCCGCCAA
>CAWUIP010000216.1:0-4639 GCA_963922415.1 uncultured Aliishimia sp. | reverse complement strand
CGCGCTGCACACGCGGGTGGCCGATGAAGCCGTGCGGATTGGGCCAGCCGAGGCCGCAGAGAGCTATCTAAACATCCCCGCCATACTGGCCGCCGCCGCCGCGACCGGCGCGGATGCAATTCACCCAGGTTATGGGTTTCTAAGTGAGAATCCCGATTTTGTTGACGCGGTTGCGGCAGCGGGGCTGACCTTTATTGGGCCATTTTCCGAGGCCATTCGTGCGATGGGCCTCAAGGACGCTGCCAAGCGCCGGATGGAGGCCGCAGGCGTCCCGGTCGTTCCTGGCTATCACGGCGCGGATCAATCACCCGAACATCTGGCGGACGCCGCGGACGACATTGGCTATCCGGTGATGATCAAGGCCGTCGCGGGCGGCGGCGGCAAGGGCATGCGGATCGTCCAGTCTCGGGACGCGTTCGCGGCAGCCCTGGCCTCGGCCCAAAGCGAGGCGCGCGCGGCCTTTGGCAATGACGCGGTGCTGGTCGAGAAATTCGTGGCCCAACCGCGCCATATCGAGATCCAGGTCTTCGGGGATGGCGACCGGGCGATCCATCTTTTTGAGCGCGATTGCTCCCTACAACGCCGCCATCAAAAGGTATTGGAGGAAGCACCCGCCCCAGGCATGACAGAAGAGATGCGCGCGGCGATGGGGGCTGCTGCCGTGCGCGCTGCCGAAGCGATTGGGTACAAGGGCGCAGGCACCGTTGAGTTCATCGCCGACGCCTCCGACGGGCTGCGTGCCGACCGCTTTTACTTCATGGAGATGAACACGCGGCTGCAGGTCGAACATCCCGTGACAGAACTGATCACCGGGCTGGATCTTGTCGAGCTGCAAATCCGGCTGGCGGCGGGGCAGGGGTTGCAGGTCGCGCAAGCGGATGTGCAGATCCAAGGTGCGGCCATTGAGGCGCGGCTTTATGCCGAAAACCCGGCCAACGGCTTTCTGCCGGAAACCGGCCGCCTTGCGCATCTGGCGTTTCCCAGCGACGCGCGCGTCGATACAGGCGTTGAAACAGGCGACACGATCTCCCCCTGGTACGATCCGATGATCGCAAAGGTGATCGTGCACGCCGAAACCCGCGCCGCTGCCCTGAAAAAGCTCAGCCTCGCCTTGCAAGGCACCGAGATCGCGGGCGTCGTGACCAATGTCGCCTTTCTGGACCGGCTGTGCGGGCACGAGACCTTTGTGCAAGGCGATATGGATACAGGGCTCATTGATCGCGAGCTTGACGCCCTTACGAGACCTCCAGCGGATGCGCCACTGGCGGCAGTTGCCGCTGCACAGGCCGCGATGGAGCTCACTGAACCGACTTGGGATCAAGGCTTCGCCCTTTGGGCGGCACTCCAAAATGCTGTGACGTTGCAGACGGCGGGGGATGACATCGGGGTGCGCAGCCTTGAAGCGTCACCCTCCCGCCAAGTCTGGCAGGTCGCGGATACGGCTCTCACACTGTCATACCAGCGCGGCGCTTGGGTCACAGAGGCCGGTCAGGCTTTGCCCAAGGTCTTCATGGACGGGCGCGACTACTGGGTGCTGGGGAACGAAGGCGCAAAATTCACCCATCCCGACCCGCTAGCGGTCAACGATGCCAGCGCGGCCCAAGGCTCCGCAATTCTGGCGCCCATGCCCGGGCGGGTGAAGCGGATCTTTGCAAAGCCGGGTGACGCGGTCGCCATAGGTGATCCGTTGGCCGTCTTGGAAGCAATGAAGATGGAGCACACGCTTACCGCACCCCGCGATGCGCGGATTGAAGAGGTTCTCGTGGCAGATGAGGCGCAGGTGGCGGCGGGCGATCTTCTGATCCGGTTGGACGAGCCCGCAGATGCGTAATGTTGAGATATTTGAGGTCGGCCCGCGCGACGGGCTCCAGAACGAGGCGCGGGATATCCCTGTCGCGGAGAAGGTCGCGCTGGTGGATTGCCTGAGTGCCGCAGGCTTTGCGCGGATCGAATGCGCGAGCTTTGTCAGCCCCAAATGGGTGCCACAGATGGCCGGAAGCGGCGAGGTCTTGGCCCAAATCACCCGTAAGCCTGGCGTGCGCTACACCGCGCTGACCCCCAATCTACGTGGCTTTGAAGACGCGCGTGCCGCGCGGGCCGACGAGGTTGCGATCTTTGGTTCGGCCTCCGAGGGGTTCAGCCGCGCCAACATCAACGCGACCATCGACGAAAGCCTGGCGCGGTTCAAACCCGTCGTGGCCGCCGCGACCGAGGCCGGTCTGCCGGTGCGCGGCTATATCAGTTGCGTGGTGGCCTGCCCCTATGACGGTCCGGTGGCGCCTGCGGCGGTCGCGCAGGTTGCCAAAGACCTGTTCGCTATGGGCTGCACCGAAATCAGTCTAGGTGACACCATCGGTGTCGGCACGCCTGAGACAGTGGCACCGATGCTGGACGCTGTGGCGCAGGTGGTGCCGGTGGAGCGCCTCGCAGGCCATTTCCACGACACCAACGGTCGTGCACTGGACAATATAGACTGCGCGCTTGAGGCGGGGTTGCGGATCTTCGACGCGGCTGTGGGCGGATTGGGCGGTTGCCCCTACGCGCCGGGCGCTGCGGGCAATGTCGCGACCGAGGCCGTCATGGAGCGCTTGGAGGCGCGCGGATTGCAGCACGGGCTCGACCCGGCGCAAGTTTTGAAAGCGGCTAAGATGGCTCGGGGCATGCGCACATGACATATCAAACGATCACCCTCGACACGGACACGCGTGGCGTTGCCACGCTCACACTGGCACGTCCCGAAGTGCATAACGCGCTGAATGCGCAAATGATGGCGGAGATTACCGAGGCCGCGGCGATGCTGGGCCAAGACGCCTCTGTGCGGGTTGTCGTGCTGACAGGCGCAGGCCGGAGCTTTTGCGCCGGGGGCGATTTGGGCTGGATGCGCGAACAGATGGCTGCCGACGACGCCACGCGCGCGCGGGAGGCGCGGCGGCTGGCCGAGATGCTCTTTGCGCTTAACACCCTACCCAAACCCCTGATTGGCCGCTTGCAGGGCAATGCCTTTGGCGGCGGGGTGGGCATGGCATCGGTCTGCGATGTCGCGATTGCAGCAGACGGGATCAAGCTGGGCCTGACGGAAACGCGGCTGGGGCTGATCCCCGCCACAATCGGACCATACGTTTTGGCGCGGATGGGGGAGGGGCGCGCGCGCCGCGTCTTTATGAATTCCCGGCTCTTTGGCGCATCTGAGGCGTGCGAGTTGGGGCTCATCGCTAAGCTGGCGTCACCCGAGGCGCTTGAGGACGCGGTCGAGGCCGAAGTGACCCCCTATCTGTCCTGTGCACCGGGTGCTGTCGCATCTGCCAAAGCCCTGGCGCGCAGCTTGGGGCCGCGCATTGACGCAGACGTGATCGACCACTCAATCGCGCAACTCGTGGCGCAATGGAAAACCGAAGAGGCGCAAGCGGGCATCGCGGCCTTTTTCGATAAGTCACCACCACCATGGGTGTCGGACACGTAGAGCAGCGCCACCGGCGTCCCGTAGAAACGCCAGCCTCATTTTTCGGCATGAGGTGTTGGTAAGAAATTGTCAGGAAAACTGCGACCATAAAGCCCTGTCGAAACCGGCGGAGGCCGTTGACGCTGCGCGTGCACAGCGGTACACCCGGCCTCAGTCAGTTCGCCACTGAGCCGCTGGGTCACATGGTCCGGCGAAAAAGGAGCCAAAATGGAAGATATGCTGCGGGAGTACCTCCCGATCCTCGTCTTTCTGGCCGTGGCCATCGGCCTAGGTCTCGTCCTCATCCTCGCCGCTGTTGTGATCGCCGTGCGCAATCCGGACCCCGAAAAGGTCTCGGCCTACGAATGCGGGTTCAACGCCTTCGACGATGCGCGAATGAAATTCGATGTGCGGTTTTACCTCGTCTCGATCCTCTTCATCATCTTTGACCTGGAAATCGCCTTCCTGTTTCCCTGGGCGGTGGCCTTTAAGGACCTCAGTGATGTGGCGTTCTGGTCGATGATGGTGTTTCTGGGCATCCTCACGCTGGGCTTTGCCTATGAGTGGAAGAAGGGGGCGATGGAATGGCAATGACGGATGCAGCGCCCTATGGCGCGACGGCGGCTGGGCCGGACCGGGAAACTGCCACGCAAGAGCTGAACCGCGAGCTTCAGGACAAGGGTTTTCTGCTCACCTCCACCGAAGATATTATCAATTGGGCGCGCACGGGCTCGCTGCATTGGATGACCTTTGGTCTGGCGTGCTGTGCGGTCGAGATGATGCACACGTCCATGCCGCGCTATGACCTGGAACGCTTTGGCACCGCGCCCCGCGCGTCCCCGCGCCAATCTGACCTGATGATCGTGGCGGGCACGCTCACCAACAAGATGGCGCCCGCGCTGCGCAAGGTCTACGACCAGATGCCCGAACCACGCTATGTGATCTCGATGGGCTCCTGCGCCAATGGCGGCGGGTACTATCACTACAGCTACTCAGTTGTGCGCGGCTGTGACCGGATCGTGCCGGTGGATGTGTATGTGCCCGGCTGCCCGCCAACGGCAGAGGCGCTGCTGTACGGCATCCTACAACTCCAGCGCAAAATCCGCCGCACTGGCACAATCGTTCGTTAAGAGGGCGCGATGGCAGACGATCTGAACGAATTGGGCACGCTGATCGAGGCCAAGCGCAGCGATTGCGTTG
>CAWUIP010000215.1:0-4744 GCA_963922415.1 uncultured Aliishimia sp. | reverse complement strand
GGGGGCTTTGATCCGGCCGAGATCTTCGATCTGGCGGCGCATTTTGGATCGGTTCACATGTTTGCGGCCCCCACGATGGTCAAGCGCATAACAGATGTGGCGCAAGCGCGGGACACGGACGGGCCAGGGCTGCGCACGGTCGTCTATGCGGGTGGACCGATGTACGAGGCCGACATACTTGCAGCCTGCGGGCAGTTCGGCCCCAAGTTCGTGCAGATCTATGGCCAGGGAGAGTGCCCCATGGGTATCACGGCCTTGTCGCGCGGTGATGTGGCCGACCGGACTGGTCCCGCCTGGCGCGCACGGCTGGGCTCGGTCGGGCGGGCCCAATCTGCTGTGGAGGTTCGTGTCGCTGACGGGGATGGCAAGACCCTGCCGCCGGGGGCGCAAGGCGAAATCCTGGTGCGCGGGGACGCGGTGATGCCGGGCTACTGGAACAACCCAGATGCGACGGCCAAAACGCTCAAAGACGGGTGGCTCTACACCGGCGATGTGGGCGTCTTGGACGGGGCGGGATATTTGACGCTGCAGGATCGCTCGAAGGATGTGATCATCACCGGCGGCTCCAATGTCTATCCGCGCGAGGTCGAAGAAGTTCTGCTCGCGCATCCCGGTGTTGAAGAGGTGTCTGTGGTCGGCAGACCGCATCCGGATTGGGGTGAAGAGGTCGTGGCCTTTGTGGTGGGGGAGGCCGCACCGGCGGACCTGGACCAGCTTTGCCTCGCGCGGATTGCACGGTTCAAACGCCCGAAGACCTACCTAACCGTCGATGCTTTGCCGAAGAATAACTACGGCAAGGTCCTCAAAACAAAATTACGGGCGCGTCTGGCCCACACCTGACGCGCCCGTATTTGCACCGATACACCTTGCCAAACGCAGCGTGATCTTAGACCCCTTCCCCCGAAGATTGGCCAAGACTGCCTCTGGGAACACACATACTCAAATTTACTCGTCACACGCTCCCCGGCAAAATCAGGTGTAGCGATGGTTGCTATCTGGCGCGCCCGAACACATAAAACACACTGTGGACGCATAAAAGACGATGGCAACCGCCACTCACCCCCCGGCAAGCAAGAACGGTATAGCACATGAATAGGCGGATTTCAGCCTATTTTAAGAAAAAAGGTTGATATTTGCGGATTAGTGAAACAATCCGCCGGGCGCTGGCGGCTTTGTTTGGCTATACAACTGATAGTTTAGCAAAAAACCGGGACCCGCGCGGGCCCCGGTTTCGAAATTGGAAACGCCGAGTCGGTCAGATAGCCAAATATTCGGCCCGCAGCTCGGCGTTTTCGAGCACATCTGCCGCAGTTCCGTCGAAAACGATTCCCCCCGTGTCGAGGATAATCGCCCGATCTGCCAGTTGCAGCGCGCGGACAGCGTTCTGTTCGACGAGAATCGTTGTCATGCCCTGTTCTTTGATGACGCGGAGCGTCTTTTCGATCTCGTCTACGATGACAGGGGCGAGGCCCTCGTAAGGCTCGTCCAGGAGCAGAACCTTCACATCCCGCGACAGAGCACGCGCGATGGAGAGCATTTGCTGCTCGCCGCCCGAGAGTGTCACGCCCTCTTGGTTGCGGCGTTCGCCCAGGCGCGGGAAGAGGGTGTAGAGCCGATCGATGGACCAGCCGATGGGCGGTGCGATCTGCGCCAGTTTGATGTTTTCCTCAACCGTGAGGCCCGGAATGATGCGCCGGTCTTCGGGCACAAGGCCCAGGCCTGCGCGCGAGGCTTCGTGGCTTGACATGTTGTGCAAGGGCTGGTGGTCCAGCCAAATCTCGCCGTGTGTCACAAGGGGCGAGCCAATGCGCGCGATGGAGCGCAAGGTGGAGGTTTTGCCCGCGCCGTTGCGGCCCAGAAGTGCGAGGATCTCGCCTTCGTGGACGTTAAAGGTGATGCCCTGCACGATGTAGCTTTCGCCGTAATAGGCGTGCATGTCCCAGACGGACAGGAAGGCTGGGGCGGTTTCGGCGTGATTGACGCCTTTGTTGAAGTCGGGTTTGACGTTCATCGTCTCACTCCCTTGATGGGGACCGGCGTAAGGTGCGGGATCCTCCGCACCCTACGTCACGCGGCCTCTTGTGTTTCGCCGAGATAGGCTTCGCGGACCTTGGGGTGGCCTTTGATATTGTCGGGCGTGTCCTCGACCAGCGGCGTGCCTTGCGCCAACACCGTGATCCGTTCGGCCAGCGAGAAGACCACATGCATATCGTGTTCGATGATCGCGATTGTGATGTCGCGCTCGTCCTTGATGCGCTTGAGCAGGTCGATTGTGTTGTTGGTATCGGCCCGCGCCATGCCCGCTGTTGGCTCGTCCAGCAGCAAGAGACGAGGCGATTGGCTCAGACACATCGCGATCTCCAGCCGCCGTTTGTCGCCGCGCGACATAGAGGCTGCGTGCATCTCGCGTTTGTCGATCAGGCCCATATCTTCCAGTGTGTGCTCGGCGTGTTCAATCACATCCTTTTGCGCAGAAAGGGCCGTGATGGGGTTCAGCTCGAACGCGCCATCCCGTTTCGCAAAGCAAGGGATCAGCATATTTTCCATGACCGTCAGATCGGCAAAGATCTCAGGGGTTTGAAAAACGCGGCTAATGCCCATTTGGTTGATCTCATAGGGTTTGCGCCCCAGCACGGATTGCCCGTCAAAGCTGACTGAGCCGCTGTCGGGGATCAGTTTGCCGACAAAGCAGTTCAACAGTGTCGACTTGCCCGCGCCATTCGGCCCGATGATCGCGTGGACCGAGTTCTCTGCCACGCTTAGGTTGACGTCGCTGAGCGCTTGCAGACCGCCAAAGCGTTTGCCGACGTTCTTTACTTCAAGAATACCCATCGTGATCGCTCCTTATTCTGCCGGTTCTGTTGTGCCCGCAGGCTTGTTGTCTTCGGCCTTCTTGCGACTGAAGAGGCGCGCGATGCGCTGTCCGCCTTCGACCAGCCCGCCGGGCAGGAAGATGACGACCGCCATGAAGATCAGACCTAGTGTCAGGTGCCAGCCTTTGCCCACGAAGGGGTAGACGATGGTGACAAGGAAATCCTCAATCCCATCCGGCATAAAGGCAAACCACTGATGCAGGATGTCTTTGTTGATCTTGGACAGGATGTTTTCCATGTACTTGATCAGGCCTGCGCCCAGGACGGGACCGATGAGGGTGCCCGCACCGCCCAGGATCGTCATCAGAACAACCTCACCCGAGGCGGTCCAAAACATCCGCTCTGCCCCAACTTGGGTGTCCATCGCAACCATCAGCCCGCCCGCAAGTCCGGCATACATGCCCGAGATCACGAAGGCCGCCAGCGTGTAGGGCCGGGTGTTGAGGCCCGTGTAGTTCATCCGCTGCTGGTTCGATTTCACGGCGCGCAGCATCATCCCGAAGGGAGAGCGGAAGATGCGGATCGCGATGTAAAAGCTCACCAGCATCGCAATCGCCGCGATGTAGTAGCCTGCGTTAAAGGTGAAGACCCATCCGCCCACGGGCAATTCAAAGCTTGATCCCATCTGAAGGCCAAAGAGGTTCGCTTTGGGTGTTGCGCCTTCGGCCAGGCTGCCGTCCAGGAGACGTGCGTCGTTGACTTTCGGCTGCAACCCAGTTTCACCGCCAGTGATCGGGGTCAGCACCGAATAGGCCATCGCGTACATCATCTGCGCAAAGGCAAGCGTCAGGATCGAAAAGTAGATGCCCGAGCGCCGCAGTGAGATCCACCCCACCAGCAGCGAGAAGAGGCCCGCCACGATCACGCTGAGGATGATCGCTGGGATGATGTTCATCGTCAGCAGCTTCATCATCCAGATCGCCGCGTAGGACCCGACACCCAGGAAGGCCGCGTGACCAAAGCTGAGATAGCCTGTGAGACCGAAGAGGATGTTAAAGCCGATGGCGAAGATCCCGAAAATCACAAAGCGCTGCATCAGGTCGGGGTAGCCCGCGTTGAATTGCGCCATGCCGGACCCTTCCGGGAAGGGGTTCAGGATGAAGGGCGCCAGGGCCACAAGAAGCGCCACAAGAAGGAGCAAACGGAAGTCTTTTGCAGTTAATCCAAGCATTGTCTTACTCCTCCATCACGCCTTTGCGACCCATCAGGCCACGCGGCCGGGTCAGGAGAATGATAATTGCGACCAGGTAGATCACGATCTGATTGATCCCGGGCAGGAAGTTCAGCACTTCGCGCAAGCTGGCAAAGCTCTCCAGGATGCCCAGAAGGAAGCCCGCGAGCACCGCGCCGGGCAGAGAGCCCATACCGCCCACAACAACCACCACAAAGCTGAGGACAAGGAAGTCCATCCCCATGTGGTAATTGGGCGAGTTAATCGGCGTGTACATCACGCCCGCGAGCCCCGCGACGGCGGCGGCAAGGCCGAACATCAGTGTAAAGCGGCGGTCAATGTCGATGCCCAAAAGCTGAACTGTCTCGCGGTCAGCCATACCTGCGCGGACCACCATCCCGAAGGTGGTGAATTGCAGGAAGGCAAAGACTGCACCGATGACGAGGGCCGCAAAGCCAAAGTAAATGATCCGCCAGTAGGGGTAGATGATCAGGTTCGGATCCATGCCCAGCAGTGCGCCGAAGTCGAACGAGCCTTTGAAGGCCTCAGGCGCAGGCGTCGGGATTGGGTTCGCACCGTAGTAGTATTTGATGATCTCTTGCAGAACGATGGCAAGGCCAAAGGTCACCAGGATCTGATCCGCATGCGGACGCTTGTAGAAATGCTTGATCAGCCCGCGCTCCATGATCACGCCGATGGC
>CAWUIP010000214.1:0-4825 GCA_963922415.1 uncultured Aliishimia sp. | reverse complement strand
CCAAGCCCGCGCGCAGCGAAGGTGCCAGAACCGCCCTTGGCTATGCCCTGGAACGTAGAAATCGCCCATTGATTGTTAACCACATTCAGCACCACAGGCGCCTTGTAAGTGGATGCAAAGACGAGAGAGGCGTGAAAGTCACTTTCCGCCGTTGAGCCGTCACCAATCCAGGCCGCCGCGATCTTGGTATCGCCCTTGATAGCCGAGGCCATCGACCAGCCGACGGCCTGAATATATTGGGTCGCCAGATTGCCGGAGATCGAGAAAAACCCATGCTCCTTGGACGAATAGAACACCGGCAGCTGACGCCCCCGTGCGCTGTCCCCGTCGTTGGAGTAGATCTGGTTCATCATCTTGGTCAGCGGGAAGTCATTCGCGATCAATAGTCCCGCCTGACGGTAGGTTGGGAAATTCATATCGCCGGGGTCCAGCGCCTTGCGGAACGCGCAGGACACTGCCTCTTCCCCCAGATGCTGCATGTAGAAGCTGGTTTTGCCCTGTCGCTGTGCAAGCATCATCCGCGCATCAAAGGTGCGGAGCGTCATCATATGGCGCAGGCCAGCCCGCAGGTCATCATCGCTCAACATGTCGGCCCAGGGACCAACCGCCTCGCCTTGTTTGTTGAGCACACGAATGATCGAAAAGGCCAGGTCGCGCATACTGTCAGGATCGGCATCAATCTCAGGGCGACGCACCTCGCCCGCGGGCGGAATTTCAAAGTCGGAAAAGTCAGGGGTGTCACCGGGGCGCACCTCAGGTTCGGGAACATGCAGTTTGAGAGGGGGTTTTACAGTCATCTGATCATGAACCTTTGAATTCCGGGGCGCGCTTGGACACAAAAGCGTTCATGCCCTCAGCTTGATCTTCTGTGGCGAAGAGTGAGTGGAAAACGCGGCGCTCAAACAGCAAACCTTCGGACAATCCGACTTCGTCCGCACGATGAACGGCTTCGCGCGCAAGCAGCGCTGAGACCTTGCCAAAGCCTGCCACTTTTTCGGCCGCTTCCAACGACTTTGGCAGCAGTTCCGCATCGTCGAAGATCGACGCGACCAGACCAGACCGCTCGGCCTCTTCCGCACCCATCATCCGACCAGTAAGGATCATTTCCATCGCCTTCACACGACCAATCAATTTGGTCAGGCGCTGCGATCCTCCCATGCCCGGCATGACGCCCAGCTTGATTTCTGGCTGACCAAATTTCGCGGAAGCACTGCAATAGATAAAGTCGCACATCATGGCGAGTTCACAGCCGCCGCCCAAAGCAAACCCTGAAACAGCGGCGATCTTTGGCGTGCGCAGATTCACAAACGCATCCCAACCCTGAAAGAAATCAGCGTAGAGCATGTCTGTGTAAGATTGGCTCTCCATTTCCTTGATGTCAGCACCGGCAGCGAATGCTTTCTCGCTGCCGGCGATCACGAAACACCCCACCTCGGGGTCGCGGTCCAACGGGGCCAATTTTTCACACATCTCGCGCATCACATCACTGTTCAGCGCATTCAGCGCTTTTGGGCGGTTCAGGGTGACTAGGACAACGCGGCCCTTGCGTTCAATCAGGATCGTATCGCTCATGATGCGCCCTGTTCTTTGAATTTCTTGTAGAAAATCGAGAAGTCCTGACCGACGCCAAGCTCATCCACCAACGCGCTATATAGTTCGGTGGCCTTCGCGCCCATTGTCGTCGCAGCGCCGGCCTGAGCTGCAGCTTCTTGGCTCAATTTCAGGTCTTTCAGCATCAAATCAGCGGCAAATCCGGGAACATAGTCATTGTCCGCAGGTGACTGCGGTCCGACGCCCGGCACCGGGCAATAGGTGTTGACGGACCAGCAAGACCCGGAAGACGTGGACACAACGTCAAACAGCTTGGCCGGATCAAGCCCCAGCTTGTCCCCCAAAGCGAAGGCTTCACAAGACCCGATCATCGAGATTCCAAGCAGCATGTTGTTGCAGATCTTGGCGGCCTGCCCCGCGCCAGCCTCACCACAATGGACCGCCTTTTGACCCATAATGTCAAAGAGCGGTGCCCCTTTGGCAAAGGCTGCTTCGCTGCCCCCAACCATGAAAGTTAGCGTGCCCGCATTCGCACCGCCGATCCCGCCGGACACAGGCGCATCCAACGTCAGTACGTTGACGACGGCCGCCTCTGAATGCACGTCACGGGAGGACTGCACATCCACGGTGGAACAATCAATCAAAAGGCTGCCTTCCGGCAAAGCCGCTTTGATTTCTGCAAACACAGATTTCAGAATGGCACCGTTTGGCAGCATGGTAATCACAACGTCGGATCCTTGGGCCGCGCTAGATGCATCGCCCACCATGCTCACGCCTGAGACTTCTACGGGAGCCAGATCGAAACCGATCACTTGATGTCCCGCTTTGGCCAGATTAGCGGCCATTCCGCCGCCCATATTGCCCAGACCGATAAATCCGATACGCATTGTCAAACGTCCTCCCTGATTTCGAAATTCACGTCCCCGCCATCCGCTGGTTCGGCCATCATTGCCAAGAGCTCCGCTGGCACATCGCTCAATGTCGCTTGGGCCCATTTCGGTGAGCGATCCTTGTCAATCAGCGCGGCGCGAATGCCTTCGAGGAAATCGCCATGTTCCAGACCGCGCGAGGTGAACCTGAATTCCGCCTGCAAAGCATCGGCCAGATGGTCGTTTTGGCGCGCAGAAAGGATAGTATTCCAAGCTGTGGCAACACTAAGGGGCGACGCGCTTTTGATCTTAGATGCCGCCTTAATCGACCAATCCTCATTCAACTGTTCCAGCGCCGTGATCGCATCGCTGGGGCTTTCGCAGTCAAAGGCCTCGTCGATTTGGGACCGCAGTGCTGGCAGGTTCCCTTCAGGCGGACCCGCAGCATAATCTGCGATGGTCTCCAATCCCGCGCCGCGCGACAAGGCGTTCGACAAGTCGAGCCACTTGTCCAAGGGCACGTATGTGTCGGCAAATCCTGCAAAGATCGCATCCCCCGGCCCCATGCGTTCACCGGTCAGGCCAAGGTAGGTGCCAACATGCCCCGGTGCATTGGCAAGGATAAGCGAACCGCCAACGTCAGGGATCAAGCCAACCGAACACTCCGGCATAGCGATCATTGTGCTATCAGTGACGATCCGGTGCGAACCATGCGCAGAGATGCCAACGCCACCGCCCATAACAACACCATGCATCAGCGCGACGTAGGGCTTTGGATAGGTCGCAATCTTGTGGTTCAGCCGATACTCATCGCGCCAGAAATCCGCAGCACACGCAAAATCGCCAGCTTGTCCCGCTTGATAAAGGCTCAACAAATCGCCACCGGCGCAAAATGCGCGGTCGCCTTCTGCGTCAATCAATACGTATTCGATAGACGGATCAAACGCCCAGTCATCGAGCGCTTTCTCGATCAAAAGCGCCATACCATGGGTCAAGGCATTCATCGCCTTGGGGCGAGTCAGCGTTACATGCCCGACGCTTCCGTTCTGTCGGATGCGAACCGCGCTCATCCTTTGGCCTCGGCAAGAACACTACGCGCCGTCAACATGCGCATGATCTCGTTTGTGCCTTCAAGGATCTGATGCACACGAATGTCGCGCAGGATCTTCTCGATCCCATAATCCTCTAGATAGCCGTAACCGCCATGAAGTTGCAGCGCGTCATTGGCCACATCGAAAGCCGTGTCGGTCACAAAGGCTTTGGCCATGGCACAATACTTGGTTGCGTCATGCGCGCCTTGATCGAGCTTCCAAGCCGCCTTGTGCAAAAAAGTGCGCGCCGCATCGAGCCTGATTTGCGCATCGGCGAGCTTGAACTGTAGCGCTTGGAATTGGTCGATGGTTTTACCAAAGGCCTTGCGCTCGCCCATATAGACCGCCGCCTTATCCAAAGCCGCCTGCGCGCCACCCAATGAACAAGCGGCGATATTCAAACGCCCACCATCAAGGCCCTTCATAGCATAGGTGAAACCAGCACCCTCTTCGCCCAACAGCGCCTCGGCGGGCACAGCGCACTCATCGAGCTGCACTTGGGTTGTGGGTTGTGCCCGCCACCCCATCTTGTGCTCGTAAGCGCCAAAACTCAGACCCGGCGAACCTGCTTCAACCAGAACTGCAGAAATCCCTTTCGGGCCCTCATCCCCTGTACGCGACATCACGATATATAGATCGGAGTAATTGCCGCCCGAGATGAACGCCTTTGTCCCGGTCAGCTCATATCCCGAATTGGTCCGAAGCGCCTTGGTGCGCAAAGCTGCCGCATCAGATCCCGAGCCGGGCTCCGTCAGGCAGTACGACGCGACGCGTTCAAAGCTGCAAAGTGACGGGACCTGCGATGCGCGCATCTCGTCGCTTCCGAAGGTATCGATCATCCAGCCGCACATATTGTGGATCGAGATAAAGGCTGCGACAGAGGGGCAAGACCGGGAAAGTGCCTCGAAAATCAACGTGGCGTCCACCCGGTTCAAGCCGGAGCCGCCGTGCTCTTCCGAAACGTAAATGCCGCCCAGACCAAGCTGCCCAGCTTCTTGCAAGACGTCACGTGGGATGGTCCCGGCCTTCTCCCAAGCATAGGCATTCGGCGCGATGGCATCCTCGCCAAAGGTCTTCGCCATGTCATAGATCGCGTGCTGTTCTTCGCTCAGATCGAAGTTCAAATCCCATCTCCCTAGGTCAGCATCTTTGACCCAAACACCTACCTCATTCCGCAAAGGCAGTTTTGCTTTTTTGTGCTGGCTAGACGTGGAATTTGCGAATAAATATTCTGCGAAAAAGCAGTTTCGAAGGATGTACTTTGGCAGATCGAGATCTAGACGAAATCGACCGCAAGATTCTTCGCGCCGTCGC
>CAWUIP010000213.1:0-4846 GCA_963922415.1 uncultured Aliishimia sp. | reverse complement strand
TTCTTTTTGCCCGCTTTTTGTTTGTCGAGGAGTTTGCGTTTGCGGGTGGCGTCTCCGCCGTAGCATTTGGCGGTCACGTCTTTGCGCAGGGCTGACAGGGTCTCGCGGGCGATGACTTTGCCGCCGATGGCTGCCTGGATCGGGATTTTGAACATGTGGCGGGGGATCAGGTCTTTGAGCTTTTCGCACATGGCGCGGCCGCGCATTTCGGCCCGGTCGCGGTGGACCATGGTGGAGAGCGCGTCGACTGGTTCGTCGTTCACGAGGACCTGCATTTTGACCAGGTTATCCTCGCGATACTCGGTCATTTGGTAGTCGAAGCTGGCATAGCCCTTGGTGACGGACTTGAGGCGGTCGTAGAAGTCGAAGACGACCTCGTTCAGGGGCAGGTCGTAGATGACCATGGCGCGGGAGCCGGCATAGGAGAGGTCGAGTTGGATGCCGCGGCGGTCCTGGCAGAGTTTCAGCACGTCGCCCAGGTAGTCGTCGGGCACGAGGATGGTGGCTTTGATGCGCGGCTCTTCGAGGTGGTCGATCTTGGAGGGGTCGGGCATGTCGGCGGGGTTGTGGAGTTCGATCATCTCCCCGTCTTTCATGTAGATGTGGTAGATGACCGAGGGCGCGGTGGTGATCAGTTCGATATCGTATTCGCGTTCGATGCGGTCGCGGATCACTTCGAGGTGGAGGAGCCCGAGGAAGCCGCAGCGGAAGCCGAAGCCGAGCGCGGCGGAGGTTTCCATTTCGTAAGAGAAGCTGGCGTCGTTGAGGGCGAGCTTTTCGATGGCGTCGCGCAGGTCTTCGAATTCGGCGCTGTCCACGGGGAAGAGGCCGCAGAACACCACAGGCACAGAGGGGTTGAAGCCGGGCAGCGGGTCGGTCGCGCCCTTTTTCTCGTGCGTGATGGTGTCGCCGACGCGGGTGTCGCGGACCTGTTTGATGGAGGCGGTGAGAAAGCCGATCTCGCCCGGGCCGAGGCTGTCGATGGGCTCCATTTCCGGGCGGAAGACGCCGACGCGGTCCACGGGGTAGATCGCACCGTTCGACATGAACTTGATGCGCTCGCCTTTTTTGAGCTGGCCGTCGATGACGCGGATCAGGACGACGACGCCGAGATAGGGGTCGTACCAGCTGTCGACCAGCATAGCTTTGAGCGGTGCGTCGCGGGTGCCGTCGGGTGCGGGCAGTTGCTGGACGATGCTTTCGAGCACTTCGCGGATGCCTTGGCCCGTCTTGGCCGACACCGGGATCGCGCCCGAGGCGTCGATGCCGATGACGTCCTCGACCTGTTCGGCAACGCGGTCGATGTCCGAGGCGGGCAGGTCGATCTTGTTGAAGACCGGCACGATCTCGTGATCCGCGTCGATGGCTTGATAGACGTTGGCCAGCGTCTGCGCCTCGACCCCTTGGGTGGAGTCCACCACCAAGAGCGAGCCTTCGACCGCGCGCATGGACCGCGACACCTCATAGGCGAAGTCCACGTGGCCCGGCGTGTCGATCAGGTTCAGCACATAGTCCTGCCCGTCATCGGCGGTGTAGTCGATGCGAACGGTGTTGGCCTTGATGGTAATGCCCCGCTCCCGCTCGATATCCATACTGTCGAGCAACTGCTCTTTCATATCCCGGTCGGCCACTGTGTTCGTCTCTTGAATGAGACGATCCGCCAGCGTGGATTTGCCGTGGTCGATATGCGCCACGATGGAGAAATTACGGATACGGGTCAGCAATGTCATGGAATTGGATATGCGGCGGAAAGTGGGGGTGGTCAATGGGGCGTTGTGGCCCGGTGGATTGTAATTTTGTGCATTTGAATGTATATTTCACTGCGTATTTCCAAGCCCGGAGTGGATGACATGACCCGCCTTCTGACCAACCACATCGCCACCATGACCGAAATGCGCGAACCGCAAAAGGTGCTGGACCGCGCGGGCGGCAAACCGGTGGCGGTGATGAAGAACTCGAAACTGGTGGGATACTTCGTGCCAGCCGAGGCGGTGCCAGAGCCGGGCGCGCATCGGTTCGCGACGATGGAGGAGGTGTTGGCCAGCTTTGAAAAGCGGCGTGAGGTCAACCAGCCGGTGCTGGACTATCTGAAAGACAAGTAGATGTTTGTGCTTCTGGATGCGCGCCTTGTGGAGGCGTTGCATGACCTGGTGCTGAACCCCGGAGAGTTGCAAGGCAAAGCCCGCGACAAGTCATTGGAAAGCGCCCTGGCGCGCGTTGATAACCGGTTGGCCTATGGCATGATTGGCGATGTCTATGACCTTGCCGCTGCTTACGCTGTCGCGGTTGCGACCGGCCATTGCTTCAACGACGGCAACAAGCGGACTGCGCATCAGGTGATGGATACCTGTCTGGACCTCAACGGGATCGAGATCGCCTGGACCGTCGAAGAGATTGGGCCGCTGATCGTTGATGTGGCGCAAGGCCGGGTAAGTGAAGGGGAGCTGGCGGATTGGCTTAGAAACAGGATGGCACCAACGTGAGCTTTGTTGATGAAAAAAAATTGAAGGCCTGGCTTGCGGCAGTCGAAGACAGGCTTCGGATGTCTTTTGCTGCAAGATGTGCTCTTCGGGCCATGGTCGCTCTCGGGAAAAACTTGGGCGATGTGAACGATGCAATGGTTTTCAAGATTTTCCGGGCCAACTTTAGCGTTGCAATTGCTTCAACATCTTCCGCGTCCAATTCGCCGATTTTGATCGCCAACTGTAGAAAAGCAATGCTTGCCTTGGATCTCCAACAACTTGCCTTCCAACCTTATTGCGCTGTTTACAGTGCGAGCCATTCATTAAGAACCGTCATTGGCGAGGATGCTGCAACGTCAGCATGGGAAGCGGCAAGTTGGGCCAATTCTGCTTGTAATGGGCATGATCTTGGCCAGGCGACAGTTGTGGATTTTGCTATCACGAACTCTTTAGTACTGCGACGCAAGTCCGCAACTAATAAATCTGGAATTGGTACCATAGAAGCTCAACCAGGCTCCGAAGCTGCCGAATATGTTCAGTTAGATTTCGACAGACCCCCGGCTGATCCCCCAAGCCTGAAGTTCGATGGCGACCCTGAATATTCAGAAGTTGCCGCAATGCAGGATATCTCAGGTGGGCCGACCTGGGCCCCACTTTGGCATTCTGTCCATGTGCCTGACTTAGAACAGGAATGGCAGAACAGGTTGCTAGGTTTTCTGCGGAACGATCCGAATTGCTGGGCCTTCTGGCTTGAATGGTATGAAGCAATCCTAAAAGGGCGGCCGTTGCCTTGGGATTTGTGCTTTGCCATTGCCACGCAGATGACCGAAGCCGATTGGGATCAAGAGCCCCGCAAAGTCCATGACCGGATCTTAGAAATCCGGGCGGCGTGGGAGGCGGCGCGGCGGCCGGACTCGGTGCCGGATCTGGAGGCGGAGGCGTTGTCGCGGCATGTGCGGCAGCTGCTGAAGGATCCGCAGATGACGGCGTTGACGGCGGAAGGGGCGGCGGAGCTTTTGGAGCGGGCGGTGGCAGAGTATTGCAACGCCTCGCATCAGAACCGCCTGCCCGAGGCGCTGTCGCATCTGGAAGGCCTGCCGCCGATCTTTCGCCGGATCGCCCATTTGGTGAAGGCCGAGGGCCGAGCCAAGACGACTGAGGCCAAGCTGCGGGCAGATATCGAGGCACTCAATACGAAGGTGGCCGCGTTGGAAGCGGATCTGAAAGCCGCGCGCGCCAAATCGGTTCACGGGCTTTTTACCCAAGCGATGATCACGGCCATGGGCAAGACGTTCGGCGCGGCGGTCGTGGGCGGCACGGGCCTTGCTGTGTGCCACTTTTTTGGGGTCAGCGTGTCTGATCTGACGCTTGAAAACCTGCGCGGCTGGTTGAGTGAGGTGGAAAAGGCGACGCCTGCGCCGGTCGATCCACCGGAATCAGCACACGTTATAGATGCTTAGCTTTTGGGTTTTTCTATTGATGTGGGTCTTGGGGGCGGGATGCCTGGTCTTACTTTTGCATCACGTGGGCGGGAAACAGTGGCTGTGGATTGTTTCCAAAACATGGACAATTAAGACATTCCGGGGTATCTGTTAACACATTCCCCGGAACCGAGCGCTTCATTAACTATTTGTTAAGTCTCGATTCTCGCCTCTAAGGTGAGTAGGGCTGCCGTCAACTCCCCACAAAATGCGGGTATTCCGGACTGCGCGCGCAACGTTAAGTTGACGTATACTTTGATTGTCCTGCACTCGCATATCGGAACATCCTTATGTCCAACACGGCCTCTTTGCGCGACGACTATTTCCCAATGCGCGACACCGCAACCGCCTTCGATCTCGCCCCTGCCAAGACACGTGCGGTCGAAATGGGCCGCGATGCGGCGACGTTGTGGGAGGCTGAGATGCGGCGTGGATCGTCCCAGGATGTGTACGACGTGCTGATGGCGCATGTGGATCAGTTGCGCGGCGAGGCCGAGTAGAGGCGCGGGCGACAATTGCGACGCGCCGGAAAATAGGGCATATTCCCGCCTGAGCAGGGGCACGCACAAGAATACGCGGCCCAAGAAGTTGAGGCGGAAGGGACGGGCGGATGCTCCGATACGTGACGCTGTGTGTAATGGGCCTGGGTCTTGCGGCCTGTGGCGACGGGCTGGGGACGCAGTATTCCAGCGCGCGGGCGCAGGTGGATGCGCCGGCCTATATTCCTGTGACGCCTGGTGCGGTGCCGGTGAACGCGGATGGCACGCCCATTGACGGGACCGCGGTGCCGCCGGTGCAGCGGGCGGTGCTGGACGGGCCTGTGGCGATCACGCCCGGGGCCGAGCCGATTTTGCCAGATACCACGCCGGAGCCTGTCACTGTGACAGGGTTGGCGCCGGCGGC
>CAWUIP010000212.1:0-4887 GCA_963922415.1 uncultured Aliishimia sp. | reverse complement strand
TTGAAGGCCGCCACAAGCTCTGCGTTGGAAATGCTCAATTCGGGCGTGAACACCCCGGAACCCGTAATCGCCGTCTTGTGCATGACGCATTCCCCTCCGCCTGTTGGGTGATGTGTTCAAAAACTGGCGGAAAGGTCAAGACGAGTGCCTATCGCAAACGATTGGCATGCGCTTTTTCGCAACGCCTGACGGTCGGCGTTAAAGGCTGCGTTTGCGACGTCGCATCCAGGCGCCCACACCAAAGAGACCAGCGCCCAGCAGCAGCCCGCTCGTTGGTAAGGGCGTCGTCGCGATGTCAACAGAAAGATCATAGTTGCTGATACCGGACACACCATTTGCTTCGATGAGAACATTGGCGTTGTCGAGTTGGAAGCTTCCAAACAGATGAGACAAAGTTTGCCCAGCCGAGCCGCTCAAGGAAATCGAGCCTGCATTTATCCCGTCGATTGAGATGGAAAACGTGCCGGAAAACGCGCCTGAGCTATGCGTGCTCGCTGCTGCGAAGCTGTGGAGATTGACGCTGAACAAGCCAGTGATGCCGCGAAAAATCCAACGGTCCATGTCAGAGCCATCCAATGACCCGCTCAGCAAGTAACTGTTGGTGTCGGGGGATCCGTCAATGTAATGGCGGTTGATGTCTGTATTGCCGGAGGCCACAGCATTGCCAGAGATACTTTCGCCCGACACGGTCGTTGTCCGGCCGCCTTCTGTAAAGATGGCGTCCACATCATTGGGGTGAATTGTCGACGCGTGTCCGACGTCCGAAAAGCACAGCAGACCCAGCGCGACCAAAGCAGCAAAACGCATTATCACTCATCCTCGATACACAGCGCGCACTCCAAAGCAGCTCGGAGCAACGCGCTCAATATCCTATGAGATATCGGCGAGAATGCGGCAATTTTAAGAAAATTATCCCTTTTTCAAGGCATTAACCTCGAGGCACAGAGTAAAGAACATAGCCGTCGCGGCGTGCCACCTCGACAGCTGAGAAGTCGATCACAAAGACGCCCAAGTTTTCGAGGTCTTCCGGACAGGCTACAAGGTCGGCGCTGTCGTCCAGGAATTGGTTAGTGAAAGCGTCCTCGCCCACGCGTTGGCACGCGTCACCTTTAAACCGGTAGCCTTCGCCAAACAGAGGCAGTGGTGTGGGCGCAGGTTCGGGGGCGCAGGACATCAGAAGTGCAAAGATGACGAGTGCGTGGCGTGGATACATGACAGGTGGCCTTTCGACAGTTGGTCTGTCTGAGAGTACCACAGGTTGAAGTCTGGCGAGATGCAGGCGGCGGAAATTTGCCCGCGCCCGCAAACCAAGTGCTGCCGTCAGTGTTGCAGTGGCTTCACCCCAACCCCGCCTTCGGACTGGGCCTTAATCGCCAAAGCGGCCGCGTAGCTGCCTGCGGCAGTCGTGAAGTACGGGATCTTGTCGTAAAGCGCCAAAGAGCGGATCGACTTGCTGTCTTCCACCGCCTGCGCGCCTTCGGTGGAGTTCATCACCAGTTGCACGCCGCCATCCTTCATCAGATCAGTGATGTCTGGGCGGCCTTCATAGACTTTGTTGACCAGTGTGCAGGGCACGTCGTTTTCGGCCAGCCAACTATGTGTTCCGCGCGTGGCAATCAGGTTGAAACCCTGCGCCACGAGCAGTTGCGCAGCCTTCAGCATGTCTGGCGTCTTGTCTGCGTCGCGGATCGAGATGAACGCACCGCCGCCAGTTGGCAGGACCATGCCTGCGCCCAATTGCGCCTTTAGGAATGCGCGGGGGAAATCGCGGTCCCAGCCCATAACCTCGCCGGTAGAGCGCATCTCAGGCCCCAAGATCGTGTCAACGCCGGGGAACCGGGCGAACGGCAGCACCGCCTCTTTGACCGAGTACCAGGGCATGTTCGGGTCCGCGAGCGTCATCGGATCCGCCAGCGGCAGCACCGTGTCATAGCCCGCATCGGCGTCATAGGCTGGCCGTTCGGGGAAGTTCGACAGGGGCTCTCCGGCCATGATGCGCGCCGCGATAGAGGCGATGGCGCTGTCGGTCGCTTTGGCCACAAAGGGCACCGTCCGCGACGCGCGCGGGTTGACCTCGATCAGGTAGACATCGCCATCTTTGACCGCGAATTGCACATTCATCAGCCCGCGCACCTGCAGCGCTTTGGCCAAGGCGTGGGTTTGTCGCTCGACCTCGGCAATAATGTCGGCAGGCAGCGAATGCGGTGGCAGCGAACAGGCACTGTCGCCCGAGTGCACCCCGGCCTCTTCGATATGCTCCATGATGCCGGTCACGTGCACGGCCTCTCCATCGCAGAGCGCATCCACGTCCAGTTCCGTCGCACCATCCAGGTAGCTGTCGAGCAGCACAGGGCTATCGCCCGAAACGACGACGGCCTCGGTGATGTAACGCTCCAGCCCGGCTTGGTCGCGCACGATCTCCATCGCACGTCCGCCCAGCACGTAAGAGGGGCGAATGACCAACGGGAAGCCAATGCGCGCCGCGATGTCCAAGGCCTCTTCCCCCGAATGGGCGATACCGTTAACGGGCTGTTTCAGGCCCAGATCCTCGACCAGCTTTTGGAACCGCTCGCGGTCTTCGGCCAAGTCAATCGCATCGGGCGAGGTGCCCAGGATGGGGATGCCTTCGGCAGCCAGCGCTTGAGCCAGCTTCAGCGGCGTTTGCCCGCCAAATTGCACGATCACACCGTGAAGGGTGCCGTTCTCTTGCTCGATGCGCAGGATCTCCATCACATGCTCAAAGCTTAAGGGTTCAAAGTAGAGCCGATCCGAGGTGTCATAGTCGGTCGACACAGTTTCGGGGTTGCAGTTGACCATGATCGTTTCATAGCCCGCCTCCGTCAGCGCAAAGCACGCGTGACAGCAGCAATAGTCAAACTCGATCCCTTGCCCGATCCGGTTTGGGCCACCGCCCAAGATCACGACCTTCTTCCGGTCCGACGGGCGCGCCTCGCATTCGACCTCGCCAAACGCAGGCATTTCATAGGTCGAGTACATGTAAGGCGTTTGCGCCTCGAACTCGGCCGCGCAGGTGTCGATCCGTTTGAACACCGCCGTGACGCCCGCCGCATGACGGGTCTTGCGGATATCAGCCTCGTTGCGGCCAACAAGATGCGCCAATCGCGCGTCCGTAAAGCCCATCATTTTCAGCATGCGCAGATCTTCGGGGTCGTCCGGCAGTCCGCTGCTTTCGATCTCTTGTTCGGTGTCCACGATCTCGCGGATGCGCGCGAGGAACCAGGGATCAAACTTGGTGATCCCAAAGATATCGTCGTCGCTCAGGCCTTCCCGCATGGCTTGCGCGATCACGCGGAGCCGGTCGGGCGTCTGCTGGCTGAGGGCCTTGATGATGGCCGCGCGCCCCGAGGCCGGGTCCTCTGCGCCCACGATGTCGATCTCATCAAAGCCGGTCAGGCCCGTTTCCAGCGAGGCCAACGCCTTCTGCAAGCTTTCATGGATCGTGCGCCCGATGGCCATCGCCTCGCCCACGGATTTCATCGCCGTTGTCAGATGCGGCTCGGACCCTGGAAACTTCTCAAACGCGAAACGCGGGATTTTGGTGACGACGTAGTCAATGGTCGGCTCAAAGCTGGCTGGTGTGACCTTGGTGATATCGTTGTCCAGCTCGTCCAGCGTGTAGCCAACCGCCAGTTTGGCCGCGATCTTGGCGATTGGGAAGCCGGTGGCCTTAGAGGCGAGTGCCGAGGAGCGCGACACGCGCGGGTTCATCTCGATCACGACCATGCGGCCATCATCGGGGTTGATAGCCCATTGAACGTTTGAGCCGCCAGTTTCCACGCCGATCTCGCGCAGCACGGCAATCGAGCCGTTGCGCATGATCTGATATTCTTTGTCCGTCAGCGTGAGCGCTGGGGCCACAGTGATCGAGTCGCCCGTGTGCACGCCCATCGGGTCCACGTTTTCGATGGAACACACGATAATCGCGTTGTCGGCGGTGTCACGCACCACCTCCATCTCGAACTCTTTCCAACCCAAAAGGCTCTCGTCCACAAGGATCTGCCCTACGGGCGACGCATCCATGCCAGAGCGGCAAAAGTGGATGTAATCCTCGCGGTTATAGGCCACGCCGCCGCCGGTGCCGCCGAGGGTAAAAGCAGGCCGGATGATCGCAGGAAGGCCGATCTCTTCGAGGGCGTCCAGTGCGATTTGAACACCTGCCTCCAAGTCGCCATCCGGCGCGGTGACGATCGTGGCCTTCGGGTTTTCCAGCCCAATCCGGTCCATCGCCTCGCGGAAGAGCTTGCGATCCTCGGCCATTTCAATCGCGTCACGCTTGGCGCCGATCATTTGCACGCCAAATTTGTCTAAAATGCCCATCTCTTCGAGCGCCAGCGAGGTGTTGAGCCCCGTCTGCCCGCCCATCGTGGGCAAAAGCGCGTCGGGGCGTTCTTTCTCGATGATCTTGGCGACGGTTTCGGGCGTGATCGGCTCGATATAGGTGGCGTCGGCCAGCCCCGGATCGGTCATAATCGTCGCCGGGTTTGAGTTCACCAGGATCACCCGATAGCCTTCTTCTTTCAAGGCCTTACAGGCTTGGGCGCCCGAGTAGTCAAACTCGCAGGCTTGTCCGATGATGATGGGACCGGCACCGATGATCATGATGGAGCTGATATCGGTTCTTTTCGGCATGTCCTAACCCCCGGTGCGCAAATTGTCGTGCGTTATAGGCATGGGACGCCCCGGCGCAAGGTACAGCGCCATTATTTGAATCGATTTCTCACTATTTGGCCGTTTTCGCGAAACGCGGTGGTAGGGGGCGGTGTGCGAAGACGCCCGCACTTCAGTTACACACCAGAAGGGTGGGCGCGTGCGGGTAGAATACCTTTGGTTGGGGACCGTTTCCCTATTTGTTTTTGGATTTTTGGC
>CAWUIP010000211.1:0-4926 GCA_963922415.1 uncultured Aliishimia sp. | reverse complement strand
GCAGCTATCCGGGCGGCCGTCTGCATCGCGCGGCCCTGGGGTGGCGCGCCCGGGTCGGGTACTGGCGGCGCGTCCGACACCGACGGCATAGGCGTGTCGTCATCAACTTCAAAAAGGACCGGTCCCTTCGCCATGCTTACGCCCTTTCCCAAACCAGCCGAATATCTGGCAGCTTTTCATCATTGGCCGCGCCGTCCGTGCGTTCGGCCTCGGTGAAACCCAACGCCGCATAAAACGCCTGCGCCTCGGCATTTGCCTGAAACGTCCAGAGCGTCAGACGTGGCACCGCCGCCTGCGCATCCGCGATCAGGGCCGCGCCAATCCCTTGCCGCCGGTGGTTGGCCGCGACATAAAGCGCATGGATGTCTTCGCCCTCGCGCGCACAGAACCCCAGAAGGTGCGTGCGGTCCCAAGCCACGCGCACCCAGCCCCGGTCGATCATCATGCCCGCAAAGCCGATATCTTCGGCGCGGCTGTGCAAGTTCGGCATCCACGGCGTCTCGGCCACGAAATCCGACAAGATCGCGCCCACTTTGCCCGCATCCGTGGGCCAGGCATCGCGCAACAGCACGCTCATAACCGATCCCCCAGCAAGAACTCCGCCGCTGTATCCAGCCGCAGATGCGGTGGCCCGTCCCCGGGCCGCAAATCCAGCCGCGCAGGCGCAAATCGCATCACTTGATAAGCGTCATCCAGCCAGGCTGTCGCGCCTTCGCGCGCAGGATGCAGCAGATGCGACGGGTCCTGCGGCAATGCACCCGGATAGAAGGCCGCCTGCTTGCCACTCTCGAGCAGCGTGCCCCGCACCACGCCGATCTCGGCATCTTGGTGACGGCGCATTTCCTCGGTCGTGGCGCGCAACGCGGCCAGCGACATCGCCTTGGTCTCAGCGCCCGCAAACTGCGCCGTGTCGCGCGCATCCCGCATCAACGCCTCCATGATCGCCGTCAGCTGCGGGTGCTGCATGTGGTGCACATGGTCTGCCTTGGTGGCGGCAAAGAGGATCTTTTCAACCCGCCGCCCCAGGAAAAGCTGGGTCAGAAACGCATTGGTGCCGGGGCGAAAGGCGCTCAGGATATCGGCCATGGCTTGCCGCATGTCCTCGACCGCCCGCGGCCCCTTGTTGATCGCCCCCAGCGCGTCCACCAGCACCACCTGCCGGTCTATCCGGGAAAAGTGATTGCGAAAGAAGGGTTTGACCACCTGCGCCTTATAGGCCTCGAACCGCCGCTCCATCTCGCGGGCGAGCGACCGGCGCGGCGCATCGCCGGGCGGCAAAGGCGCGAAGGTCAAAACGGGCGAGCCATCCAGATCGCCCGGCAGCAAGAACCGCCCCGGACTGCAATCGGAATAGCCCGCATCACGCGCCGCATGTAGATAGGCCTTGAAGGCCTCCGCTAAGGTCTGCGCGTTGGGCTCCTCCAGCCGCGCGGTTGTGTCCACCGCGCCCAGTGCATCTAGAAACCCCCGCGCCTCGTCGCGCCTTTCGCAGCGCGCCAAAATCTCGCGCGACCAGCTTTGGTAGGTTTTGTCCAAGAGGCTCAGATCCAAGAGCCACTCGCCGGGATAATCGACAATGTCCAAATGTATCGTCCGCGGCCCCTGCAACCCCGACAGAAACCCAGCGGGCTGCACACGCAGGCTCAACCGCAACTCGGAAATCGTGCGCGTGCTGTCGGGCCAAGCAGGCTCCGCTGCTGTTAGTGCGCCCAGATGCGCCTCCAGATCAAAACGTGGGATCGTGTCATCGGGCTGCGGCTGCAGAAAGGCCGTCTCGATCCGTCCCTCTTGCGCCGCCTTCAGGCCCGGCATCCGCCCCCGATCCATCAGATTGGCCACCAGCGAGGTGATGAACACAGTCTTGCCCGCGCGCGCCAAGCCAGTGACGCCCAGCCGGATCACCCGGTCCGACACAATGCCCGTGCCCACGTCGCGCACCGCATCGGCCACATTGATCAGCCCATCTGTCACAGTAGAGATGACCATGCGTGCCCCGTTCGTCCTTAAAGATCGTCAATCGTCCAATACCGGCTAACATATGGTCGCCGCCCCCGGCTTGCCAGCGGGGAAAAGCAGCGATATGCGCCCCCCATGCCGCGCTATGCCATGAAAGTCGAATATCACGGGGGGCCCTTCGCCGGGTGGCAGCGGCAAAAAGACCAGCCCTCGGTCCAGGGCGCGATTGAGGCGGCGCTGGCGCAGCTGGAACCCGGCGCGCACACGATTGCTGCGGCGGGCCGCACGGATGCGGGCGTGCATGGGCTGGGGCAAGTCGCCCATTGCGACCTCACCAAGGACTGGGAGCCGTTCCGTCTCTCCGAAGCGCTGAATTACCACCTCAAACCCCTGCCGGTCGCGATCACGGCCTGCGCCGCAGTGGCAGACGACTGGCACGCCCGCTTTTCCGCGGTAGAACGGCACTACCTCTTTCGCCTCTTGATGCGCCGTGCCCCAGCGACACATCTGGCCGGGCTCGTCTGGCGCGTGGGGCACGAGCTTGATGCGGCGGCGATGCAGGTTGGGGCGGACCGGCTCTTGGGGCGGCACGACTTTACCACCTTCCGATCATCGATCTGTCAGGCGGACAGCCCCGTGAAAACGCTGGATCAGTTGGACGTGACACGGGTCGAGACACCTTGGGGGCCCGAGGTGCACTTCACCGTGCGTGCGCGGTCGTTTCTGCACAACCAAGTGCGCAGCTTTGTCGGCACGCTCGAACGGGTCGGCGCAGGCGGTTGGACGTCCGAAGATGTGACCACAGCCCTCAACGCCCGCGACCGCGCCGCCTGTGGCCCTGTCTGCCCACCGCAGGGGCTTTACCTGGCGCATGTGCGCTACGACACGCCGCCGTTCTAAAACCTGCGCCCCCCACCGCCAAAAGTGAAACCCTGCCGCCACAACTGGCGCGAAGGGAACCGACCTGCCTTGCCCGCAAAGCCCGCCTTGCCGTATCACTCGGGGCGACCACTAGGGGCAGATCACATGCGCATTCTCATCACCAATGACGACGGCATCAACGCGCCGGGCCTTGCCGCGCTGGAAGAGATCGCGCGCGCTGTGGCCGGGCCCGACGGTGAGCTTTGGACCGTGGCCCCCGCCAACGAACAATCGGGGGTGGCGCATTGCATCAACTACACCAAACCCACAATGATCACAGAGCTTGGCCCGCGCCGCTTTGCGGTCGAAGGCGCGCCCGCCGATTGCGTGATTGCCGCCGTACACCATGTGATGCCCGCGCGCCCCGATTTGATCCTCTCTGGCGTGAACAAGGGCAATAATTCTGCCGAAAACGCGCTCTATTCCGGGACTTTAGGCGCAGCCCTGGAAGGCGCGCTGCAGAACCTGCCATCGATTGCGCTGTCGCAATATTACGGGCCTGCGAATGCCGGGCTCAACGACCCGTTCGAGACGGCCCGCGTGCATGGGGCCGATGTGGTCCAGCGCATTCTGAAGGTCGGCTTCGACACCAACGCCCCTTACTGCCTCTTTTACAACGTGAACTTCCCGCCCGTGCCCGCCGCCGATGTCAAAGGCACGCGCGCTGCGGCGCAAGGCCGCCGCCCCGGTGAATGCTATGGCGCGCAACCCTTTACGGCGCCGTCGGGCCGGACCTACCTGTGGGTCAAAGGCCCCAACCAGCAAATGGGAACGGCCGAAGGATCAGACGCGGCGGCCAACCTCGATGGCTATATCTCGGTCACGCCGATGCGCGCCGACTTTACAGACCAAGCCGCCCTCGCGCGCGTGGCGGAGGCCCTTGCATGACCGCTGATGCCGAACGGCAAATGCAGTTTCTCTTCCAAATCCGCTCGCGCGGCGTGACCGATGCCCGCGTGTTGGGCGCGATGGAGGCTGTGGATCGCGGCCCGTTCATTCGCGGTCTTTTTGCCGAACGCGCGTACGATGACACGCCCCTGCCCATCGCGTGCGGTCAGACCATCTCGCAACCCTCTGTCGTGGGGCAGATGACCCAAGCGCTGCAAGTCTCGCCGCGCGATACGGTTTTGGAGATCGGAACCGGCTCGGGCTACCAGGCAGCGATCTTGTCGCGGCTGGCGCGCCGGGTCTATACCATCGACCGCTACGACCGCCTGGTGCGCGAAGCGCAATCGATTTTTCAGGCAATGGACCTGAGCAATGTGACCGCCATCACTGGCGACGGCAGCCGGGGATTACCCGATCAAGCCCCCTTTGACCGCATCATTGTGACCGCCGCCGCCGAGGACCCGCCAGGCCCGCTCTTGGCGCAATTGAAAATCGGCGGTATCATGGTTGTGCCGGTGGGTCAGTCGGACACTGTTCAAAGTCTGATCCGGGTGCGCAAAAGTGAGGCTGGGCTCGACTATGACGAGCTATCTTCGGTCCGCTTTGTTCCGCTCCTCGAAGGCCTTGGCAAAGAATAACCCCGTTCATATCTGAAAGGGGTCGACGGATAAGAGAAGAGCCCTGGGCAAACCGGGGCGCGCGGACATTGAGGACACGCAGATGACCCGATCATCCCCCCTGCGGTTGCGGTCTGGGACCGCCATCCTGGCGTTCTTGGCCCTGGTGGCCTGCGACACGTTCGATCCAGACCTGCGCGGTGCCACGGGCGGCTTCACCACCGCAGATGCGGCGCAATCGGTGCGCACAGACCGGCCTCTACCCGACGCGCGCGGCGTGATTTCGTACCCGAACTACCAAGTTGCTGTGGCCCGAACGGGCGACACCATCACCAGCGTGGCCGCACGGATTGGTACAGATGCCGAGGCTCTGGGTCGGTTCAACGGTCTGCCTGTCGACGCAACGCTGCGCGATGGCGAGATCATCGCCTTGCCCACACGGGTCGCCGAAACGCCGCTCGATGCCACAAACCCAGACGCGCCCGCCGATGTGGACGTCACAACGCTCGCGGGCTCCGCGATTGAGGCCGCGCCCGCCACGCCC
>CAWUIP010000210.1:0-4946 GCA_963922415.1 uncultured Aliishimia sp. | reverse complement strand
CTCTGACATAACCGCAGGGTTGATCCGCACCAAAACCAAACCCGGCAAAACGGCCTGGTCTGGCAAGGTTGTTTCCTCGCGGGGTGGGTTTTCTGGCGCCTGGATCAACGAAACCAACACGCTTTCGCGGTCCCCATCGCGCGCATAGTCAATCGTCACCTCCCGCTCACCGGCCACGGACATGCGATAGACCATCTCAGAGGCAGAGTTCACCGGCGCCCCATCGACGGCCGTGATCACATCCCCCACCTGAATACCTGCACGCCCAAAAGGGCTTTCGGGATGCAAACCTGAAATCAGAATGCCTTCTGGTATGCCCAAACCCAACGTCTCCGCCAGTTGCTGGTCCACCGGTTGCCCCGCCATTCCGGCCCAGGGACGCTCAAACACCGCGCCCCCCTCGCGCGCCTGAGCCACGAAGGCGGCCACCAAATTCGCCGGGATGGCAAATCCGATCCCGTTCGAGCCCCCCGACCGCGTCACAATCTGCGTGTTCACCCCGATCAACCGGCCCTGGACGTCAATCAGTGCGCCGCCTGAGTTGCCGGGATTGATGGGCGCATCTGTCTGAATGAAATAGCCGCGCCCGCGCCCGCCCGCGCCGCCCGAGCGTGCCAGCCCCGACACGATGCCACTCGACACGGTCTGGCCCACGCCAAATGGGTTGCCGATGGCCAAGACCAATTCACCCACCTCGACGCCCTCGGACTCGCGCAACGCGAGGCTCGGAAGATCCGAGGCCCCATCAAGCTGCAAGATCGCTAAATCGCTCTCGCGGTCGCCCAGCAGCACGCGCGCCGAAAACTCGCGCCGGTCATTGAGCACCACCCGGATCTCGGTCGCCATACCGACCACGTGGTAATTCGACACCACGATCCCATCTGCGCTCAGGATGACGCCGGAACCGAGCGAATTCTGCACCCGCGGCCCCATCCCCCCAAAGCCCTCAAAAAAACGCTCAAAAAACGGATCGTTCATGAACGGGGTACGCCGCGTTTCGGTCACACGTTTGGCGTAGATGTTCACCACCGCCGGTGCCGCCTCGCGAACAAGCGGGGCAAAAGAGAGCGTGATCTCAGCCGAGGATTGCGGCACACGCGTCTGAGCCTGCACAGCAAACGCTGTCGCCAGCAATATCAAAGCCAAAACGAAACGCCGCATGGATGCCCCTTTCCTAAGTTGCCGAGGATATGCGCAGCGTAAGCCGGTTTTGCAAGCGATGCGACACGGCGGTTTGCAGTTTGGGCCGTTGCATTGGTTTGCATGCCAGGCGGCCCGCGCAGCGCGTGGAAAGGTCCGGCAAATACGTAACCGGCATACCTTTAGGTCCATCTTGATGGCGACAGCGTCGCTGTTGCGCGGTACCGATGGGTATCTGTTTCTATGTCCTTACAAGGTTCGATGTATGAACCGGAACAGGCACCTTCCCGCCGTATCCTTTGGCAACCAAGCGCTGTTGGTTTTTCGCGTGCCGCAGAACCAACCTTTTTTGGCGCGTGTTTGGAGGGATCAGCGCGGCGGCGTGCAGTGTCTCCGCCTCAACGTCGAAGTTTGGGAAAAGCACTGCAAACTCGTCGACCGTGTCGCCTGGAACGCTCTGCCGAGCCTGTGACTTCGGCAAAAAGCTCTCCGACAACGCCCTGTTCGCGCAAACAATCTCGTGCGCCTCGAAGACAAGATGGTGATATGTTACCGCGCTTCGTTGGGTGTCAACCGATATGCCTGGCAGCCCAACCAGACGGATGGCGGCGACCAACACGTCAGACGTTCCAAACATCCGTTCTGAAATCTGTGATGAGACCAGCATGCGGTGTTGGCGCGAAACCCAAAGTGTTTCATTCGGCATTCCATCACCAAGTGCGTCCGGTTCAATGCGAATTGGCGCCAGCTTTGCATTTAACGAAAGTTCGCGCGGACTGACACTGCGGTGCAGATTGTTTAAAAGCGGCTTGAAGCCGCCCGATTTCGTCCAGACGCGATCCCCTCGCGACAGTTCTTCGACTTTTCGATCCCCTCGATCCGTCAGAATGCATGTTCCGCTGACAAAACATGCAACCTCGGCGTAGTCCCAACCTTCGGTGTGCCCCTGGTACGCGCCCAGGGTCGCACCCTCAGAAAAATTCGAGTCGACTTCTGGGATAAAGTACCAATCACCATCCGCGTAAAAGAAACGAAAGCTCTCTTCGTAGTCGTTGCCATCGGTGCCAGTGAACGTCACGTCGATCTTGTAAGGACGTGAACCTGTTGCAAGCTGTGGCCCACCGTCGATCGATACGGTTTCACTCGTGTCGAACTGGCCGTCATACGCACCATCGTCATCGCTGAACGTGACCTCGTAAGAGGTGTCGTATTGGGAGTTGTAATATGTCCCTGTCCATTTGAACGCTTTGACCATACCTAAAGCCGACTCTTTCCCGCACATTAGACCGATGCATGCCCGGCAAAACGGAACGCCGGGCTCATCTCGCCTTACCTGGCTGGACTTAAAACGGCCTTAACTTCAATCTGGGGCGCTTTGGCTGAACCGTTGGCCAACAGAAAGTGACGCGCGAAAGCCGTGCACGCCAAAGACATCTGGGCATGGCACGTCGATCGCCAGTGCGACGGCGAAATGCGTTGGTTTCGAATACGGCCCCCAGCGACGCCGCGGAGAAGAATATGCATCATATGCAAACAAAAAGGCCCGCCAAACTGGCGAGCCTTCATCGACTGTGAGCGTCTAAAGTCAGGCGTCGGCTGCGTCTTCGGCTTCGACACGCGCTTTATCCGCAGCGCCTTTGGCATCGCGGTCGCGATCGACGAATTCGATGATCGCCATCGGGGCCTGATCGCCATAACGGAAGCCCGCTTTCAGGATACGAATGTAGCCGCCTGCACGGTCGGCATAGCGTGGGCCCAGCACGTCAAAGAGCTTTGCAACGTACTGGTCTTCTTTCAAGCGCGAAGCGGCCAGTCGACGCGCGTGCAGATCACCGCGTTTGGCCAGCGTGATCAGCTTTTCCACAATAGGACGCAGTTCTTTTGCCTTAGGCAGCGTGGTCTTGATCTGCTCATGTTCGATGAGCGATCCAGCCATATTTGCAAACATCGCCTTGCGATGTTCATGAGTTCTGTTCAGGCGGCGATATCCGCGAGCGTGACGCATAGTTTCAATCCTTCTTTATGCTTTGTCCGGCCAGCGATGCGTGTCACCAGCTCTCCTTGGGGCAGTGTGCCCGGGGTCTTCACAGGGTCCGTAAGGTGCGGGAGTGTCCGCACCCTACGTTGTTTCAACTCAGAAGTTGTCTTCGAACTTCTTCGCGAGGTCTTCAATATTGTCCGGTGGCCAGTCCTCGACATCCATGCCCAAGTGCAGACCCATACCCGACAAGACTTCCTTGATCTCGTTCAGCGACTTCCGACCAAAGTTCGGCGTGCGCAGCATCTCGGCTTCGGTCTTTTGGATCAGATCGCCAATATAGACGATGTTGTCGTTCTTCAGGCAGTTTGCCGACCGGACCGACAACTCCAACTCGTCGACCTTCTTCAGCAGAAGCGGGTTGAACTCCAACCCGTCGTCTTCAGCGTCGCGACCGGCCGAGTCTGGCTCGTCGAAGTTCACAAAGATACCAAGCTGATCCTGAAGGATGCGCGCAGCATAAGCGACCGCATCGTCTGGCGTCACCGACCCGTCTGTCTCCACTTTCATGGTCAGCCGGTCATAGTCCAGAACCTGGCCTTCGCGGGTTGGCTGCACATCATAGCTGACTTTTTTCACCGGCGAATAGATCGCATCGATTGGGATAAGACCAATCGGCGCATCCTCTGGCTTGTTCTTTTCCGCAGACACATAGCCCTTGCCGGTGTTCACTGTCAGTTCCATGTAAACATCAGCGCCATCATCCAGGTGGCAAATGACGTGGTCTCGGTTCAGAACCTCGATACCCGCACTTTCCGAGATGTCGCCAGCCGTGACGACACCGGGGCCTTTGGCATTGATCGAAAGACGCTTGGGCCCTTCGACATCCATGCGCAGCGATACGCCTTTGAGGTTCAGAATGATGTCAGTGACATCTTCCCGCACACCCGCAACGCTCGAAAACTCGTGCAGCACATTGTCAATCTGCACCGACGTGATGGCGGCACCTTGCAGCGACGACATCAAAACACGCCGCAACGCGTTGCCCATGGTCAGACCAAAGCCACGCTCCAGCGGCTCTGCAATCACAGTGGCTTGCCGCGCGGGATCATTGCCCGGCTTAACCTCTAGCTGCTGCGGTTTGATCAGTTCAGCCCAGTTCTTGTGGATCATGCGTCCCTCCATTCCTGCGCCCGCTCCATGTCCAAAAGCGACCGCTCCCGAGGTTTCAAAATGCGCGCTGTCAGCCGCGATACACCGCGGCTATCCGTATTAATCAAACCCGGCGCCGCTTTGGCGGGCGGCAGCCGTTGTGAGCAATCGGCGTCACATCGCGGATTGAGGTGATGGTAAAGCCAACGGCGGCCAAAGCGCGCAAGGCGCTTTCCCGGCCCGATCCTGGCCCCTGCACTTCAACCTCAAGCGTTTTCACGCCGTGCTCTTGCGCCTTCTTGCCTGCATCTTCTGCAGCCATCTGGGCCGCATAAGGTGTCGACTTCCGCGAGCCTTTAAAGCCCATCGTGCCAGCAGACGACCAAGAGATCGCGTTGCCTTGCACATCCGAGATCAGGATCTTGGTGTTGTTGAACGAAGAATTCACATGGGCCACGCCCGCTGCGATATTCTTGGAGACCTTGCGCTTACCAGCGCGCCGTGTGTCACGTGCCATGTCGCTGTCTCCTTACTTCTTCTTACCAGCAATGGCCTTTGCGGGGCCTTTGCGGGTGCGTGCGTTGGTGTGGGTCCGCTGACCGCGCACGGGCAGGTTCCGGCGATGGCGCAGACCGCGGTAGCAGCCCAAATCCATCAAACGCTTGACGTTCATCTG
>CAWUIP010000209.1:0-4963 GCA_963922415.1 uncultured Aliishimia sp. | reverse complement strand
CTGCGCCGCGCCCCAGCGACACAAAGCCAACAGGCGCAAACGCCGTCACATCATCCGCACCGCGCCCGGTCGACACGAAAAGCGCCGGGTCCTCAATCGTAATGTCATCCGCCCGTCGCGAACCAAAAACAAAGCCTGGAAAGTACCCCGGCCAAAAGTTGAACCCGTGCTTGAAAAAGGGCGCATGCCCGAACCATGGATAGGTCATTGAAATGTCCTCGTGAAAAAGCTGCGAAAAGTCGATGTCGTCAATGCCACAAGCGTACCACGCCCGTCCAAGCGCTCAACAAAAATTGATTTGCATCTTGGAAGATTTTCAGGAGCGGCATTTCTTCGCCGAAAACCCGCGCCCACCACCGCCGCGCAGCCGTCCTTTCACGCAGTGATTGTTCGGATCGCTCAAGAATCGAGCACGGGCTGTATCCGTCCCAGCCCAAGACCCATCACACTCACCCAAAATCCGATACACGAAGCCGCAAACTTCCACTTATACGCCGCAAGGGAGCCTTGCCCCTAGCCAACCCTCGGGTACGCTAATGTTAATGGTGACCTTCGCGAGGAGGTCGTAATTGGGAACCGAGTGAAAGTCTCGGACTGCCCCCGCAACTGTGAGCAGACGCACGCCAACAGCACCGCGATCTGTAAGTCATGATACCAGCCATCTTATCCCAACCGCCGGAACACTCCGGCCCTTTATCTGCGTCGGGTGGACGCGAAAGGAACACTACAATGCACATCGAACCCGGCGTCGTGGATGGCGCAAAAATGGTCCTCGCCTACGGCACCGCTGCTGCCGCTGCGGGCTAATCCCTGAAACTGATCAACGATGATCTAAAAACGCACTCTGCGGCCTCGTTTGGCGTACGCTCTGTGATTGCGGCCCTCGGCGTCTTCATCTTCTTTGAGGTCCTGCCGCATTTCGCCGTTGGCGTCTCCGAAGTGCACTTCATTTTGGGCACGACCCTCTTTTTGCTGCTCGGCGCCGGGCCCGCGGCCATCGGATTGGCCGGCGGCTTGGCGATCCAAGGCCTCTTCTTCGCACCGTCCGATCTGCCAATGTACCTTGTGAACATCTCCACGCTGTTGTTCCCGCTCTTTGCGGTGGACGCGCTTGCAAAGAAGATCGTGCCGCAGACCACCGCCTATGTGGATCTGCGCTACGTCGACGTGTTGACGATGTCTGCGGTGTACCAAGGCGGTATCGTGGCTTGGGTCGCCTTCTGGGCACTCTACGGGCAAGGGTTCGGAGCCGAAAACCTGACAGCCGTCGTGAGCTTTGGCGAAGCTTACCTCTTGGTCATCGTGTTGGAACCGTTGGCTGACCTCGCGATCCTTGCGGCCGCGAAAGGGCTGCGTGCACTGACCGATAAAGGCGTCTTCACGCACCGCCTCCACAACGCCGCAGCATAGGCGCAAAATCAGTGTCTGTGGTGCGCATCGTGCCACAGACCGCCGCCATCGGCGCGCTTCAGCTCCAGGCAGAGCGGTCGTTCAAGGCCGCCATTGTGAACCAGCGCCCACAAACGGTGCTTTGGGTCGCCAAAAAATGCATGTTTCGCCCACACGGGCCCTCTGGGTGCGCTCTGTGTAGCCATCAACGCTGAAATCATGCAGGCTCTTGGATGAGACGCTTTGAAACTCTGGCCTCTGCTGATGTCGCCCGATCAACCTAACGCACATACGGATTTCAACCTGATCGAAACGGGCTACCGCTTCCTCAGCGATGACAGTGCGTTTGATGCCTGCGTCCAGGCGTGGACCAGCAAGTTCTCCGATCTTGAACTTCAAGCAGCGGCGCGAAGTCTGGATGATGATCCGTTCATCAAGTCTTACGCGTCGAGCCTGACACGCCTCGTCGACAAGCTTGGCGAACCAACGCAGATCAACCCCCTGCAAAAGGCTATAAATGATACGGACGCAGCGGCGATGGTGATTGCGCCCAACGGCCTTGTGGTCTTGGCAAATGATCACGCACGTGCGCGATTTAACGCGGTCCCCGGCCGACGAAATGACATGCTTTGGTTGGACCCAGGCTCGACGCGAGATTTCCAAAGCGTGAAGAGCCCTGCGTCCGGCACGCGGCGCCAACACGCCATTGTGCGCACCCGTGGGACCACTGATGAGGTCGGCACAGCAGAGGTCTTTTCTTTATCGGATGGTGCGACTGCAGAAAACTTCATCGTGGTCAGGGCCTTTGAAACACCATGGTCAGACGCCATGGACCAGACCTTAAAAACCGCCTTCCAGCTAACAACCGCAGAACGCAAGATCGCCCGCGCACTTTACGAAATCCGCACGACGGCTGAAATTGCGAAGCAACGAAGAACAAATACAAACACCATTCGCATCCAGATACGGTCCATCTTTCGAAAGACAGAAACCAAGTCCCAGGTGGATCTTGTACGCCTCATCGCCCTCGTGAACGCGCGGGTGAGCAACGCAAAGCAAGACGCGTCCACCACATGGAAAGATCCCTGGCAAAACTATGAAATCCTGCGCAGGCCAGATGGCCGCCGCCTGGCCTATACGTGGACTGGGAAACGCGGTGGGACGCCTGCGTTATTGGTGCATGGTTGCGTGCAAGGATACCTCCTGGGAGAGACCATTGAGCGGGCCGTTTATGATGCAGGCATCCAACTCTTTGCCGTGATCCGCCCTGGGTTTGGGGACTCTGACTGTCCGGAGGGCGCGAATTTTGCAAACGATCAAGCCACGGCAATTGAGTGGCTCTTAGAGACGCTCGGGGTTCGGGCTATCCCTGCAATTGGCATTGGCAACGGCGCTGTGCCCCTCTTTCGTCTTGCAACCGCGCGACCAGACCTCGTTTCAAACCTATTGGTCACGGGTCTGCTCATGCCGTATGACCGGACGTCGATTCAGGCTTTGACGCCCACGCAAAGGGTGTTTTCAAATTTGCTGCTTCGCACACCGCAGCTGTCTAAGGTACTGGCGCGGGTCTGCATGAATTACATCCACCAAAAAGGGGCGCAATGGTACCTGGACAAAGGGTGGCGCGACGTGCCTGAGGTTCGCAAAACCCTGTCGGACCCTGAAATCCTGCCGCTCATCATCGCCGCGTGTGAGCTGACCTTGACGGCGGATCGCACCAATTACCCGAACGAAATGCGCACCAAATGGGATATGGATCCGGGCCTTGTCGCGCAGGTTCCCTGTCCCATTCATCACCTGCACGGGGTTCATGACCGTTCCGTGCGTGCAGAGGAGGCGCAGGCTCTTGAAAAGACATGCCCCACCTTCACAAGCGAATGCATCGAAGACGCAGGATATTTTCTGATCTATGAGAAGCCAGCGCTTTTTGCTGATCGGCTCATCAAAGCCGTAACCGGCACGTCCCCCACCCGCAAATACGCTTAAGAGCATCGGATCTCTTCAAGGAAGTCACGGCCATTACTCAAGTGAGTAATGACAGCCAAAATCCGGCTTAATAGCGTGCACTTAAATCAACGCATCTTTCGGTTTCGGTCTTCGCGCAGGCCATGACCTTCGACAGGGGCGTGACCTCCACCACTGAAGGCATGTCGGGCCCAAACCGAGCCGACAGACGAACGTCGTTTGGCGCTGCCAACTGCAATTGAACCAAGTCACATCAAACAGCCAAGAAAACAGGGCTACACCCAATGTTCCGTACAAAATATGCAACTTTCGCCGCGCCGCTCTTCGCCCTGGCGCTTGTCGCCGTGCCCGCAAAATCCGCAACCTTACGGGTTATTGCCGACCAGACCACCAGCATAAGCGGTTTGAACAGTTCGGCCCCGTTCAGGTACGGTACCGCCTCAGTCAATGATAGCGGCCAGGTGATCGCGACCGTCGGCTTTCGGGATGGAAACGGGGAGTCCAAGGACAGCGTCGTCGTCTTCAACACCGATGGCACCACGCGCCTGGTCGCCCAGACCGGAGACATCGCGCCCACCACCTCCATTGAGTTTCAGTTTTTTAGCGGAGTGGGTATCAATAACCTGGGACAGGTCGTCTACGGTAGCAGTCTGAACAGGTCTGATCCCAACGTGACCAGTGACAACGACCTGGTGATGGTCTCCGAAACCGGGCTGGTCTTGCGCACGGGCGATCCTTTGGCCGTCACTGGCACCCCGCCGGCGATCACTTTTACGCTCCCATCGATTTCAGATACGGGCGAGGTGGGCTATTCCGCGGCTGGCGCATCGTTTGATTTCCACCATTTCGTCGACGGAACCGCCATTGTTGAGGCGGGCGTTACACCGGTGCCCGGCATGCCAGGCGCCGTCTTTTCCTCGCTCGCCTCCGACCCGTCCATCCGTGCCGACGGAACCTTTGTGTTCCAGAGTCAGATCGACGACGGCGGCGTCTCCGTCACCCCCGCCAATGATCGGGTGCTGGCAACGCTAAACGGCATCCTGGTGCGCGAGGGCGATCCGATCAAAGGCGGTCCCCTTGGAACCGAAGTGTTTGGCTTCTTAGGGGACCCGAGCCTCAACAGAAACGGGGATATCGCCTTTCTGGCAGAAGCCTCGGATCCGAACGTGGCAGGCAGCATGCTGGAGGGGATATTCCTAAATGACAACCTCCTGTTCAACCTCAACAGCACAGCCCCGGGGTTACCGGGCTTTGATATTTATGCACGCAATACCAGTGACATTCTGCTTGCAGATGATCTCTCCACTGTGTTCAGCGTGGACGTCGCTCCGACGGGAACGTTCGGTCCACGAACTAAGGTCCTCTACGTCATGGACAGCAAGGGCCGGGCTGTGCCGGTGATCCGCGAGGGGACGAATTTTGACATCGGCGACGGTACGTCGCGCACTGTGGAAAGTTTCTTCTTGAACGATCAGTACGGTCTTGCTGGCAGCGGCGAGGCCGTCATGTCGATACGGTTCACCGATAACACGCGCGTGCTGGCGGGTTTCAACACCTCCACCATCCTCGCCCCAGTTCCGTTGCCCGCCGGTGGTTGGCTGATGCTCGC
>CAWUIP010000208.1:0-4989 GCA_963922415.1 uncultured Aliishimia sp. | reverse complement strand
TGAAGTATTTCCCACGCGGACCACGCGCGCACCAGCCCGAAAACCCGCACTAGGGCCCGCCTTAGAGAACATTCACCCTTCACGTTGTTTGCCACTCACTGGTCGAAGAAAGGCTTAAGTAGAGCTGTTGAACCGCTTCAAACGTCCCGCCAACTAAAGAGTCCTAGTTTGCCTCACCCTCAAGCACTTCTCCTACCAACTGATGCATCGCTTCTTTGTACGCATTCGGATCGCCGCCGTAGACGATTTCGAGCGCCGCACGGTCAAAGGCAGCAGAAAGAAGGTTGGTCAAGGCGTCGATATGATTTGGTGTGTGGTTTGGTAGTGCTCTTTTTAGACCCTCGCGCAACTCTTCGGAGCCGTTGGCCCGTGTCAGTGCGACCGCTGCGCTGTGGCCCAGGACAGCGGGGGCTTCCTCCATTAGGAGGCGCACTCGGCCGGGTACCAGCATGGCGTCAAAGAAGGCATCAGAACCCGCCGTCATTGCGCGTTCAGGATCAGTGACGTCGCGGGTTTCGCGATCAATATGTTCGGAGATTGCCCGCGCCTCCTCTTTGGCAAGCGCTTGAAAGAGATCGGTCTTGTCCTTGAAGTGATGATAGAGCGCACCGCGCGTTACCCCCGCCTTGCGCACAATGTCTGGCGTCGCGGTGTCGGCGAAACCTAACTCGACAAAGAGCGCACGCGCCGCCGCAAGGAGTTTGGCACGCGTTTCTGCGCGCCGGTCAGACTGGCTTCGCCTGGGTTGTTTTTCCTCCGTCATGACGACGTCCTCAAATTCTTCACAGCACTACTTACATACATCTTGCATGTTATTGCAAACCCATGTTACGTACATAATGCATGTAAATGAAGGAGAGCAAAGATGCATGTCAAGCAATACTATCCCGTCATCCAGTCCGACGCGGTTGCGGCCGCGGCAGCGTTTTACAAGCGTCATTTTGGATTCCGCGCAGCATTCGAAGCTGATTGGTACGTTCACTTGCAAAGCGAGGCCGACCCTTCGGTCAATCTGGCCGTTGTCCGCTCCGATCACGAGACGATACCGGAGGAGGCCCGCGGTACCTCCAATGGCTTGATCCTCAATTTCGAAGTCGCCGATGTCGACGCTGTGGATGCAAGGCTTCAAGCCGAGGGTGTCCCGGTGGCCAAGGCGCTTGTCAGCGAGCCTTTTGGCCAGCGTCACGCCATCTATCGCGATCCCAACGGGGTTTTGATCGATGTCATCACACCGATACCACCCTCCGAGGAATTTCTGGCGCAATACGCGGCGGACGCCGTGCCCGCCTGAACGTGCGGGAAAAAGGTCGAAGACGAACCAAGAAACGTGGTGTGTGGCCCCGTGGGGCCGCGCCTACCGCAATCCGATCACGATCAAGGTAATGGCGGATGCAAGAAGCAAGGCGGCGGTCCCGGCCCCCGCTACAAAGCGCCCAAATTTCATAGCTGCCGATGCCTCCATCGTGTCAAACAGAATAAAGGGATGCAGCAGCCGCACAGCCACCAGCGCAGTCCCATAGGCATGGAGCCAGATCGCTGGAACACCGGCCAGCTCCATCAAAAGCAGCATGACGATGGCCATGGCTGCATATTCCGACAGATTGCCAAACCGCCGTAGGGACAATGCCAGACTTGGGTTTCCACCATCTCCCAAAGCGATACCAGTCGCTCCCCGTTTCATGGCTGCCATTGTGGAAAGAACCGCCATCAGCGCGGCAATAATCGCGGCATAGATAAGGGTGATTGTAACTGTCATGTTCGTACTTCTTTGTTGCGGAAAGTGTTCAGACAATGCTCTGCGACCGTGCCCCATTGAGCGACGCTGCCTTTGCCAATGACGATCCAGTCTCTCATCGGGGGTTTGCTTTTGAACGGGGCCAGGTGCTGCCAATCCGTAAGGGCAAACTGGCTGGGGTCGGCCTCGCGTCCGATCCTGCAGCCCAATCCGACGCGCCCGCCCTTCGTGGAATAGAAGGCGAAGACTTTGCCGCTGAAGGTTAACGCATCGGCCGACATCATCTTGCCCCGGCTCACGTCGGGATGTGTGACCAGCATCCTGTCACGCAGGCTAACCCAGCTTTCCAGAGTATCGTTTGGAGCGATTACGTCTTGCATGATCAAAGGCTAGAGTGTTAAATACATGTTAGTCAACATACATAAATTGCATCATGCGCCTTACCTCTGAAAACAAACAGAAAATAACTGAACGCATCCGAGCTGGAGCAGCCCAAGTCTTCCGGGAACGGGGCTTTGATGCCGTCAATCTGGACCAACTTATGAAACAGGCTGGGCTGACTCGCGGGGCCTTCTATGCGCATTACCGCTCGAAATCGGCGCTTCTCAGTGATGTTCTCCGGCACGAACATCCGTTGCTGCGCATGCTAGAGGCCCGAGACGGAACATCCCCCAAAGACTTGCATGACCAGATGCGAGCGGTGTTCGACGGCTATCTAGACCCCAAGAACCTGGAAGAGGTGTTTCGCGGCTGCACGCTTGCGGCGCTGACAGGCGATGCCACGCGGGCGGACCTCGACGTTAAAACCGCCTTTGGGGCTGCCTTTGAAGAGATCTCCAATGAGATGGCACGGGGGCAAGGCTGTGACGGCTCGGATTATGCCCCGGCACTGATCCTGGCATCCGGCGCAGTCCGCTCAGCCCAGGCCGTCGGAGGGGACGCGCTGCGCGCGCGCATTCTTCACAGCGCGAAAGCCGCGTTTCAGGCCCTGTTGCCAAACCCAAGCGGAGATTGAGATGAACAGCTTTCCGGAAAGAACGTGCGCATTTTTGGCAGATCTTGCGCGCAACAATGACCGCGCATGGTTTGACACGCACAAGGCCCGTTATCAGACCGAATGGCTGGAACCTGCGGTTGCATATGCGTCGGCTCTATCGGGTCACGTGGCGGGTCTGACGCCACCCCACAAGGCAGAGGCCCGCGTCAATGGCAGCATTCGACGATTGCACCGCGACACACGCTTCAGCAAAGACAAGACGCCCTATGACCCAAAGCTTCATCTGGTCTTCTGGACGGGCGATCATCCCAACCGGTCGCCCGCCATTCATATCGTCCTGCATCCCGATCGACTGGGGCTAGGCGCCGGTCACTTCGCGATGTCGCCATCCGAACTAGACCGCTACCGCGATAGTGTTGCCAATGACGCGCCCTCCCGACAAGAGCTTGCCGACCTTCTGGAGCGGCTCAGGTCACATGAATGCACCCTGACGGAAGAGACGCTGAAACGAGTTCCAAAAGGATTTGTTGTCCCGCCAGAGCATGAGACGCTGCTAAAACGCAAAGGGCTCGTTGTGCGCACACATGAGGCGTCTTTTGCCCCTGAACAGATCTGCGACACTGCCCAAATGCAGTCCTTCTTCGACGCGGCTGCCGCGTTGAACCACTGGCTATGCGAGAGGGTTGCTCAGACCTGACGCGATGGTCCGGTTCCGGCTATGCCGCCCGTCGCGCCCCCGCGAAGAAGTCGGACAGCCGATCAAAGGAGGCCGTCCAGCCCGCCGCAACAGTGTCCTGAAGAACAGGCGGCAAAGGTGATTGCACCAAAACAACCCTTGTTTGATCTCCGAGGGGCGTAAAGGTGACCTTCACCGTCATCGCAGGTATGGGTCCTTCTGCAGGCAGCGTATAGGCAAGACTCTCTGGGGGTCGAACCTCCAACAGCACACCATTGATGAGATACTCGCCAACACCTTCGATGTGCATCAGATGTTGGTAAGCTCCGCCCTCTTGCGGATCGATCGTCGATTGTACTTTCGAGGTGTTCTGACATCCCCACCAATGCGCTGTCTTGGTAGCATCCATCCAGGCATCAAAGACATCTGCCTGACCAGCATCATAAATGCGCTCAACGGTCAAAGTATCTTTGTCAATCTGGGTGCGAGTTGTCATCTCCCGGTCCTTTCTTGAGTTTGAGAATGCGATCGACCTCATCAAAGTGGGCTCGCCAAAACGCGCTGTATCTCGTGATCCATGCCGCGGCTTGTTCCGCCCCGGCCGGGTTGACCCGGACAAACTGCTCGCGGCCGCGCTTTTCTTTTTCGATCAATCCCGCAGAACTCAGCGTCTTGAGGTGCCGGGATATCGCGGGTTGGGAGACGTCAAACGCCTCCGTCAGTTGTGACACGTTTTGCTCACCTTCTGAGAGATTAACGAGAATGCCCCGTCTGATGGGGTCGGCCAGCGCACCGAAGATGAGGTCCAGTTCTTGCGAATCCATAACCACATTGTTATGTATCTCGATGCAAGAAACAAGCTCGAATAGCGGATCGAAGGGGTCAGGCATGACTAAGAGGCAAGAAAACCTTGCGACCTATGTGGCTCTGGTCGAGGCATTTTTTGACGACCAGGTCAAAGGAAAAGCCAACCCCTACACATCGATGAATGGCAACATGTACAGTTTCCTTAATGATCATGGGCATGTCTGCCTTCGAATGGCCGAGGCTGATCGGGAAACGTTCGCGGAATTTTTTGGCACGGGGCCGGTGCAGCAATACGGCGCTACAATGAAAGACTATGTGAGTATTCCGCCCGACTTCCTTGAAAACAAAGATATTCTTACGGAGGCTTTTGCCAGTTCGTTGAAACACGCCCGGACTCTGAAAAAGAAGTAGCCAGTGACAGCCGCGGTGGGGAGCAGGTCAACAGGGTTCTTGCTGCCTTAGTTCCAACGCCAGTTTGCCGCCGTGCAAATCCGCCATTGAACCGGCCCTCGAGACACTAACAGCAGACCTTCAACGTCTTTGCAGCATTCGACACTTAGGGCTCGATACAGGCCTTCTCTGCACGTTGTCGGCATGGCAGTTCTGGCGCTAGCGTACTATTTCGTCCCCAGCCGTAAGCGACCCCTTTAACCACCGCTAAAGCGTCCGGCCTTAAACCTGAGGCATTTCTATCCGCTCAGAAATCCCGTCCGATGGGCACCATCGGGCCGCGCCGTTCCGCCCCCGTCAAACCAAAGGTTTGCCTATGGCAAA
>CAWUIP010000207.1:0-5021 GCA_963922415.1 uncultured Aliishimia sp. | reverse complement strand
CGCTTGGAACCTCAAACGGTGCGATTGACTTCAGCAACACGGCGACCTTTCGGTTCGAAACGAGTGATGGGTTAGACCTCACCTTTTCGGACAACCGGTTTCTGACGAACATGCAGACGGCCCCAGGCGCGGGATCAGGGTCTGGGTCAGTCTCGCCTGTGCCGCTGCCCGCATCGGCGTGGACCTTTCTGGCAGCATTTGGACTGATGGGCGCGGTGCGACGCGTCACCCGTGCCCGTTCATAGCGACTTTGTCTTTGCCGCGCTCTAACGCGTGATGTAGCCTCCGTTGAGATTGACAATCACGGTGATCTTGTCGCCGTCCTGGCGCAGGCCGCAGCGTGTGATCATCCCGACGGAGGCGGCGTTGTCCGCCTTGGCCTGTTCCAGCGCGGCCACCCACCCAAACGCCCGATGGCTTTCGGTAAGCAGCACGGCGTTCACATAAGACCCAAGGCCGCGCCGCCGATGCGCATCGCTGACCGACACGCCCCCAGCAAAGAGCCACCCGGCCATGGGACCCTCTGCATGGTACCGCATGGTCGCTGACGCACATGCCGCCATCGCCCCTGTTTCGTCATACACGCATGTCAAAAGCGACGGCACATGTGACCCGCGCAAGTAATAGGCAGGCGTAGGTGCAACCCCGGTCTCCGTGTTCAGAAGCTGCGCGGCGTGGATGGTCGCATCATCTGGCGCTGTAACATTTTCCAAGCGCCACCCTTCCGGCAGCGAAAACGCCTCAATCACCTCAGCACAGGCTGGCAAGACCGCATTAGCTGCCCCGGTAAACGCCTCCCAATATGGCAACTCCGCGCCCGCCCCGAACATATCGGTCAGCGCGGCAAGCGTTGGTGCGCGATCGACCATGGTCAGTCCAACAATGCCGTCCCGCTCTGCCGCTTTGCGCACATTCGGCCAACCATAGGCGTCCGGATCCAGAATGTTCATGATCCGCCCGCCATTCGACAACAGCGGATTGTCCTGAAACTCCTGCGCCCGCGCAAAGATCGCCTTTTGCAAGCTGACCAACGCGTCGCTTCCCATATACTCGCTCATCCGACCTCTCCTTTGGTTGCTGGAGTGATGCCAGCGCCCGTGATATTGATCCAATCATAACTTTGGATAACTCTTATCATGACTGCCAATATCAGGCATATCGACCTGAACCTACTGCTCGCCTTCGATGCGCTTTATGAAGAGCGCAGCGTGACCCGCGCCGCAAACCGGTTGGCACTGACACAACCCACCGTGTCGGGGATGCTCAAACGCCTGCGCGAGGTGTTCGAAGACGAGTTATATATGCGCACATCCCACGGCGTGATGCCGACACCGCGCGCAGAAGCACTGGCCAAACCCGTCAAAGATGTGATCGGCGCGGCACAATCGCTGCTCGCACCAGAAATTTTTGACCCCGCGACGGCTGTGTTCGACGTGAAGCTGTGCGGATCAGACTACATCCACAACACTTTGTTGGGCCCATTGGCCGCCAATATTCTGAAGGCCGCGCCGAACGCAAACGTCTCTTTGATCCCGCACCCAACGGGCGATCCAGAGCTTCTCTTGATGCGCGGCGATATCGACATTCACTTTTCAACCAGCTTCACACAATCGCCACCCCCCGACAGCGTTCACCTCTATCAAGACGATCTTGTGTGTATGTCGAGCTACCACGCGCACCAGGCGGGCCAAGTCGTGCCGCTGGCCGATCTCTGCGCGCTCTCGCACGTGATGCTCAACGCGTTTGGCCTCGCGAACAGTCAGGTCATCAACGATGCCCTGCGCGGACAGGGTTTGGTCCGAAACGTTGTTTTGACCGTGCCCAACTTCGCAGCTGTGTTCCAGGCGATGCGCCAGACCGAACTTGTGGCCTTCCTGCCCCGCAAAATGGCGCACCTCCACGGCCAGCCCTTCAAAGCGCTCAACGTGACACTCGACACGCCGACGACATTTGTAAAAGCCCGCTGGCACCCCCGGATGAACGGCGATGCACGCCACACATGGATCCGCGAGAAGATGGTCGAAACCGCAGCAAACTTCTAACGAAACGGGCCTAAAAAAACCACCGCTCCAGCATCTGCCGCGCGGTGGTCCATGTTGGGTACCCAGGCCAGTGTCGCCCACTTGGGATCAGGCGCACAGGCTCAACGGCACAGTCTTTGGCTGTCCAGTCTCTTTACACAAACACGCGCCCCGCAGCGCCTCCGGACCAAGCGGCCCAATCGGACACATTGTTCCAAATATCGAGGTGATCGCTCGATATGCCATGCTTGTGACTATGGCGCGGTGCTGCTGCGCCATCACGGGGAAGGTCACCCGCCGCTTCCCCGCATGACACGTCCGCGCATCGCGGCCCGACGTTCGGAATTTACGCCAATAACAGCGCGCCCTTTCAACTGCGCCGCGAAACATGGCGCGTGAATGCAACACTTCGCCCCTCAATTGCCACAGTCCTTCGCAAAAAGGGGGGCGCGTTTCAGGGTTAGTCGTGTTATGGACGAAAAAAAGAATTCGAGGCAGAATATGAGCTCCGCTCCAAAAATGGACGACGCCCTTCGTGCGGCGATAATTCAGCGACCCGATGTCATCCTGGACGATCATGATGTGATGCAGGCACTTGTTGCCGCAAATGAGCGGTCCATGGGCGGCAATATTGTCGATCTGCGCGGCATCGCGATGGAACGCTTGGAACGGCGGTTGGATCGGCTGGAAGACACGCACCGGTCGGTGATTGCCGCCGCCTATGACAATCTGGCGGGCACCAACCAGGTCCACCGCGCCGTGTTGCGCATGTTGGACCCGGTCGAGTTCGAAAGCTTCTTGCACAATCTCGGCGGCGAAGTGGCCGAGATCTTGCGCGTCAATGCCGTGCGGCTGGTGCTCGAATCCGTGCATGGCGACGATGTGGTTACCGCCCGCCTGGGCGATGTGATGACCGTCGTGCGCCCCGGTTACTGCCATGCATACCTCGCGCAGGGCCGCACGATCGAGGCGCGCCCGGTCACGCTGCGGCAGATCCAAAAGGGCTCCAGCATGGTCTATGGCGCGCATGCCGATTGGATCCGATCCGAGGCGTGCTTGAACCTGGATCTGGGCACCGGACGCTTGCCGGGCATGCTGATCTTAGGTGCCGAAGACCCGCATATGTTCTCACCCCAGCAAGGCACCGACCTTCTGGCGTTCTTTGCCGGTGTGTTTGAGCGCGCGATGCGCCGCTGGTTGTCTTGAACGGCGCAAGCCTCGAAATCTCTCCGGCCGCGCGAGCGGCGCTGTCTGCCTGGCTCGATCACCAGCGCGCGCTGAAAGGCGCCTCTGCCAACACGCTGACGGCCTATACCGGCGACGTGACCGATTTCATCGCCTTCATGACCGCCTATCACGGCGGCCCGCAAGGGCTTGGCGCGCTGGAGCGCGTCACCCTGTCTGACATGCGCGCGTGGATGGCCGCGACGCGGGGCGATGGCGTGGGCGCGCGGTCGCTTGCGCGCAAACTCTCCGCCGTGAAGTCTTTCTATCGCTGGCTGGCCGAACGAGAAGGTTTTGAACCCACCGCGGTCCTATCGGCCCGCGCGCCCAAGTTCGAAAAGAAACTGCCCCGCCCGCTCAGCGTGGATGCCGCGAAAGAGGTGTTGGAGACGGCAACGCTCCAATCCGACACACCTTGGGTGCAGGCGCGTGATGTGGCGGTCCTGACCCTGCTCTGGGGCTGCGGCTTGCGGATTTCCGAGGCTTTGGGACTGCAGGGGCGCGACGCGCCTTTGGCCACCAGCCTGCGCATCTTGGGCAAAGGCAACAAAGAGCGCATCGTGCCAGTTCTGCCCGCCGCGCGCACAGCCGTTGACGCCTATCTGGCGCAGTGCCCCTACCGCTTGGCGCCCGACGCGCCGCTCTTTCGTGGGGTGCGGGGCGGCGCGCTGTCTCCGCGCCTAATCCAAGACCTCATGCGCCGGGTACGACAACAGCTCGGCCTGCCGTCCAGCGCGACGCCGCACGCGATGCGCCATTCCTTCGCCACGCATCTGCTCAGCGCCGGGGGGGATTTGCGCGCCATACAAGAGTTGTTGGGACATGCGAGCCTTTCGACGACCCAGACCTACACCGCAGTCGACAGCGCGCGCCTGATGGACGTCTACCTAGCCGCACACCCGCGCGCCACGCGCCGTTCTTAGAGCCTACCGCGCGGACGGCCAGCGAGCCTCACAGATTTGTGTACCATCGTGTACAGTCAAATTTAGCATTTTCCTGCAAAGCTGCCCGCAGCCACTCAGGGAGGAGCAGCTATGATCAAAACACCCCTTATCGCCGCAGCCTTTGGACTTGCCGCCAGCGCCGCAGCCGCCGAATGCACAAATGTCGGCGTCGACGATTTCTTTGACCTGGAAGAGCCGCAAGTCGTGGCCCTTTACGACTGCTTGAAGGACAAGATGGCCGAAGGCTATGCCAAAGGCGGGCACGAGGTCGGCACCGCCTTTCGCGGTTGGACCATCACCGCGACACGCCCGGCGGTGGCCGGTCCACACGGTGGGCGCCTCTTGCAGACCTTCGTCAACGACATCGCGGCAGAGCAATATCTGAAATTCGAAGATGAAGGCGTCGAGATGCCTGTGGGCTCGGTTTTGGCCAAAGAGTCCATCTCACTGTCGAAAAAGAAGATGACCGCGCGCCCTGGCCCGCTCTTCATTATGACGAAGATGGAAGACGGGTCGATCCCCGAGACCGACGATTGGCTTTATGACGCCGTGCAGCCTAACGGCAAGCCTATGAAAATCAAGCAATCCTTCTGCCACGACTGCCATGTCGGGTGGAGCGATCAAGACAATATGGGGTACCCGGTCGAAGAGGTGCGCGTCGGCGCCGACGGCTAAGCCGCCCGCAACATCCGCAGAAGGCGCAGGTTGGCAAAGCCTGCGCCTTTTTCATGCCGTTGGCTCAGGCGTCCTTGTCCGCATCCCGGCCCGGCACAATCCCAGCCAAGGCGCCGCGCACCAGATCCCGCGCGCGGGGCCGCTCTTCGGCCACAAA
>CAWUIP010000206.1:0-5057 GCA_963922415.1 uncultured Aliishimia sp. | reverse complement strand
GACGTGGCATGCCTTTGAATGGCGGTGCTTGGCACCTTTTGAGCGGTTCGAGGCCCCACGACTGGACGGGCTTGTGCCAGTGGTCGGGCAGCCGGGATCGTATCAGCTTGAGGGTGGCGCGGTTCTGGAAGTTAGCGGCGCCAGTGATCTGGGCACGCGCAGTTGTGCCGTCACCGGCGTTGGTCTTGTGAAGAACTACGAACGGTGGCGTGCCGAGGTTGTTCAAGCGCAAAGGTATCGCGAGACGCAGACGGCTGGCGTTTGGGAAAGTGCCGGGTGGGTGGAGCCGGTGATTATGGTGCATTGGCAGGCCGGCAGCATACGTGTGGTGGAGACAGATCGTGAAAGCTAGACTTCTGACCATTCTGGCGGCGGTTTTGCTGCCCTTGCAGGCGATAGCCTTCATCGACTTGGATTCAACGCCGAAGTCGATGTTCTTTGCTGGGCGCTGCATGGCGCCGGTGCTGTTGCGCGAGCCGGTGAACACCAAGGACCTGCGTGAGATGCCGGTGACCTACGCGGTGCCGCATCTTTACGGCAAGGATGGGCGCGTCTGGTACGGGGATGATGACAGCCTTGTTCTGGTGGAGTTGGATGAGGGCGCGTCCTGCGGGATCAATGTCTTTGACGAGGATCTAGAGGATGTTGAGGCCTTCATGACCTACTGGATGGAGCGTGAGGACAGCCCCTTTACCGAAAGCACGATTGAGACGCTCGAGGGTGGTGACATTCGCATCAGCTATGACGGGTTTTGCGAAACCTGTGGCTATCACGTCCATGCCCGGGCCATCTGGGTGAAAGAGGCGCGCTTCGCCATCTACCGCGTCTTCGCGACGCTGCCGGAGAAGGCATGAGGGTCTCGGCAACAAATCGCGCTGAGCGCCGCGTGGGTCCGTCCGGGGCTTGGTCGGTGTACTTGTGGCGCGCCCGAAAGCACAGGGGCGTGTCCGCTTGGTTTGCGTCTCAACAGCGCGGCCCCGGGGGGGGGCGGGCCCGTGGGGCGCGGTGGTCGACGACTGCGCGACGCTGGAAAGTTGTGTTCCTTTGGCTCGTTGTAACGAGTTTTGCCACATCATCTTTTGCTTCCGATGACTGGGAGGCGTTTAAGGCTCGGTGCTTGGACCCGTTGGAGCAAAACCGCGCGATTATAACGAATGACCTTCGCGAACTTCGACATCCTGATTGGAATGCCGCTGGCTTCGCTGTTTATCCCCTCGCAGGATCTAATGGCGCGGTGCTGGTGGCGCGACAGATAGATCCAAATGTTCAATGTGGGGTCACGAACGCGCAGATCTCGGCCGGGACAATGGACGCTTGGATTGCCGATGCGGTTGATAGCGGCGCCTACCGCAGCATCAGCCAGATCGTGTCGGATGCACCTATTTTGCTACGATCCACGACGGAGCATCGGAACGTCATCGAAATTGAAATTCAACCGCTCGGGATGAGTGATGGTCCATGGCTGTTCGCCAAAGTCGTGGAATGAGGAGTTAAACATGCCTGATCAACTCGTGTTTGCGATGGAAGTGACGCTGAATGGGCTGATGGCGGGGGTGATGTACGCGCTTGTCGCGCTGGGCTTTGTGCTGATCTACAAGGCGTCGGGGATTTTCAATTACGCCCAAGGGGTTATGGCGCTTTTTGCGGCGATGACGCTGGTGGGCATTCAGAAGGGCCAGGTGCCCTTTGCGCATCTGATCAATGCGATCTTTGGCACGGATGTGCATTACTTTGGCTGGTCGGTGAACTCGATCATCGGGATCATCTTTACGGTCGCGGTGATGATCTTGCTGGCCTACCTCGTGCAGCGGTTCATCTTCAGGTACCTCGTGGGGCAAGAGCCGATCTTGCTGTTCATGGCGACGATTGGGTTGGCGTATTTCCTGGAAGGGTTCGCCGACTTGATGTGGAACTCTGAGATCAAGACGCTGAAGGTTTGCGTTGCGGGCGAGTTGTGCCTGCCGCAGGGCATCAACATCCCCATTGATGAGTTCACCTACGGCATCTTTGGCTATGGGTTCTTTATCGACAACCTCGATATCACGGCGACGATCATTGCGGTCCTTTTGGTGGGCGCTTTGGTGGCGTTCAGCCAGTACACAAAGCAAGGTCGCGCGATGCGGGCGGTGGCGGATGACCACCAAGCCGCTCTGAGCGTCGGTGTCTCGCTGAACTTTATTTGGGTGCTGGTGTGGTCGGTTGCGGGCTTTGTGGCCCTTGTGGCGGGCATCATGTGGGGAGCGAAATCGGGTGTGCAGTTTTCGCTGTCGCTGATTGCGCTGAAGGCGCTGCCCGTGCTGATGCTGGGCGGCTTTACATCGATCCCGGGCGCGATTGTGGGTGGGCTGATCATTGGGGTGGGCGAGAAGCTGTTTGAGTTTCTGATCGGGCCGCTGATTGGGGGCGCTACAGAGAACTGGTTTGCCTATGTGTTGGCGCTGATCTTCCTGGTGTTTCGGCCCCAGGGTCTCTTTGGGGAGAAGATCATTGAACGGGTTTAGGGCCGCTCAGGTATCGTCTTCGAGCTTCAAAAACGCGCGGACGGTGAGCGCGGCCATCAGTGTGGCCGAGAGCGTCAGCGCGAGCGTCAAATCGCCAAAGAGCCACGCGGTGAACCCGGTACAGAGCACGAAGCTGATGCACAAAAACGCAATTATGTGCCACAGCTTCTTGGTGTCTTCCGAGATCGGGGCTGGTGCTGCCACAACTGGCTCGGGTGTGTCGGGCGGCTCATCGCCGACGAGCGTCGCGTCCTCGATCGCATCGAGCAAGCTGCCGCGAATGCGCGTGAAGTCTTCGCCGCTGATATCGCCGCGCGCACGTGCCGCGTCGAGCGACCGCAACTCGTTCAAGACGGATGTCATCCGCACCACTCCAAAATCCCGCGGCCAAGGTGGCGGCCAAATGCGGCGAGAATTGGAAATCGCCCGGATTTCGGGATGCGTGGTTAAGCCAAGTTTAAAGGGGAGCAGCTGAATGTTTTACCGTGAGGCGGGCGACTTTAAGACGTCCTATGTCGATGACAGTCAGACCTTTCCCATTCGCTTTGATCGGTACCGATACTACGCGGTGTTGGCGGTGGCGTTTTTGGCGCTGCCCTTTCTGGTCAATGATTACTGGGTCAATGCGATCTTTGTGCCGTTCCTGATCTATGCGATTGCGGCGATTGGGTTGAATATCCTGACGGGCTATTGCGGTCAGGTGTCCTTGGGCACAGGCGGGTTCATGGCCGTGGGGGCCTATGCGTGCTATAAGCTGATGACCGGGTTTCCGGATGTGTCGATCATTATCCACATCATCCTGGCGGGTGGGATCACGGCGATTGTGGGCACACTCTTTGGTTTGCCGAGCTTGCGCATCAAAGGTTTCTATCTGGCGGTGGCCACGTTGGCGGCGCAGTTCTTTTTGGTGTGGCTCTTCAACCGCGTGGGGTGGTTCTACAACTACTCGGCGTCTGGCCAGATCAACGCGCCCGAGCGCACGGTGTTTTCCATCCCCGTCACAGGCGCGAATGTAGAGCCTTGGGCGATGTATCTGATCTGCTTGCTCTTCACGACAGGTTGCGCCGTGCTGGCGCGCAACTTGACGCGTGGCTCAGTAGGGCGCGAATGGATGGCGATCCGGGATATGGACATCGCGGCGGAAATCATCGGGGTGAACCCGCTTAAGGCCAAGCTGACGGCCTTCGCAGTGTCGAGCTTCTTTGTGGGCATCTCGGGTGCGCTGTTCTTTGCGGTCTATCTTGGCGCTGTGGAAGTGGGCGAGGTCTTTGGCATCACCAAGAGCTTCATCGTTTTATTCATGATCATCATCGGCGGCTTGGGCTCGATCTTTGGGTCCTTTGCGGGGGCCGCGTTTTTGGTCATTTTGCCGGTTCTGTTGAAACTGGTGGGCGTGGATCTTTTGGGCTGGCCCACAGATATCGTGGCGCATTTTCAGCTTGTGATCGTGGGCGCGCTGATCGTTCTGTTCTTGATTTTGGAGCCCCATGGGCTCGCGCAATTGTGGCGGGTGGCCAAGGAGAAGCTCCGGCTGTGGCCGTTCCCGCATTAAGGTGGGGTGCGGGCAAGGCCGCACCTTACGAAACGACGTCGGATAAAACCATTAGGGAGGAATAAACCGATGAAAAAACTAGGCGTGGCAACAGTTGCCGCAATTATGGCCGCGGCCCCGGTGATGGCGGACTTGGTATTCCCAAGCCTCAGCTACCGGACGGGCCCTTATGCCGCGGGCGGTATTCCGTTTGCGGATGGGTATGCCGACTATTTCACCATGCTCAATGAGCGTGATGGTGGCATCGGCGGCGTCATGGCGCGGGTTCTTGAGTGCGAGACAGGCTATAACACCGAAAAAGGTGTGGAATGCTATGAAAGCACCAAGGGCGAAGGCAGCTTGGTCTATCAACCGCTATCCACAGGCATCACGTACCAGCTGATCCCGAAGGCGACAGCGGATGACATTCCAATCCACTCCATGGGCTATGGCCGGACATCTGCCAAGAACGGGTCGGTTTTCAGCCACGTCTTTAACTATCCTGCGAACTACTGGGACGGTGCGTCAGGCGCGGTGAACTACCTGCTTGAGTCTAACGGCGGCGATATCTCGGGCAAGAAGATCGCGCTGGTTTACCACAACTCCGCCTACGGTAAGGAGCCGATCCGCACGCTGGAAGGCTTGGCTGAAAAGCATGGTTTTGAGCTGAAGCTGTTGCCGGTCGATCACCCAGGTCAAGAGCAGAAGTCCCAGTGGCTGCAGATCCGCCGCGAACGTCCGGACTTTGTCCTGATGTGGGGCTGGGGTGTGATGAACCAAGTTGCGGTTCAAGAGGCCGCCAACATCCGCTTCCCTATGGAAAACTTCATTGGCATCTGGTGGTCGGGGTCTGAAAACGACGTGCTGCCCGCAGGTGATGCGGCCAATGGCTATAAGGCGCTGACGTTCCACGGTGTGGGCAGCGACTTCCCAATCTTCGACGACATTCAGAAATATGTTGTCGATGCGGGTAAGGCTGCTGGTGCAGGCGACCAGGTTGGCACGGTGCTGTATAACCGCGGTCT
>CAWUIP010000205.1:0-5112 GCA_963922415.1 uncultured Aliishimia sp. | reverse complement strand
GGGTAGAATACCTTTGGTTGGGGACCGTTTCCCTATTTGTTTTTGGATTTTTGGCACGATTTGCGGTGGCGCAATCGCTGATGACGGACCCGGTGGCGTTCGCGGGCAAAGGCGCGTTGATCGCGATCTCAGCGCCCGGCGTGACGGCCCAAACTGCCGCCCCGCGGCGCGCAAGCCTCTTTGCCGACAAAAACCAGGATCAAAGCCTATTTCGGCCCTTTCCGGTGCGGTTGCCAGCAGATGCCTTGGGGCAGCTGGGTGCGCCCGAAGTCGTGCCGCTGCGCCTGCCTGGCGTTGCGGGCCTGCGTGATCTGATTGCCATCGCCGAAGCCGGGCCCGCCGGTTACGACGCCGTGGTCTGGAACGCGCGTGTCAAACCGCCCAAGCCGCCAACCGCGATGACAATCGCTGAAATTTACCGCTGGATTGATCAGACGCCTGGGCAAAACCATGCGATTGGACGCTATCAGTTCATCCCGAAAACCTTGCGCCGTGTTGTGGCCGTGGCGGGCGTTTCAACGGATGATGTCTTTACGCCGCAGGTACAGGACAGGCTCTCTGATGTTCTTTTGGCGGATGCGGGCCTCAGCCAGTTTATGCGCGGCGAGATGGCCCGGGTGACGTTCATGAACAACCTCGCCAAGATCTGGGCGGGCCTGCCAAATTCCACAGGTAAGTCGCACTATCATGGATACGCTGGCAACAAGGCGTCGATCAGCTGGGCCAAGTTCGAACGCGCGATGGCGCAGATTTTCCCCGCATAGCGGTTACGCGTCTGACGCTTTCAAGAAGACCTCTGCCGTGGCGATAAAGGCCTTTGGGTTGTCCGCATGGAGCCAGTGGCCGGCATTTGGGATCTTCGCGAACCGCGCATTTGGAAAGAGCGTTTTGATTTTGGCGCGGTGGTCAGACTGGACATAATCCGACTGCGCGCCTGCCAGAAACAGCGTGGGACCAGCGAAGTGCGCGTCTGTTTCAGGAAAGGACATGATCTTGGGCATGTCCCGCTCCAACGCGTCCAAGTTGTAACGCCACCTTTTGCCCGCAACATCCAGGGACTGTGTGAAAAACGCTTGTAACTCGGGGCTTACGCCCAGGTCCGCCAATCCCTCTGCCGCGTCAGAGCGTCTGGTGACGCGGCTAAGGTCCACAGCGCGCATGGCGTCAATGTACTGTACTTGCGAATGTGAATAGGCGACCGGTGCGATGTCGCCGACAAGAAGGCGCGCAACGCAGTCGTGGCGGGTCAGGGCCAGCATCATCGCCGCTTTGCCACCCATGGAGTGACCAATGACATCCAGCGGGCCACGACCTTGCGCCTCTATGACCTCCGCAAGGTCTTTGGCCAAATCCTCGTAACTGTTGGTGTCGGCCCATGGGCTGGCGCCGTGGTTGCGCATATCAACCGTCAGCACGGGCCGGGTCTTTGACAGGTGCTTTGCGATCACGTTCCAATTGCGCGCAGAGCCATAAAGCCCATGGGCGATCAGGCAAGGCGTGGCCCCCGCCGGGCCGTCGTAATGTGTCACTGCTAGCATGCCGCATGAAATAGCGCCTTGGCAAACCGGGGGCTAGCTCTGTATTTCACAGTGCCATGACCGATGCAGAAGATCTGACCGCGCGCGCCGACGATATCTCGGCCTTGCTCACCCAGGTGTACAAAATCAAAGGCGTGACTTTGGCGCACAAGCTCAAGCGGGCGCGCCGCGTTCTACCGCGTGGCATTCACCGCGACTGCCAAGACATTGCTGACGCACTGCCGAATATGGGACATCCCAAGCTGGAAACGCTTTTGGATTACCCGCGGTTGATGGCGGCGCAAAAACGCGCGGTGGCGCATCTGAAGGGCATTGATGTGCGCGACATGCGCTGGGGTAAGTTTCTGAACTTTCTCGGGGCCTTGGCCTTCAATTTGATCTTGGCGGCGGCGCTTTTCGCAGCCTTGATCGCGTTTCTCTAGCCGCTCACAAAAGCCGCGAAATGCCATGGGCGGCGTAGTGCGCCCAGTTGCGATAGATCGGCGCGCCGGGGTGAAACCCGTCTTCGGCCATGCCAGAGCGCTCTAACTTGGTTTCAAGCGGAAGGTGATGGCAATCAAGTTTGCGCGCGATGTCTTGCAGGACTTGGTCAAAGCGCACGGTGCGCATCGCCAGGACCGAGCGTAACGGATTGGGCAGCAACGGGAAATCCTGGATCCGAGGCAGGCCGGAAAAGACGATGCGTTCGGTGCCATGATCCTGGCGCAAGCGGTCGGCAATCCGCCGCAGATCACGCCGCCAGTGGTGCTCGGGGCGCAGGTCTTTGGCGTCATTCACGCCGAAGATCACATAAGCCACGTCAAAGGCATGTCCTTGCAGGCGATCTAAGAGAGCCGGCGCGTCGGCGGTGGTTGCACCGTTCTTGGCGCTCAGATGCCACTCCACGCGGCGGTGCCGACCCAGGTTGATCGCCAATTGCGGTGTCAGCGCCTGGCGCTGGTCGGGCACACCGACGCCCGCCGCAGAGCTATCGCCAATCACCAGCAGCCGCAGCCCCGGGCCTTGGCCCACAACGCCGCGCCGCGGGCCATCAGGTTCAGGCAGGCGCAGCGCGCGGGACCGGACATAAACCGTCTGGGCCGCCAGAAGAGGCGCCAATGCGACCGTGAGGGCCGTATCAAGGTTGAAAACCGCTGCCATGGGGAAAGTCTGCCCGGTCTGCGTCGCCGATCAAGTCCTTATTTGGAAACGTATTATTTCCGCTCGCCCGGTTTCGACGTCAGGTTGTAGGGGGCCGCGATACGCCAAACATGGTCTGGGATCATGTTTTTCATCTTGGCGGGTGCGTGGTGTCGCAGGTGCAAAATGGTCTCGGCAGCTTTCATCTCGAGACGTGCGCGCGCAAACTCTAGCCCGCGCGGTCCGGTGCGTGGCTGCAGCCAACTGACCAAAGGGCGAAGCCAATTGGGCATGCGGCGCAGCGGCAGACCGCCTGCAGCCCGCTCAGTATTGGCGACAAAGCCTTTGACCGCCGCCGCCCGTCGCCCCTTTGCGCCAGGCGGCGACAGCCGGATCCGGTCGCCTAGACCTTCCAGCAACGCCTGGCCTTTGGCATTGCGGACGATCAGCCACTGATCGCCTTCGCCGCCCATATAGCCAACGGTGATATCCGCCAGAGTGTTGGTGTAATCCACGCAGGTCCGGCAGGTCAGCGGAAAGAAATCTGGTGGCAGGTCCGAGATCGGTAGCGCCAGAAAGGGGATCAACCGCTGCCGCCCATCGTCAAAGCGCAGCTCCACCCGGTAGTCGGCGCGAAACTCCAGATAGCTGATATCATTTGGATTTTCATCCAGAAGGCCCAGAAAGGTGTGGAAGTTTTCGGTCGTCGTGTTGTCTGAACAGGGCGTGCCGATGATATAGAGCGCGTCCAGCCCCAACTCGGCCTCAAGCGCGCGCAGGGCGTAGACCTGGCACGGAATTCCGATAAGGCCCAACCGCGTGAACCCTCGGGATTGCGCTTCTTCCAACAGGGCCAGCACCGGCGCGTAGCCCATGCGCATCCCGCGCGCCTGCGCCATGTCCCCGGCTTCGGTGATCAGCGCGGGCCGCGGTTTCCATCGGTCTTCGGGGTCGGGCAGAACGGTCAAAATCGCGTCGACCTGGCCTGTGTCCAGTAGATGCGCGCCAAGCGCTGTGGTGATCCCGGTCCATTGCGCGCCCTTGGCGGGTTGCGCCAGCGCCGCGCGGTACATCGCGATGTGCGGGCCAAAGAACAGTTCATCCCCATCGCCGCGCGTCCGACCCTGCACCGCCTGTTCGAGGCGCGGATAATCGGGCGCGATAAACTGGCAGGCCTTGCCGCAGAGCTTGGCCGATTTTGTACGAGACAGGCCGCAATCGGTACATAATGTGCGCGGCGCAGGGGGCGGCAGGTCGGGCACAATCATGTGAATTGCTCAGAGATCAAACGCTCCTCCAGCCCGTGACCGGGGTCAAACAGGATGCGGTGGGTCACAGAGGGTTCGGATTTGATTTCGACCGACAGCACGTTTTTCACCGACACACCATCGGCCTCGGCCATCACGGGGCGCTTGTCCGGCTCGAGCACGTCAAACGTGACTTTGGCCGACTTCGGCAACAGCGCGCCGCGCCACCGCCGCGGGCGAAACGCCGCAACCGCGGTCAGCGCCAAAACGTCTGAGCCAATGGGCAGGATCGGACCATGTGCCGAGTAATTATAGGCGGTGGAGCCTGCGGGCGTTGCGACCAACGCGCCATCGCAGACCAATTCGTCCATCCGAAGCCGCCCATCGATGCGGATCCGCAACTTGGCGGCTTGCGGTCCAGCGCGCAAAAGTGACACTTCGTTGATCGCCAAGGCTTGCGCCTCGGTCCCGTCGTCCAGAAACGCCGTCATCGCGAGCGGGTTGATCATGGCCTCATCTGCTGTCGAAAGACGTTCGATCAGGTCCGACTCGGAATACTCATTCATCAAAAAGCCAATGGTGCCCCGGTTCATCCCATAAACCGGGGCTGGCAGGGTCTGAGTTTCATGCAGCGTGTGCAGCATGAACCCATCGCCCCCGAGTGCGACGATCACGTCGGCTTCGGTCGCGGGCGTGTCGCCATACCGGCTGATGAGCGCCGCCCGCGCCGTTTGTGCGACAGCGGCGCGGGCGGCGGTAAAGGCGATTTTGAGGGTCATGTTCGTTTCCGGCCCGCGTCGTTCTGCGGCAAACACAAACACATATTTCCGAAAGGCACCAGGGTGCGGCGATTTTGTGGGGCCTTGCGTCGCTTTTCGGGCTTTGCGATTGGAGCGGTTTCCAATAGGAAACTTGGCAAACTCGCGACGTTGTAACCTTGAAAGGACAGCCCATGAATGCGCCACATCGCAACGATGGTTTCTTCACCCGCTCTTTGTCCGAAACGGATCCAGAGCTTTTTGGATCCATCACGCAAGAGTTGGGCCGTCAGCGCGACGAGATTGAACTGATCGCCTCTGAGAACATCGTGTCGGCAGCGGTGATGGAGGCGCAAGGCTCTGTCATGACCAACAAATATGCTGAAGGGTATCCCGGGCGGCGGTATTACGGCGGTTGCCAGTATGTGGACATCGCCGAAGACCTCGCGA
>CAWUIP010000204.1:0-5150 GCA_963922415.1 uncultured Aliishimia sp. | reverse complement strand
GCGGACGGCACCGGCGGCCACGCCTTTGCCGAAACCCTGGCAGAGCACAACGCCAATGTCGCCCGCTGGCGCCAGATCGAGGCGGAGCGCGCAAACTCCAATAACTGACCTACCACCAAGACCCGCTTTGCCCGGTGCTGAGATGCGTGCGCACATAGGCGGGCAAGGGCCAAGCATCGCGATCCAGATCCGCCCGCTTTCCATGAGTGCCTTCGGGGTAGGCGTGCTCATAAAGCTCTGGGTGGAGCGTGATCGACATGTTCGCCAAAGCATCCTCCACTTGTGATTTCGTTTTCGCGATCTCATCTTCCAGCCGCGCTTCGTCCGTTTTGGCGGACCAAAGCTTGGGCAGGGGGAGCGCGCTCAGAATACTGCGCCCGGCGGACGTAGCCGCGGCCAAAACCAGATTGGCCACAAAGCCGCCAAGCATTTCTGCAGCGCTGTTGCCGACAAAGTTCCAATCCAGCCATCCGCGCCCTTTGGATTTGCCATCCGCCAACCGCGCGCGCATGGCGTCAAATTCCTGCGCGAAGACCTGGCGCAACTGCCGCGCAAAAACGGTGCGGCTGAAGTCGTCACGCCCCGCCGACATCGTCAACTTGGGTTGGACGAACACGCCCCGGCCCGATTGCTCCACAAAGGCCTCAAAGTCGAACAAGAAGAAGTAGTCTTCGGGGTCCAGCGAATTGTGCACCATGTAGACTGCGATTTCAGCCTCGGTCGTCAGGCTGGGCAGTTGGGCTTGGAGGGTCTTGGAAATCGTTTCAAACATGGGGCGACGGGCTCTGCTGCGTTGCTTGGGTGTTGCAAAAGTTAAGTATCCGCCCACAAATTGCTAGATCGCAGCAAAGGGATAAATTGTGGAGCCGACACCATCACCGCCCGCGCGAGGCTACGTCATCTGCGCCACACCGCGCTGCGGCAGCACGTTGATGTGCCACATGCTGCGGGCGACCGGCGTCGCGGGGCATCCTGAAAGCTGGTTCCACCGGCCCGACCTGGCCGAATGGTGCGCGACATATGGCGTCTCCATCGACCCGGCGTTGGACCCGGCAGGCGCGATGCGCGGCTGTGCTGTGAAAGGCATCAAAGCCGGGCAGGGCGCGACAAGGGTCTTCGGCCTGCGGCTGCAGTACAAAAGCCTGGGCTTTCTCATGGATCAACTGGCCGCCGCCTTTCCCGATGCCGCCGATGACCCCACGCGCCTTGAGGCGGCCTTTGGCCCCTTGCGCTACATCTATCTGCGGCGCGCGGACAAACTCGCCCAGGCCATCTCGCGCGTCCGGGCCGAACAGTCGGGGCTGTGGCACCAGGCCCCCGACGGCACCGAAATTGAACGGCTCTCTGACCCGCAAGACCCCGCGTTTGACCGGGCGCGGCTGGCAGCGGTGATCGCAGAGCTTGAGGCGCACGAGCGTGGCTGGCGGGACTGGTTTGCCCGCCACAAGATCACGCCCTTCGCGCTGGATTACGAGACCCTGGCAACGGATCCGATCCACCACCTGCGCGCCGTCTTGCGGTTTTTGAACCTGCCGGAAAAGGCCGCAGACCGTGTCACGGTGCCCACGGCAAAACTGGCGGACACCGTGAACGCCGCCTGGGCCAAAGCCTACCGCGATGGGGCTTAGCTGCGGACGGTCCGGTAAGAGTTTGTTAACCCGACCGTACGCATAACCCTCTGGTTAACAACATCTTTATTGACTTCACGCAAAGTTTAGAATATCTCTATTCGCACGCTAGAAGACAGGACAACACCACCCCGGGGCGCCACCGCTTTCCGGGCTTTTTCTTGCCTGTCTCTCGTGGAGGGGGTCTGTCGAAACCAAAGATGAGGCCCCTTGCACATGACTGTGATGATTACGTTGGACGCGCAAATCACCAAAGAAGAAGAGCTGCTGTTTGATACACGCGCAGCGCTCCAAGAGCTCCGGGACGATATTGAGGAAGTCCGTGAGAAATTAGCGGAAGGACAGGTCGACGAGGCGGCAAAGCACACCTCTGAGATCAAGAAAGTCGTTGGCCTCTTTGCCAGCGCCATCGAAACGGAGAGCCGCCTTGGAACCCTCAGAGAACGCAAAGCAGGAATTGCTCAAAACGGACACGCCTTCGATATGGTCGCCGCACGGCTTGAGATCGGGCGCAAGCTGGATCGCCTCAGAGCCGCCTGCAGCCCAAGACCTGTTTCTGGAGGCGCTGACGGATGAAGAGTTGCGCATTCTGCCGTATCTCTTCGAGTTCTGGGCCTTTGACCACCAATTGCCCCCCGAAGGCGACTGGCGGTCTTGGGTGATCCTGGGCGGGCGCGGTGCGGGCAAGACGCGCGCCGGGTCCGAATGGGTGCGCTCGATGGTCGAGGGGCCGATGCCCCTCGATCCGGGGCGCGCGTCGCGGGTGGCGCTGGTGGGTGAGACCTATGATCAGGTGCGCGAGGTGATGATCTTCGGCGATAGCGGCCTTCTGGCCGCCTCGCCCGAGGATCGGCGCCCGCGCTGGGAAGCGAGCCGGAAGCGGCTCGTCTGGCCCAATGGCGCGATTGCCACCGTGCACACCGCCCATGATCCCGAAGGCCTGCGCGGCCCGCAGTTCGACGCGGCCTGGGTGGATGAATACGGCTGTGCCGCGATCGACAAGGGCACAAACCAGCCCAACAAGTTCCTCGATCCGAAGTCCTCTGAAAGCAGCCTGCCCAAATTCTCGTCGGGCGCGCGGGACGATTTCATCCAGATGCAATACATCCGTGCGATGAATTCCTTCTATGCGGAGGCGGCGAACAACCCGGTCTCGGCGCTCTATGGCGGGCCGATGGTGGACATGTCGAAGGGCTTTCTGTGGGCTTGGGACGCGCGGCCTTACCCGTGGTTTCCCGGCAATACCGAACTTTGGTCCGACGGCGGCAACTATCCGCGTGGGCACTGGATCAACGGGCGCACGGCGGCGCGGCCCTTGGCCTCCGTGGTCGAAGAGATCTGCGCGCGTGCTGGCCTGACCGAGATCGATACCTCGAAACTCTACGGCTATGTGCGCGGCTATGAAGTGGTCGAGGTGAACTCGGCGCGCGCCGCCCTGCAGCCTTTGATGCTGCGCTATGGGTTTGACGCGGTGGAGCGGGCGGGGTCCGTGCATTTCATCATGCGCGACGGTCAGGTGCCGATTGATGTAGAGCCTGACCTGTTTGCCCGTGTCGAAGAGTTGGACGGCGTCACCGAAGCCGAGCGCGATCCAGAGCTTGAGATTTCAGGCCGCGTGCGCCTGCAGTTCGTCGAGTCTGATGGCAGCTATGACATCGTCGCCGAGGAAAGCGTGTTGCCCGATGAGGCGACGCATGGCGTGTCCACCTCGGAGTTTGCGCTGTCGATGACGCGGGGCGAGGGGCGGCAGACGGTGGAGCGGTGGCTGGCTGAGGCGCGCGTGTCGCGCGATAAGCTCAAGCTCGCCTTGCCGCCGTCGCAGCTTTCTATCGCGGCGGGCGACGTGATCCGCGTGCCGGGTGCGGCGGGGTCGGAGCCCACGCGCTTTCGCGTCGACCGGGTGGAGCAGGGGACCTATCAGCTCTTGGAGGCGGTGCGCATTGATCCGGGCGTCTATACGCCTGCGGATGTTTCGGATGAGCCGCCCATTTTCCGCCCCTTCGTGCGGCCCACGCCGGTCACGCCGATCTTCCTGGATCTGCCGCTTTTGCGCGGGGACGAGGTTGAGCATGCGCCGTTCGTGGCCGCGACGGCCAGCAATTGGCCCGGATCGGCGGCGGTCTACCGGTCGCCCGCGCCCAGCAACTATACGTTCAACACGCTCTTGCCGGCGCGCGCGGTGTCGGGCCTGTCGCTGACCGATCTGCCCGCAGCGCCCCATGGGGTGACCGACCGAACGGCGGCTTTGATGGTGCAACTGACCTCTGGCACGTTGGAAAGTGTTGAGGACGCAGCACTTTTGGCGGGCGCGAACTTGGCCGCGATTGGCGATGGCAGCCCCGATGGTTGGGAGTTGATCCAGTTCCAAAACGCCGAACTCGTTGGCGCGCAGACTTACGTGCTGGGCAACCTTTTGCGTGGCCAGCAGGGGACGGATGCGCTGATGCCGCCGCTGTGGCCTGCGGGCAGCCGCTTTGTCCTGTTGAACGGGGCGGTGAGCCAGATCGACATGGCCGCCAACTATCGCAACGTGACCCAGTATTTCCGCATTGGCCCCGCTCAGTTAGATGTCGCTGATCCGTCTTACGTGGACCGGGTCTATGCCTTTGCGGGCAATGGGCTGCGGCCCTATGCGCCGGCGCATCTGCGCGCCGAAGCCGATGACCTGGGCGATTTGCAGATCGACTGGACGCGGCGCACACGGATTGATGGGGATTTCTGGGATGGCGAAGTGCCCCTGGGCGAGACGAGCGAGGCCTACCTGCTGCGCGTCTGGTCGGGTGGGACGCTTCTGCGCGAGGAGAGCCCGAAGCTGCCCAACTGGACCTATACGCTGGCCGATCAGATCAGTGACGGGGCCACGGGCGCGGTCACGCTGGATGTCGCGCAACTGTCGTCGCGCTATGGGGCGGGGCTGTCGGCGCGGTTGGATATCGCGCTGTGATCCGCCGGGTCATCCATACGGATTTGATCGCCTTGGCGCGGGTGCTGTTGACACACGCGCCGGGCGACCGCGCAGATGTGGTGGCCCAAGCGTTGGATGAGACGCAAAAGGCCGCGCGCTATCGCCGGGGTACGGGGCTTGCGCATCCCGACTTCGGGGATGGCACGCTGGAAGGCTGGGCCGGAAAGCGCACCCGCGCGCCAGAGCCGTGGGTCGAGGACCCGGACTATGCGGCGTGCCTAATCTTGATCCTAAAGCACTGGGCCCATGGCGCCGTTCAGCCACTGGCGCAGGAGACGCAGCGCGTTGCGGCCAGATCCAGCTTGAGCCGCCCTGCGGGGATGGCCTCGTCGCAATCTTCGCAGATGCCGTAGCTGCCATCGCGGATACGGTCTAGCGCGGCGGCCAGACGCGCGGCCTCGCCACCGCGCCGCACTGCTTGCGCCTTGGCCATCGCCTGGTTTTGCAACGCGTCCATGCGCGCGAGCCGACCCACCATTTGCTGGTCCAGCGTGACAACGGATTGCCCCTCGGCTCCCAACGCCTCTTGCTCGGCCAGCTCTTCCAGGCGCGCTGTG
>CAWUIP010000203.1:0-5162 GCA_963922415.1 uncultured Aliishimia sp. | reverse complement strand
CGACAGATGTTTCACCGCCGGAGGAGCGTTCAAACTCAATCGGGTCTGGGATCTCGATATCGACGACTTGGGTCCAGAAATCGCGCGGGAAGTTGATCTGCGCTGGCGCCGACAGACGCTTGGCCTGGCTGATGACGCGGGTCAGAACTTCGGCCACACGCGATGGGTCGCGGACCTCTTCCTGATAGGCGACCATGTCTTCGAACAGCTTCATCTGCTCCACTTCTTGGAAGCCGCCTTGGCCAATGGTCTTGTTCGCAGCCTGCGGTGTCACCAACAGCAGCGGCGTATGGTTCCAATAGGCGGTCTTCACGGCTGTCACGAAGTTCGTAATGCCAGGGCCGTTCTGCGCGATCATCATCGACATTTTGCCGGTCGCACGGGTGTAGCCATCAGACATGAACCCAGCAGAGCCTTCATGCGCGCAATCCCAGAACGTGATCCCGGCCTCAGGGAACAGGTCCGAGATCGGCATCATCGCCGATCCAATAATCCCAAAAGCATGTTTGATCCCATGCCGTTGTAGGACTTTAACAAAGGCTTCTTCGGTCGTCATTTGCATGGCGGATGCTCCCAGAATCGCGCATTAGGGCGCAGTCGTTGCCGCGCCAGAACTTGGCGCACGGTACTCGAAAGGGACTACGCACCTATAGGGCCAGTCACGTGGGCGAGATAAGTCCAAAAAACAAGATCATGCGGCGAGGGCTGTTGCGATCTTGCGGATGCCGTCTTCAATCGCGTTTGGTCCAATGGACGAATAGGCAAGCCGGTAGAAGTTTCGTGGCGCTTCTTCGCCGGTAAAGAACGGTGCCCCGGGTTCGATGAGCACCGATTCTGCCATCAAGTCTTCGGCTAAGTCTTCGGTGTCGACATCGTCGGGCGCGCGCATCCAAATCGACGACCCACCATAGGCGCCGCGTCCCGCAATTGTTAGGCGATGCGCATCAATGGCTGACTCGATAAGCCGCCTGCGGTTCTGCAGGGCCTGGCCCATCCGCCGGATCAACGCATCATAGTGGCCAAGGGATAGGAAATAGGCGGCTGTGCGCTGTATGTGGCCCGGCGGGTGCCGCAGAACCGAGGCGCGCAAGGCCCGTGCTTCCCGGATAAAGGGCTCTGACCCGACCAAATAGCCCAGGCGAAGGCCCGGAAACAGCGACTTTGAAAAGCTGCCAACATAGATGACGCGGCCATCGCGGTCCAAACTTTTCAGCGCGGGCGAGGGGGGGCGCAGAAAGGACATCTCGAACTCGTAGTCATCCTCAACCACCAACGCGTTGATCTCTGCCGCCCGGGCTAAGAGCGCGCGCCGCCGCGCCATGGGCATCGTCGCCGTCGTCGGGCATTGGTGGCTGGGCGTGGTGAAGACAACGTCTGTGTCTTCCGGGATTTCCTCAGGCGGCAGGCCGTCGCGGTCGACATTTACCGCGGTCACGTGACAGCGCGATTGCACCAAAATCTCGCGCAGCGCCGGATAACAAGGGTTTTCCAGAACCGCCGTACGGCGCTGCGTCAACAGGATTTGCGCGGTCAGCCAGAGCGCATTTTGCGCGCCCAGGGTGATCAGGATCTGCTCGGGCGCTGCGGTGATGCCGCGCCGGGGCAGCGTATGCCGCGCAATAAACTCGATTAGCTTGGGGTCGTCTTGGTCAAAATAGTCGTTGGTCAGCGAGGCGAAATCGCGCGCACCCAAGGCCTGGATCGCGCAATGTCGCCAGTTTGTATGGTCAAAGAGCGCCGGATCCGCCTGGCCATAGATGAAAGGATGCCGGTAGCGTGCCCAATCTTGCGGCTTGCGCAACTCGGCCCCGCCGGAAAAGCGCTGGCCCAAGGCACGGGCCCAATCCACCGTTTCCGCCACAGGGGCCGCGCGGCGATAGGTCGGCGGCGTGGGCGCTGTTTCCGACACGTAGTACCCCGACCGCCCGCGCGAGGTCAGATAGTCGTTGGACAAAAGTTCGGTATAGGCGAGGGTCACTGTGATCCGGCTCACCCCCAAATGCTGGGCCATCTTGCGCGTGGAGGGCAACTTCTCCCCCGGCCGAAACCGCCCCGACAGCACGCCTTCCGCAATCATTTGCTGAATTTGCGCCTGCAACGTGCCTTCGGCATCGGGCTGCAGGAAAAAGGTTTCAACGGGTAAGGCCATAGCGCTCGTATAAACTGGCCTTACCGTGAGTGCAATCTGGTCTTAAAGCGGCCTGCGCTAAGCCTAGACCCCCAATGCGCTTTAGGCCGCCAAGGCGCGGGTCTGCGCGGGAAAGTCGGCGCGCATCTCTGTGGCCAGCATACGTGCGGTGGCGGCTGACAACGTCCAGCCCAGATGCCCGTGACCCGTATTGAAATAGAGACCCGGCACACCTGCACCGCCCACGCGGGGCATCATGTTGGGCATCATCGGACGCAGGCCAGCCCAGGGCACAACCGTCTCGGTTTCCACACCTGGAAAGTACCGCTCGCACCAATCGACCAGCGGCTTGATCCGGTCCGCCCGGATATCGCGGTTCTCGCCGTTAAATTCAGCCGTGCCCGCAATTCTAAAGCGATCCTTGCCAAGACGGGAGGTGACGATTTTGGCCGCGTCATCCAGCAGTGACACCATGGGCGCGGCGGCCTGCGATTGGGCGTCCTCCAGATTGACGGTGATCGAGTAGCCTTTGACCGGATAGACGTTCAACCGTTGACCCAACTGCGCGGCAAACCCGCGCGAGGCGACACCGGCGCATAGAACCGCAGCGTCAAAGGCCTCTTCATCCACGCGCACGCCCTGGCCGTCGCGCTCCAGCCTTTGCACATCGTGCCCCATACGGAATGTCACGCCGTTGCGCGCAAGCCAGCCCGCGATCCCCACCGAGAACTTGTGAATGTCCCCTGTCATATCGCTTTCGGTCCAAAAGCCACCCAGAACCTGCCCCGCCAGTTGCGGGCACGTTTCGCGCACCTCGGATGGCGACAACTCTCGCCGGGACAGCCCCCCTTGCTGCAAAAGTTTGGTCACCTCCCGCGCATGCGCCAAATCGGCGCGCGTGCTGTAGAAATGCAAGATCCCCGCAGGCGACCAGTCGAAATCGACACCGGCCTGGGCCGCCATCGCCTGCAGCCCGTCGCGTGCGGCGATGGCCATGCGGGTCGTCGCGATCGTGTTGTCGCGGTAATTGGGAATATGCCGCAGAAACTCCGCCATCCAACTGGCCTTGTGCCAGGAAGGCCGCAAGTTCACCAACAAGGGCGCGTCCTTGCGAAACAGCCATTTAAGCCCCTTGAGCACGGTGCCAAACTGGTTCCAAACCTCGGCATTCGAGGCCGAAAGCTGACCGCCATTGGCAAAGGATGTCTCCATCCCCGCATAGCGTTGCCGATCAAAAACCGTGACGTCAAAGCCAGCCTGATGCAGTTCAAAAGCTGTGGTGATGCCGGTGATCCCGGCGCCTATAATGGCAATACGCGGCATGGCGGGTGCCTCCCGTTCCATGCCCCCTCCGTCACTGGCCTGAGAGATTCACCGCACATGGCGGCTTGCTCCTGCGGCGTGGCGCGGCAATCCGCACCCCTCTTCGGAGTTTTGCGCACCCGTCCGGTCCTGGATACCTGAGAGTTTACCGGGGCGGTTGCTCCTTCGGTGGTGAGCCAGACTCACGCTCTCCCGGGCAGATGCGAAACTGTGTTTCTTATAGGAAACATCTCGACAAAAGGCAAGGAAAACATTTTGTTATCGTGGCTAGCAAAGGGTTCGTGCTCACCTCCTAAACAATGCACCGGCGGAAGTGTTGATGTCTACAAAGTGCGGTTCAGATCGCTGGGCAGTACTGTCGAACGATGTAATACCGAATGCTTCCTTCGAGCCCAATGCAGACCGTATGCGGGTAAGTCAGTTGCAGTTTTTCACTAATGCCTCAAAGTTCTGCCAAGCCTCGGGCTTATCATTGAGAAAAAGCGTCATAGACGTAGTTTTCGGCTGCACCGAGTTTTCACCAGTACAAGAGACGATTGTTTCGTTGGATATCAATTCGCTTTCACTTAGAAGACGATCTAGCTCCGCGAAGTAGAAATCTCGTGCAGCTTTCTCGCCCTCTAGTTGACGGATCATAAGTGTCCTGAGACGAGATGGTCTTGGAACATCAAGTTCGATTTCCAACGCAAATCCATTGCGAAACGGACGCAGCTGCAACTCTCTGATTTCACGGAAATCTATTGTAGTTAAGCTCCAGTTGGGCTCAGTTGGATAGGTGCACGTAGTTCGAACCCGTGTTGAGATTTTCAAAGTGCACTGCTCTATCGCCAGTTCAGTGGTCTCATTGCGGTGTGTAAGAAGTGACGAGAGTTCTTGGGACAGTGCCGCAGTTGCATCGCTTTGCGCTCCGACAATTGTCGGCCATACTGTCGACAGTAACCCTACCAAATAAATCTTGGCGAAATTTGTCATGCAAAAAACCTAGGCGACATCGGTACATAATGTGGCCAAAAGAGACCTGTCGTTCTTTCTTAAACACCGATTTCCAGAGCCACTACAAGGGCGACTTCGTGCGCGACCCCACAGAACTAAGTTTCAAACCGCTGCGCGCGCTCGAATACATTTGTTTCCGAGCGCGCGCGTTTTCGACCCTTGGGCGGCGGAAATTACCCAAACACCCGTGTCAGGGCGCCGTCGACGGCGTCGGTGAGGTGGTCGATGTTGTCGGCTGTCGCGATCAGGGCGGGGGAGAAGCAGAGCGTGTTGTTCTTGCCCGGAAGCGACCGGTTGGTGGCCCCGATGATGACGCCTTGGGCCATGCAATCGCCGACGACTTTCTGCACCAGTGCCTCGTCTGCGGGCTCGCGGCTGTCGCGGTCCTTGACCAGTTCCGCTCCACAGAAAAGGCCTTTGCCACGCACATTACCAATGACGGCGTGCTTTTCGGCCAGGGCCTCTAGGTTGTTGACCAGGCGCGCGCCCATGGCGTTGGTGTTGTCCAGAAGGTTCTCGTCCTCGATGATCGCGAGGTTCTCGATCGCTGCCGCCGGGCCCGCCGTGCAGCCGCCAAAGGTCGAGATATCGCGGAAATAGTTCATCGGGTCCGCCGCGTCGTCTTTGAACATGTCAAAGACCTCTTCGGTGGTCACAAGGCAGGCAATGGCCGCATAGCCGGACGCCACACCTTTGGCCATCGTCACCATGTCGGGCT
>CAWUIP010000202.1:0-5175 GCA_963922415.1 uncultured Aliishimia sp. | reverse complement strand
CCCGCAAGATCCACAAAGAACTGCCACGCCACCCGGCCCGACCGCGCGCCGCGCGTCGCCTGCCACTCTACCGCCTCGGCCCGCAGCACATCCGGATCCACATCCACCCCATAGGCCACGCAATACCCCTCGATCATCGCCAAGTAGGCATCTTGATCGCAGGCATGAAAGCCAAGCCACAGCCCAAACCGGTCCGACAGCGACACCTTTTCCTCCACCGCCTCGGACGGGTTGATCGCCGTCGACCGCTCATTCTCGATCATATCGCGCGGCATCAAATGCCGCCGGTTCGACGTCGCATAGAGCACCACATTCTCGGGCCGCCCCTCGATCCCCCCATCCAAAACCGCCTTCAGCGATTTGTAATGCTGGTCATCATGGCCAAAGCTCAAATCATCGCAAAAGAGCACAAACCGCGCAGGCGCGCCGCGCAGCATGTTCAAAAGCCGCCCCACCGAGGGCAGATCCTCGCGCTGCAACTCCACCAGCTTCAGATCAGGATGCGCCTCGACCACATCCGCATGCACGGCCTTCACCAACGACGACTTGCCCATCCCCCGCGCGCCCCACAAAAGCGCGTTATTGGCCGGCAGCCCCGCCGCAAAGGCCTGCGTGTTTTCGAGAAGCGTATCGCGCGCCCGGTCCACACCCACGAGCAGATCCAAAGACACCCGCGCGATCTGGGGCACCGGCTCCAACCGGTCGGGCGCCACATGCCACACGAACCCCTGCGCCGCCCCCCAGTCTGGGGCCACCTGCGGCGCAGGCGCCATCCGCTCCAGCGCGGCGGCAATCCGGTCAAGAGGGTCGTCGATCACGAGGCCGCCTCGTCCTCGTCATCCTCCCAAAGCCCATCTTCGCGCAACTGCGCCTCGCGGGTCTTCTCTACGCGCTTGACCAGCCAGATCGAGACCTCGTAAAGCCCATAAACCACTGTGAACAAAATCAACTGCGTGATCACATCCGGCGGCGTCACCAACGCCGCCAGAACCAAAATCCCGACCATCGCGTATTTGCGCACATTCATCAGCCCTTCGGAACTGACCAGGCCAGCCTTGCCCATCAGCGTCAAAAGCACCGGCAACTGGAAACACAGCCCAAACGCCATGATGAACTTCAGCGTGATCTCAAGGCTCTCATTGACCTTCCCAAAGAAGGTGATCGTGGCGCCCTCGCTCTGTCCCGTGACGCCCGCCGCCTCTTGCCCCAAGATCGTCGCCACGACCGAGGACGCATCGGCAAAGCCCAAAAGAAACGTCATCGCCAAAGGCGTCACAACGAATTGCGCAAAGCAGGCCCCTAGGATGAACATCACCGGCGAGGCGATCAGAAACGGCAAGAAGGCACCCTTCTCGGACCGGTAGAGCCCCGGTGCCACAAACCGCCAAAGCTGATAGCCAATCACCGGAAAGGCCAAGCCAAAGCCGAACACCATCGAGATGCGAAAAAGTACAAAGAGGTATTCGGTGGGGCTCGTAAACTGCAACGTGGGCGACGGATCGCCTAGATCTCGCAAGGTATCGACCACCGGGGCCAGAAGCCATTGCAGCACATGCTCGGCGATAAACTCACCCTGAATTGGTACGAAAAACAGCGTGATCGCGATCAGAAACGCGATCACGGACCGGATGAGCCGCGTGCGCAACTCGGCCAGATGCTCGATCAGCGGGGCGCTGCTGTCTTCGATCTCGTCTGGTTGGCTCATGTGGCATCCTTGGCGGGCGTCTCACCCGTCGTCTCACTCGTCGTCTGAGCGGGCGCGGGGCTTAGCTCGGCCTCCAGCGCTTCGGCCTTCGCAGCGGCTGCTTCGGCCTCTTTGGCCATCCGCTCGGCCTGCTTGCGCGCGGTGGCGGCTTGGATCTTTTTCGACGTCGCCGCCCGCTCGGCGGCCAGCTTTCCCGTTTCGCTGTCGGGATCAATGTCCATCAGCGACGAGGTCGCCTTGGTCACCTCATCCGTTGCGGCCTTCATCGGGTTCGTCGCCGCGTTCAGCGTCTTTTGAATATCGCGCATCCCGCTTTCCTCGGCGGCGTCATTCATCGCCGTCGAGAACTCTCGCGCCATGCCCCGCATCCGGCCCACAAACCGGCCCACATTGCGGAACATCACGGGCAGGTCCTTGGGACCCACCACAATCAGCGCGACGATGCCGATCACCAAAAGCTCGGCAAAGCCCAGATCAAACATGGCTCAGATCAAGCCTTGTCTTTGTCAGTCTCAGGCGTGACATCCTTAGCGACCGTGGCCGCGTCCTCTTCCAGCGCCTCTTTGCCCTCGTTGATGCCCTTCTTGAACGAGGTGATGCCCTTGCCCACTTCGCCCATCAGATTGGCGATCTTGCCGCGCCCGAACAGCACCAAGACAACAATCGCGATCAGAAGAATGCCCGGCAGGCCGATATTTCCAAGTCCCATTGGTTCTCTCCCAAAAATACTATGGTCGCGCACGACGCACCGCACGCGGTCGCCCCGATCTAGTCCGGGTCACAGCCTGAACAAAAGCACCCACGCCCCAAATTCCGACGGCCCGAGGCGTACTCGCGCACTTTTTTCCGACTTGCTGCAGTCAACTGACAGGTTTATGTCAGTTGGACCCTGCCAAAACCTGCGCATCGTAGATCGAAAAGGAGAAGACCCCATGCGATGCATCCCTCAGCTTGCGCTCACTGCGCTCATCACCTTCGCCCCGGCGGACGTCGCCCGCGCCGAAAGTGCAGCCCCCGTGGCCGAAATTGTCACCTTCCGGCTTGCAGACGGGGCCGACCCCCAAACTTTTGCCGCAGCCGCAGCACAGATGACCCCGTTTCTGGAAAGCACCGGCGCGATGACCCTGCGCACGCTCAGCCAAGACGCGGATGGGCTTTGGACCGATCACATCATCTGGACCTCGATGGCGGCCGCCAAATCGGCGGCAGAGGCGATGATGGCCGATCCCGCCGCCGGGCCCTTCATGTCCATGATTGACCCAGACAGCGTCACGATGCGCCACGCGCCGATCCTATTTCAGACGGAGTAACCCATGCGGCGCACCGACCGCCTCTTTGACCTTCTTCAGATCTTGCGCGATGGCAAATTGCACACCGCGCAAGAGATGGCCGCGCGGCTCGAGGTCTCGGTGCGCACCATCTACCGCGATATGGACACGCTCCAGGCCTCGGGCGTGCCGGTGGAGGGGGAGCGCGGCGTGGGCTACATGGCCACCGGGGCCATCACCCTGCCGCCCCTGTCGCTGACCCCCGCTGAGTTAGAAGCGCTGAACCTCGGCATCGCCATCGTGGCCGAAGCCGCCGATGCCGAACTCGCCGGGGCCGCGCAGACCCTAGGCGATAAGCTCGACGCGGTCCTGCCCGAAGAGGTGACTTCAGAAGCCGACGCCTGGAAATTCGCGGTCTACCCCTTTGCCGATGCCGCACGCGGCTTTGCCCATATGTCCACGCTGCGCAGCGCGATCAAAGCGCGGCAAAAGCTGGACCTGGCCTATTGCCGGATCGACGGCACGCTGACCCACCGCACGATCCGCCCGCTCCATATGGAATATTGGGGCCGGGTCTGGACGCTCACCGCCTGGTGCGAGGCGCGCGACGCGTTCCGGGTCTTTCGCGTCGACCTGATCGAAGCCGCGACCGCCCGGCCCGAACTCTTCCAAGACGAGCCTGGCAAAACGATGCAAGACTACCTCGCGCAACAAGCCTAGGGTCAGAAAAGGCCAGAGAACCGCTCGGGCAGCAGGTATTGCTTGTCATAGGTTGGGCGGTCGAACTGGTAATAGCCCGTGTCGCCGCGCGGTCCGAACGACAGCTGCATCCGCCGCCGTACCCAGCCCAGATTGAACCCCTCTTGCACCTTCATCTGCGCAAAGGCCTCAAACTCGGCCCGGTCCTCGCCGCGCGCCTCGGCAAACCAGTGCCGCCCAATCGCCGTTTTCTTTATGCCTTGCCCAATCTCGGACGTGACTGCATTGCGCCGGTCCATCGCGCCCACATAGGCGCCAAAGTCGCAGAACTTGAGGTGAAAGAGGAACAGCTCAGCGGGCGCGGCCAATTTGTCATACTGCGCATAGTGACAGCCGCGTGACAGTTTCACCGGGGCCGAGACGATGCACGGCTTGGAATACCAAGGCGCCAGGCGCACATGCCGTCGCGGGCCCAGCACTGCAGCCTCCACCGGGTCTTCCTCCAGATCAATCCGGTGCACGACCTCCAACCCCAGGGGCGTCACCACCTGCCCCGTCGGCGCGGTCTTCAACCAGTCCAAAAGATTGCCGCCAGCGCTGGGATCCACCACCACCAACTCGTCCACATCGCCGACGATCACGTGCTGATAGTAGCGCCGCAAACCACCCACGAGGTTGTTCAGCAGTCCCCACCGCTTGACGTCAAAATTCTTATGCGGATCGCCCGGAATGCCGATGATGTTGCACCCGGCGGCCAACTCGGCCACCTCCGCGCCGCGCCCATGATTGACCACGTAACAATTCTCGCGGCCAAACATCTCCCCATAATAGCGCAGCCAGGTCTCTAGAAAGAAGAGATCATCGCGCACCATTGTGACCACGGCCACTGTCTGCATCTGCTCGGTTCCTCGGCCTGTTATACAGGGCTTTTAGACAGATTACCCTTGCCAGCGGCATAAGAGAATCCCAAAAGTCAGGAAAACAACCGGATCCAAGCTGCCCCGTGACCTTAGACACCTTCGCCGAAACCGGATTTCTGGCCCGCATTCAGCCCAGCGCCAAGATTGAACGGTTCCACGTCTTGGGCGAACGATCCTCCGGCACCAACTTCACCAAACGGCTCTTGGGCCGCAACACCGACCTGGAACCGACCGAGGCCTTGGGGTGGAAACACGGGTTTCCCACGGCCCTAGCCATCGGCAAGCGGATGCTGGTGGTCGGCGTCGTGCGCCGGGCAGACACCTGGGCGCGGTCGATGCACACGCGGCCTTGGCACAGCAAAGCGCATCTGCAAAGGCTGCCCTTTTCCGAGTTCATCCGGGCCGAATGGGACAGCGCTGTCGATCACCGCAGCTACTTCGGCGGCCCGTCCGTGCGCCATTTGGAAGGTCAAGACCTGCAATGGGACCGCCACCCACTGACCGGCCTCCCCTTCGGCAACATCTTCCAAATGCGGTCCGTAAAGCTGCAAGGTTTGCTCAGCTACCTCAACCGCGACTGCTC
>CAWUIP010000201.1:0-5177 GCA_963922415.1 uncultured Aliishimia sp. | reverse complement strand
CGCTCACAAAAAAATATTGTTGCATTGCAGAGAATTGCAAAAAAAATTAAACTGAACTGGTTAGTTCAGACGTATGACGTGCATATATGCCGCCCAAGCTGCAATTGAGTCGGCGTCAAACCAAATACGGTGAGGGAAAGATGCGCATTTTTCCAATTCTTCTGACACTTATTGTCGGTAGCCTTTTGTACGTCTTCGTCATGGAACGCGAATGGTTGTACACGCAGATCGGTATCTCGCCCACGACAGCACCCGTAGAGGTTGTCGAAGCCGAGGTTGACGATGCGGAAGAAACCGGCGTCACGACAGACGGTTTGATCAAAGTTGTGGCGCAGCGTTCTGTCGCGAAAGTGATCGAATCAGGCATCGTGCTGCGCGGCCAAACAGAAGCACTGCGCCAAGTTGATGTGATGTCCGAGACGTCCTCCACCGTGACGTCCGAGCCCTTGCGCAAAGGCCAGTTCATCGAGGCAGGTCAAGAAATGTGCGTGCTGGACGCAGGTACGCGCGGTGCCCAACTCGCCGAAGCCAAAGCTCGGTTAAGTGAAGCTCAGTCGCGTAAGGCCGAAGCTGAGGCGCGTGTGCCAGAGTTTTCCGCGCGCGTCGCCGAAGCCCAAGCACGCCTGGAAGAGGCGCTGACGAATGAAAACGTGGCCGACAAGCTAAGCGAAGGCGGGTTTGCCGCCGATACACGCGTCAAGAACGCCCGTGCGTCGGTAGCGGCAGCGCGCGCATCGTTGGAGGCGGCGAATGCGGGCCTGTCTTCGGCCCAGTCCGGCATTGACTCTGCACAGGCCGGGATCGAAAGCGCCGAGGCTGGCGTGGCGGCTGCCGACAAAGAGATCGAACGGCTGACAATCTCCGCGCCCTTCGCGGGACTGCTGGAAAGCGACACCGCCGAACTGGGTGCGCTGTTGCAGCCGGGCGCACTCTGCGCCACGATTATCCAGCTTAACCCCATCAAGATTGTAGCCTTTGTGCCAGAGACGGAAGTGAACCGGGTGGAACTGGGCGCGCGCGCCGGGGCACGGCTGGCAGGCAACGATGGCATGACGGTCCAAGGCGAAGTGCAGTTCCTGTCACGCAGCGCCGACCCCACCACACGAACATTCCGGATCGAGATCGAAGTCGACAACGAAGATCTCGCCATCCGCGACGGCCAAACCGCGGAAATCTTGATCGAAACTGCCGGCGAGAGCGCGCATTTGTTACCAGCCTCTGCCTTAACACTGAACGATGAAGGCACGTTAGGCGTGCGCATTGTGGATGATGCAGGCCTTGTTGACTTTATGGCCGTCACGTTGCTGCGCGACACGCCCAACGGCGTTTATTTGGGCGGCTTGCCAGACGACGTGAATGTTATCGTTGTCGGCCAGGAATATGTCACGGAGGGCGTCACAGTGGCGCCAACCTTTCAGGAGCGTAAATCATGACTGGGGTGATTGACTGGGCCGCTGACCGGGCCCGCATGGTGCTTGCCTTCATTATCCTGAGCCTTGCGATCGGGACGTTCTCCTACACCTCGCTGCCCAAAGAAGGCGAGCCGGACATCGAAATCCCGATGCTCGTCATCTCGGCGCCCTTCCCCGGAATTTCCGCCGCCGACGCGGAAAAGCTGATGGTCAAGCCGATGGAAACGGAATTGGCAGGCCTCGACGGGCTAAATTCCATGGTCGCCACCGCCGCCGAAGGCTATGCCAACATCGTGTTGGAGTTCGAGTTCGGCTGGGACAAGACCAAAGTCATGGCCGACGTGCGCGACGCGATGAACAATGCCGAAGCTGAGTTCCCCGAAGGCGCGGACAAATACTCCATCAACGAGTTCAACTTCTCGGAATTCCCGATTGTAATCATCAACTTGTCGGGTCCCGTGCCCGAACGGACGATGAATACCATCGCCAAAGACCTGCAAGACACGTTGGAAGCCGAAGACGCCGTGCTGGAGGCTGCCCTGGCTGGCAACCGCGACGAGATGCTGGAAGTCACCATCGATCCGTTGCGGCTGGAGGCCTATAACGTCACTGCGGCAGAACTGATCACGGTGGTGCAAAACAACAACCAGCTGATTGCGGCGGGTGAAGTTGAAACGTCGCAAGGCACCTTTGCGGTCAAGATCCCCTCAAGCTTCGACAACGCGCAGGACGTCTATAACCTGCCGGTGAAGACAAATGGCGACCGCGTTATCACGCTGGGCGACCTTGCGCGGATCAACCTCACATTCGAAGACCGCGAAGGCACGGCCCGCTTCAATGGCGACAAGACGCTGGCGCTGCAAGTCGTGAAGCGCAAAGGCTACAACCTAATCGACACGGTCGCGCGGGTGAAAGAGGTAGTTGCCGAAGCCTCTGCCGAGTGGCCCGATGGTCTGAAGGCTGCCGTAGAGCTTGGCACGTCGAACGACCAAAGCCGCCAAGTGGAATCGATGGTCAGCCAGCTTGAAAGCTCGGTCCTGACGGCGATTGCCCTGGTAATGATGGTTTCGTTGGCCGCACTTGGTCTGCGTGCTTCTCTCCTTGTGGGCTTTGCGATCCCGACCTCTTTCCTTCTTTGTTTCGCCTTCCTGGCGATGATGGGCGTGAGCATTTCCAACATCGTGATGTTTGGTCTGATCCTGTCGGTCGGTATGCTGGTTGATGGCGCCATCGTCGTCGTAGAATTCGCCGACAAAAAGCAGGCCGAAGGGCACGGGCCCATGCGGTCCTATGTGATGGCGGCCAAACGGATGTTCTGGCCGGTGGTATCCTCCACCGCGACGACGCTTTGTGCGTTCCTGCCGATGCTTTTCTGGCCCGGTGTTCCGGGCGAGTTTATGGGCATGTTGCCGGTCACGCTGATCTTTGTTCTGTCGGCCTCGCTCGTGGTGGCGTTGATCTATCTGCCCGTGATGGGCGGTGTCACAGGCCGGCTAGAGCAGTTGATCAGCGCGGCGCTGACACGCATCGCCAGCTTGCCCTTCCTGCTACACCTGTTGCTCTTCCCGCTCTGCGCGGTTGCTGTTGCGGCGGCGGGTGGCGTCATCGCCGCGCTCGGGCCGCAGGTTGGTACGCTCTTTGGCGGCCTGGACGCACAAGATGTATACGGATCCGTTGTTCCGACCTTCCTGACAGCCTTTGTGATCATCGTTGGGTGCGTCCTCGCGGCCGGTGTTGGCATTGCGGGTGCTGTGACAGCGATCCTGTCGCTTCTTGCTCTGCTGACGCGTCTGGGCTGGGGCGGTCAGTGGATTGCGTCTAAGCTGCGGGGCAGACGCCGCGAACGGGTCGCATCGGGCTATCGCCGCAGTCTGTTTGGACGGGCGGTTGCGCTGATCGTCGAGAACCCGATCATGCCGATTGTCATGGCGGGCGTCGTCTTCGTCTTTGTCGGCACCACGTTCATCTACTTTGGCAACAACAACAAAGGCGTCGAGTTCTTTGTGGAGACCGAGCCAGAGCAGGCGATTGTCTATGTCTTGGCCCGCGGCAACCTGAGCCTTGACGAAAAAGACATCCTGGTGCGCCAAGTCGAAGACGTCGTGAACGCGCATCCCGGCATCGAATCTGCGTTCTCCTTTGCGGGCGCGGGCGGCCTGAATGCCAATACTGGCGGCGGCGAGGCCCCCAAAGACACAATTGGCCAGATCCAGTACGAAACGATCCCCTGGGATCAGCGCCCCGACACGACCGAACCGTGGTTCAGCATCCTTGGGATACAGGTCAACAAGTCGGTCAAAGACCCCGCTTTCGATGGCGACAAGGTGTCAGACGACCTGACCGCCGAATTGGCGAAAATTCCGGGCATCCGCACGGAAGTGTTCCCGCTGTCGCAGGGACCCGCCTCGGGCAAGCCGGTGCACCTGCGCGTGAAGGGCAATGACTGGGAAGACCTTTTGGCCGCCTCCGGCGCAGCACGTGCGGTGTTCGAAGAGACGCCAGGTCTGACCCTGATCGAAGACACGCGCCCCCTGCCCGGCATTGACTGGCAGATCGACGTTGATGTGGAAAAAGCCGGGCGCTACGGCGCTGATGTGGCCACAGTGGGCGGCATGGTCCAGCTGGTGACGCGCGGCATTCTTTTGGACAGCTACACGCCCGAAGGCAGCGATGACGAGATCGAGATCCGCGTCCGCTTGCCCGAAGAAGATCGACTGCTGTCGACCTTGGACACGCTGAAAGTGCGCACCCGCGACGGGCTGGTGCCTTTGTCGAACTTCATCTCGCGCACGCCGGTGCCGTCCTTGGCCGAAATCAGCCGGATTGACCAAAATCGCTACTTCGATGTGAAGGCCGATGTGCTGCCGGGCATGGTCAAACTGGTCAACAGCGATGACGAAATCGCGGCGACCCTGATCGCATCGGACACGGACGTGGTCTACACCGCCGATAACGGCGTGACCTATATGACCTTCGACGGCATGAACGTGCCCAGCGACCTGCAAGCGCAGGCCGATGCGGGCGATCTGCGCTTGGTGCCGATCAACGCCAACGAACGCATTGCCGTCATAAGCGAATGGCTAGAGACCGACCCGTTTCCTGCGGGGATCGAGCACCTGTGGACCGGCGATCAGGAAGACCAGGAAGAAAGTGGTGAGTTCTTGGCCTCGGCCTTCAGTGCGGCGCTGTTTTTGATGTTCATCATCCTTTTGGCGCAGTTCAACTCGTTCTATAACGCGATCTTGGTGCTTCTGGCGGTGGTTCTGTCGACGACCGGTGTCCTTTGGGGCATGCTGATTATGGAGCAGACGTTCTCGATCATCATGACCGGTACCGGCATCGTGGCGCTTGCGGGGATCGTTGTGAACAACAACATCGTTCTCATTGACACCTATCAGGAATACGCGCGGGTCATGCCCAAGACCGAAGCGATTGTGCGCACGGCGCAAGACCGGATCCGTCCCGTTTTGCTGACCACGATCACGACCATGGCCGGTCTGGCGCCGATGATGTTTGGGCTCAGCATCGACTTTGGCCTTGGCGGCTACTCCATCGACAGCCCAACGGCGCTGTGGTGGAAGCAATTGGCAACGGCCGTCGTCTTTGGCCTTGGCATCGCGACCGTGCTGACGCTGATTTTCACGCCGTCGCTGCTGGCGGCACGGGTTTGGGCCACCACATATGCGCTGTGGATCGCTGATGTTCTGGCGCGCCTGTCGATGGGCCGCGCAAGCCGGGCCGCCCGCGATTGGGCCCTGCGCCGCG
>CAWUIP010000200.1:0-5369 GCA_963922415.1 uncultured Aliishimia sp. | reverse complement strand
GCACCCGCACCGAAGGTGGTCAGGTCGTCACAAACGGGGGCCGGGTCCTCAACGTCACCGCGCGCGGCGCTTCCTTGGCAGAGGCGCAGGCGCGCGCTTACGCAACGCTCGAACAGATTTCATGGACGGGTGGGTTCTATCGCACCGACATCGGATGGCGCGCGCTCGGCGACTAACGCGCTAAGGACAGGCCAATTGCGCGTCTACGCTGCTGCGCCCTTCAAAGGGTGCGATACGCGTGCCTGTGATCTCATCCGCCGTTAGCCGTACTGCGACGATGTCGCGCCACGCGCCATCAACCACGATAACCTCTGGACCCGCGCCGCAGTCGCGTACACCGCCAGTAATGTAATCTTCGCCAATTCTGTGATTGCTCACGCCACCAAGCGTGGCTACAGGGCCAAAGTCCGTATCGCTGTACCGCCAAATACGCAGCGTCTTGGCCAAGTGCGGGCGGTCAACAAAGGCGATCTCGATGTACCCATCGCCGTCCAAATCCGCCGCTCCCACAGGAGCAAGCCAACGAAACCGGGTTCCAATATGCCCCGTGCCTGCGATGTATTCCGGGGTGCCGCCATCAAGCAAGCCGACGATTAAAAGCCGTGCACCCTCGGTCTGCGAGCTTTAAACGATGACAACCTCCGGCTTTCCATCGCCAGTTACGTCCCAAAGGCGCGGGGCCGTGTCCTCAAAGACCATATCCGTAGGGGCCGTGATGGTGAATGTTTGCGAACGCGTCGTCTGAAGAAGCGCATTGTCCTTGTCGCGCGTCTTGGTGACTGTCACGCGCAGCTCTTTCCACTCAAGATCATCCCCCAACACGCCGTGAGGATACTCTGCGGTGGGCTGCGCATATTGTGCACCCGTGATCTCTTGCGCCGTAGAACTGCCTGTGGTTGCCCCCACAAGCACGACAGACACCGCTGCGCCGCGTGCCAATCGCTGCCACGCGCGCGTGGGCCGTCGCGGCGCCCCGTAGGACATTAGATCTGCTTTTCGGGCATCTGCACGACAAGACCGTCGAGCGCGTCGGTGACCTTGATCTGGCAGGTCAGGCGCGAGCGTGCGGGATCAGGCTCGAACGCGAAATCCAACATGTCCTCTTCCATGTCTTCCTTGGCGGGCAGCTTTTCGACCCAAGCCGGATCCACATAGACATGGCAGGTTGAGCAGGCGCAGGCGCCGCCGCAATCGGCTTCGATGCCAGGAATGTTGTTGTCGCGTGCGCCTTCCATCACGGTTAGCCCGTTTGCAACATCCACCACATGCTCGGTGCCGCCATGCTCGATATAAGTGATTTTGGCCATCGTTTGCCCCTCTATACGCCGTCTTGTCGCCTCTAGTTAGTCTGCCCTTTCGGCGCCGACCAGCCCCTTTTCAACAGCACCGCCTGTGACTTGCTACCGCGCACAGATGTTCTATATTTGTTCTCATGCGCGTGCTGAACCCTTCCTCAAACGGTCCCCAGACCTGGCCCCGCCCGCCCGCGTGCTTGCGCGCCAGCGAGTTGGTCCTGCCGCCGGAAAACGCCCGTATCACCGTCGCAGGGCTGGTGATCTTGCGTCAACGGCCCGGCACCGCGAAGGGGGTGATCTTCCTGACGCTGGAGGATGAGACCGGCGTCGTGAATGTCATTGTCTGGCGCGCCATGTACGAAAAGTTCCGCCGCGCGGTGATCGCGGGCCGGATGCTGCGGGTTACAGGCCGTCTCCAGCGCGCGCATTCTGTCACCCATGTGCTGGCCGACGAGATTGAAGATATCTCGCATCTGCTCGATCTTTTGGTGCAGCCTGAGGCTGCGGACGCAAGCTAGCCCCCCGGCCCGCAGGTCACACGATGGGAGAACGCACGCAACTCAGCGACCTCCGCCGCCGGCGCTGCAACGCCTGTAAAGCCCAACAGATACCCCTCCAATCGGCTCAACCGCAGATCAAGCGGCTCCACCACATCCAAGGCGTGATACCCAAGCTGTTGAAAGTATAGGATCCGAGCCCGCACATCGGCCTCCTCTGGCGCATAGCCAAAGCGCGCGAACATCTCGGTCACCGCCGCAATCCGCGCCGCATCCGCCAAGTCAATCCGCTGGCGCACAGCCCCATCGCGCCGCGACCACTCTCGCACCGCGAAATCGAGGCCTTGATCAAAGCGCGCGGGATCAATGAAGCACCGAAAGAAGTTGCAAACCGCGCCGGTGATCGTCTGCGACTCCATCGCGCAATGCTCGGAAATCAGGCGCGTGTTCCAGCCCTCCCAATCGTCCAAAAGGGCCGCCAGCAGATCCTTGCGGCTTTTGAAGTACCAGTAGAACGAGGACCGCGACACGTCGAGCCGGTCCGAAATGGTCAGCACTTTGACCTCACCCACCCCGTCACTGACCAGAATGTCGCGCGCCACGTTCAGCCAGTCTTGCGCCGTGACCTTCACGTGGCCAACCAGCGGGTCCTTCGCCGGATCATCCCGATGGAGCGGAGGAATTTGCCGCCGCATCAGCTTTCGGGCGCCGCGCCACCGGCCTCGGTCCGCCGCGCGATGTCGGCGTTCATGGCTGCCAGGCGCGCGGGATCTGCCGAAATACCGGGCCCGCGCCCCAGAATATCTTTCCACTTCGACGTCGCCCGCGCCGACAAATCCTGCGCGCCACGCTCCTCCCACGTGCCGAAATTGGCGTAATCGTGGATGATGGGCGCGTAAAACTCGCTTTGATACCGCGCCATGGTCTGCGGGCTGGCAAAGAAGTGGCCCGACGGCGCCACATGGCTCAACGCATTTTCAAAACCGATCTCATCCGGGCCCGCCTGCGCGCCCGCGCACAGCTCGGCCACCATATTGAGAACCTCGACATCGCAGATCAGCTTTTCATAAGACACTGTCAGGCCGCCCTCTAGCCATCCCGCCGCGTGAATGATCACCGTCGCGCCCGCCATCAGACAGCCCCAAAGCCCCATTTGGTTCTCGTTGGCCGCCTGCACATCGTTCAAATTCGCCGCCGACCCCGCCGCGGACCGCCACGGCAGCCCAATCAGCCGCGCCAACTGCCCCGCTGCAAGCGAGGCCTGAAAATGCGACGGCGTCCCAAAGGCGGGCGCGCCCGATTTCATATCCACATTCGACGTGAAAGTGCCGTAGCAGACCGGCGCGCCAGGCTTGACCAATTGCGTGAGTGTGATCGCAGCCAGCGCCTCCGCGTGCGACAGCGTGATCGCGCCCGCCACAGTGATCGGCGCCATCGCCCCCATCAGCGTAAAAGGCGTCACAATCGACACTTGGCCCGCGCGCGCAAAATCGATCAGACCTTGGGCCATAGGCACATCCAGTGTGCGCGGGCTGTTGGTGTTGATGATCGTGTAGCAATGCGGGTTGGCGGCGAACGCCTCGTCGGACAGGCCACGAAATTCCTGCAAGATTTCAAGGCTTTCCCGCACTTGCGGCGTACCACGCGAGAAGATGAAGGGAAGCTTGTCACTTTCCTCCAACTGGCAGCGCAGCGTGAAGTAATGCCGGATATTGGTGGCCACATCCTGCGGCTCGACCAGGGGCGGCATCATCTGCAACACATCAAAGGCCTGCGTTAGCCGCACCAAATCGCGAAAGTCAGACGCCGATCCAGGACGCCGCCCGCGCTCTAGATCCGTCGCGTGGGGCGCACCAGCACCGGGCTGGAAGTTCAGACTTCCAAGCTCCAAAAGAACATCGCGTTCTGGCACGGCCCCGCGCGCGTGGATGGATTTAGGGGCTGTCTCAATCGCCGCCGCGACAATGTCGCGCCCCAGATAGACCATATCACCGTCGACGCGTGCGCCTGCCTGCTCGAAAAGCGCAACGGCCTCAGGCAGCAAAACTCGCACCCCCAACTCTTCGAGTGTACGCAAGCTGGTATCGTGCATCGCGGCAATTTCGTCGTCCGAGAACACGGACATCGGCGGAAACGGATTGCGCAATTGGCGATAATTGACGGTGCGGGCGGGGGGCGTTGGCGCCTCCCCCCGTTTGCGCCGCCGGGTGCGGGCCTCTGCCATCCTTTAGCCCCGCATCACGCGACCCGCCGGGTCGTAGGGCGAATTGGCGATGACCTTGGCGGGGCACTCCACGCCGACCACATGCACCGACAAATCCGTGCCTTCGGCGCAGGCATCCACATCGACCATCGCCATGGCCAGCGACTTGCCCACCGTGTGGCCGTAGCCACCGGAGGTTACAAAGCCGACCTTCTGGCCTTGGTGCCAAACCGGTTCGTACCCGCTGGCGTCGGCGTCCTTGGCCTCAATTTCCAGCGTCACCACCTTCTGCGTTGGCCCGTTCCCGTCACGCTCGGCCAGGGCCGCGTCACGCCCGGTAAACGCGGCCTTATCCCACGCGATCCACCGATCCATGCCTGTTTGCCCAGGCGTATAGGCTTGCGTGAATTCCGCCGACCAGATGCCAAAGCTCTTTTCCAGCCGTAGGGACAGAAGCGCGTTCATCCCGATCTCGCGGATGCCATGGGCAGCCCCCGCCTCCAACAGTGTGCGGCGTAGTGTGATGTGATCGCCGTAGCGGCAGTTGATCTCGTAGCCCAACTCGCCCGCAACGCTCATCCGCGCGACCCGCGCCCGGATCATGCCGATATCCGCCATTCCACAGCCCATGAAGGGCAGATCAACCGGCGTCTCTGCGACGGCTTCGATCACCTTGCCCGCATTCGGGCCCGACAGCGAGAAGCCGCAAATTTCTTCGCCCAAATCGCGGACCGAGACGCCGTCGGTCAGGTGATCGTTGAACCACCGCATGTGCCAGGCCCGCAGATAGTAGCTGCCCATGATCCACCAAGTGCCATCGCCCCAGTTGAACACGGTCAGATCCCCTTGCAGGCGGCCCGACGGTGCCAGCATCGGCGCAAGGCGCGCGCGCCCCGGCCCCGGCAAACGGCTGGCCATGATGCTGTCGAGCCAGGCTTCCGCGTTCGGGCCCGTGACCTCATAGCGGGAGAAGGCCGAAATATCGAGCAGCCCCACCGCCTCGCGCGTCGCGCGGCACTCTTCCCCAACGAGGTCGAAGGCGTTGGACCGCTTGAGCGTGGGCGTCTCTTCAAATCCCTTGGGCGCGAAGTAAAGCGGCACCTCCATATCCCAGGACGTGCCCCAAACTGCGCCCGCAGCCTCCATATCCGCATGGGCCGGCGCGCGTTTCAACGGCCGGCCTGCAGGCAATTGCTCGTTCGGGTAGGTCATCACGAAGCGGCGGGAGTAGAACTGGCCAGTCGTTTCGCGAATGTAGCGTTTGTTTTGCGCATAGTCGCCGTAGCGGGCCACATCCATCGACCAGGTGTCTGCCTCGGGCTCGCCCTCGATCATCCACTCGGCAAGGCATTTGCCCACGCCACCGCCTTGCAA
>CAWUIP010000199.1:0-5407 GCA_963922415.1 uncultured Aliishimia sp. | reverse complement strand
GTGATCACATACCCATGTTGCGTTTGCAGTTGCAGGCCAATGCCGACAGTGTCGAGATCTTGGACCGTATAGCCGATAACGCCGTCGACGTTGAAATCAGAGTTATACTGTAGTTCGTAAGCCTCGATGTTCGCCATATCGAGATTTACGCTGCCTTGTGTGTATGCAAATTTTTGAGTGACGACCGCCCAGGTTCGGCCTTCGAACTCCCCCACTTCGAACCCAATGCCGATGTAGTCATACGCGGGATTCAGCAGGTTCGCGCGATGGCCATCGCTGTTCATCAATTGTTGATGCAGCGCAATCACCTCGTCTGCATACCCGTCCACTGAATTGATGGTTCTCCCGGCCAGGTTCTCAGCCCAACCATACCCGCCCGAGAAATCAAACGCGGCTGCGTCCATTCTATCGCCTGGACTGGACGCGTTTACGCCTGTGTGCGAGAATTCGTCTTCGGCCAACATCCACTGACTATGGTCTTCTGCGGCGCCATTCAGGGTAAGTTCTAGTTTCAAAGGATTTGCACCAACCGCCGCACGTTCAGCGTTGATAAGCGCCAGCATTTGCCACTCAAACTCGTTTCCAGCAGACATCGAGCATCCCACAATTGTTAACACGTTCGATACATGTTTCATAACTACGGCAAAAGTGGGTCAGTGGTGGAAAATCCACCATCTAAATGGATGATACGTGGAAACGTGCCAAATGCAGTTGCAGCTTCGGCATCATGTCGCGCGCCGAACTGAGCACTGCCGCGATGCGAGCAGGCCACAAACACCGGTTTTCTTCCGACCTTTCGGAGGCGAGTGATTGCTCTGACTGCGGGAATCTGCTTATGTCGCGGCATCTTAGACCCTGAACTTGTGAGTTTAGACGCATGGCGGACTTTACGGGACGGCGCACAATGATGGTGGACACACAGGTGCGCCCATCAGATGTGACCAAATTTCCGATCATTGACGCAATGCTGAAGGTCAAGCGCGAAGAGTTCGTGCCACCAAGCCAGCGCGAAGCCGCATATGTCGGCGAGAACCTTTTCGTAAGCGACGAACGCGCCATTCTTGAACCTCGCACACTGGCCAAGATACTCGACGCGCTGGATATTGGGCCAAATGAGTTGGTTCTCGATATCGGGGCGACGTTTGGCTATTCTTCGGCGGTGATCGCGCGGCTTGCCGAAGCGGTCGTTGCCTTGGAAGAAGATCCGAAAATGGCGCAAGACGCGCAAGACGCGCTGTCTGAAAACGCAGCAGACAATGTGATTGTTGAAACGGGCCCGCTCCAGGAAGGCGCGGCCGAGCACGCTCCCTTTGATGTGATCGTGTTGCAAGGCGGCGTTGCCCATGTGCCCGACGCCATACTTGATCAGTTGAAAGACGGCGGCAGAATTGCTGCTTTGTTCGTCGAAGGCGCCTTGGGGGAGGTGCGTGTCGGCTACAAAATTGATGGCGCGACGACCTGGCGACGCGTTTTTAATGCCGGAGCGCCGATCTTGCCAGGATTTGAACAACACACAGCCTTCACGCTTTAGTGGCGCGGCTGTTCGGGAGTGGGACTATGTTGAAGAAGATTTCGCGCATTGCGCAGTCGAGCGCCTTGGCAATAACCATCGGCGTTGTCGCGCCCGTCGCGACTTCGGCGGAGACGCTACGCGATGCTCTGATTGGCGCTTACGGGCATAGCGGGCTTTTGGAACAAAACCGTGCCCTCCTGCGCGCCGCTGATGAAGATGTCGCCCAAGCTGTTGCGGCTTTGCGGCCGATCATCGGCTGGTCGGCAAGCATTACGCGGTCGAATACAGATACGATCACGTCAACCTCGGTGATCGAAATCAACAGTAATACGACACAAACCAATTTAGCGTTGTCGCTGCAATTGCTTCTTTGGGACAATAATCGGTCCCGGTTGGGCGTTGAAGTTGCAAAAGAGTCCGTTCTTGCGACGCGACAGCAGCTAAGATCGATTGAGCAGCAAATTCTGTTCCGCGCTGTGTCAGCATATTTCAACGTACGACGCGAAAGCGAAAATGTCGCTCTACGTCAAAGCAACCTGCGCCTGATCACAGAAGAATTGCGGGCCGCCGAAGACCGGTTCGAGGTTGGCGAAGTGACGCGGACAGATGTCGCGCAAGCACAAGCGCGTTTAGCTGAGGCGCGAAGCGATCTTGCGGCCGCACTAGGTCTGCTTGTTCAAGCCCAAGAAGAATACACGAATGTTGTTGGCCGCAGACCTGGCGCCTTGGCCGCGCCCGGGCGCTTGCCACGCCTTGAGCGCAACATCGACCGAGCAAAAGAGATCGCCGTACGCAATCATCCAGATTTGCGTGCCGTTCAGCACCAGGTCAAAGCAGCCGACATCAACGTTGAGATTGCAAAACGTATCACAAGCCCCACGGTCAACTTGACGGGTTCAATCTCACGTTCAGACACCCTCAACAGCAACCAATTTTCCGAGAATGTCAGCGTTGGGATCGAAGCATCGGGCCCGATCTATCAGGGCGGAGCACTCGATAGCCAGGTGCGTGAAGCGATTGCCAACCGCGACGCGAACCGCGGCAACTTGCACACCACGCGCCACAACATTCGCCAGAACGTTGGTAACGCTTACGCGCAGTTGCAAACGTCGCAAGCTCAGTTGATCGCGACCGAAGAGCGTATCCGTGCGGCTCGCGTCGCCTTCCGCGGGGTACGAGAAGAGGCGACGCTGGGCGCTCGGACCACGCTCGACGTTTTGAACGCTGAACAGGACCTTTTGGACGCGCAGGCGGCACAGATTTCCGCACAGGCAGACCGGTTTATTGCGGCCTACCAAGCGCTCCAATCGCTGGGCCAACTCACAGTGACGGACTTGAAGCTTGGTATTACGCAGTACGACGCAGAGGCTTACTATAACCTTGCGCGCAAGGCACCGACGGCAAAATCGAAGCAGGGTCAGCAACTAGATCGTGTTCTTCGGGCGCTACAATAAGACAGACAATTTTTCCTATCTGTTGTGGGAATCTGTGCGCCTCGCTATTGTTTAGGCGAGGAAAAGAGTAGAGTTGTATGTCCGAGCCCGTTTCAAATGCCGAGGTAGAAGACGTTCTTGCGTCGATCAGGCGGCTGGTGTCCGAGGAAAAAAGACCCACGAAAAGTTCGCAAGTTGCGAAGCCCCTGACGGAAGTTGACACCCCGAAAGATGATGCGGCGTTAATGCTCACGCCAGCATTGCGTGTGTCTGAGGACGAAGATGGCCCCTTGGATGATGCGTTGGACGCCGATGTCGCCAGCGCGAACCAAGAGCTGGTAACCGATGACGTGGTAGCGCCGGACGAGGCTGTAGACCCGGACCCTGAGAACGGCTCATTCGCAGACAGCGAACCCGACAGTTCGGAAGAAGAAAAGCCAACATCTGCAACTCTGGACGCCTACGCGTTCGCGTCCCAGCGTGAACGGACATCGTCCGCCGCTGTGCTAGATGCCTCGCTGCGTGTTGAGGTTGCGGACCACGCTGACGTAGCAGACTCCGAGCTTGACGACCGGTCCGAGGATGTTCCAGCGCCTACTGATGCCTCTGTTGCAGAATTCGATAAAGCGGTGATCGAAACCGCCCCTGAAGCCGACACGCCATCTGTTGCCGAGGAAACGAACACGGCCAAAGAGCCTGAAAAAGTTGTTTTTGAGCATCAAGCCTCTCCTCCCCCGCCGGTGTTCCCGACAACAGCGGACGCGACGGAAGCGCCCAGCATGTCCTTGCGGTCCAAAATTGCTGCATTGGAAGAAGTCATTGGCCGTCGGCGCGCGCATTTGACGGGCGAAGATACCGCCGCAGACCCACAGATCACCGAAGTAGAGACGGTGACCGAGGCTCCGAGCCTCGATGTAGAGCTGGACGCAGATCAAACCTTCGAAGATGAAGCCGAAGCATATAGCTTTGTCGTCGACGCAGACGATATGCAGTCGGCGGCGCAGAACGTTCATGGTTTTGTGTTCCATGAGCATCGCCAGCCAGAGATGCAAGCCGATGTCGGCGAGAACGCTGCCGCGGCTGAAACCGACAGCAAAATCATAAACATGGGGTTCGAACCTTTCGCAGAACCAGAAGACCCTGCGTCAGAGCCGGATACAGATTTGGCGGTGACTGACGCAACTCAAGTCTTCGCGGTCGATGAGGACGTGCTAGACGAAGAAGCCCTACGCGATATGGTTGCCGAGATTGTGCGCCAAGAACTTCAAGGCGCCTTAGGAGAACGGATTACGCGCAATGTGCGCAAACTCGTTCGCCGCGAAATTCACCGGGCCCTCGCAACACAAGATCTGGACTAAGCGCGACATCGCGGCCTAAGCTCGCCCTTAATGAACACTCCCGCTCACATATTGCTGGGAACCGCTATGTTTGGCCGCAACCGCGGCCCGTGGGTTATGGGAGCGGCAGCCGCTGGGTCGGCAGCGCCAGACCTTTCCCTATATCTAATGGCTGGCACGTCCTTGTTCGTTTTGGGGATACCGCCGGAAACCGTGTTCGGCACCCTTTACTATTCGGATGCATGGCAGACTGTATTTGCCATCGACAATTCATTTATTCTGTGGAGTTGCCTTCTTGGAATTTCACTGTGGCGGATGTCAGATTGGGCCATTGCCTTTTGCGCGGCTGCCCTTTTGCACATCGCGTTGGATTTCCCCCTACACCACGATGACGGACGTCCGCACTTTTGGCCCGTATCCGACTGGGTTTTTGCCAGTCCTATCAGTTATTGGGATCCCCGCCACGGCAGCCTTTGGGTCGGACCAATCAGCGTAATGTTGAGCCTTACTGCAGCGATCATGATCATTCGTCAGGGGTATGGATGGATCATCACCATCGCTGCGACCTGTCTAGTTCTGATGGAACTGCGTGTTGTATATGCCTGGATGACTTGGCTATCCGGCGGATCAAGCGGCTAAATCGCAAAAAAACCGCGCCAGCGAGCGCGGTTCTCTTTCCTTTTCAGGGCGCTTAAGCGGCTTGCGCCTCTTCATCAGCCAAAGCAGCTGCATTGCGGCGTTCGCTCTCCTCACGGCTCAATGCCACAGAGGTCCGTACACCTTTTGCAACGAAGTCCATCAACCCCGAAACAACCCGTTCGTTTGGATCGATACCCGCACACGTCAGCACTTCGCGCCCGTCGCGCGATCGGGCCCAACGAGCAATCTGCTCGGGCCCATTGCCGAACTTCTTGTCATCCGCAATTGCGTCGTCCAGCGCGGCCAACACTACGGCCGCAAAAAGTTTCCTGGCACGGTTCCCTTGTTCGTTGTTGAAGGCTGTGCCATCGATGAAGTCTTTCATCCGTCGTCCTTATTTTTATTGCTCTTAAGCAGGGCGTGACGCTCCTTATGGCGCATCGGCAACGATTCGGATACCCCGTTTGTGCATAGCAACCTTGCGC
>CAWUIP010000198.1:0-5422 GCA_963922415.1 uncultured Aliishimia sp. | reverse complement strand
CGGCACATCTATGGGATGACCGAGAACATGTTACGGCATGGGGCCACCTGTGAGGGGTTCTGGACCGATGGCGATCCTGGGCCCCTGCCCGGATACGTGAAGCGCTTTCCTGACCTCAAACGGTTCGCGCGCCTCGAGGACGCGCTGGCGACGGGGGCTGATCTGGCGCTGATCTCCTGCATACCGGGCGACCGGGCCGCGCTGGCGATCCGGGCGATGGAGGCGGGCATGGACGTGATGGTCGACAAGCCCGGCTGCGTCACAGCCGAAGAGCTGGCCGCGATCAAAGCCTGTGTGGCGCGCACCGGGCGCATTTGGTCGGTCAACTTCTCGGAACGGTTCGAGACGCCCTGTTCCACCCTGGCGGCAGAGCTTGTATCAGAAGGCGCGATTGGTCGCGTGGTCCAGACCGTGGGCTTGGGCCCCCATCGGCTCAACCGCGCGACCCGGCCAGACTGGTTCTTCGAGCGCGCACGGTATGGGGGGATCCTGGCCGACATCGCCTCGCATCAGATCGATCAGTTTCTGTTCTACACTGGCGCAGAGACGGCTGAGATCACGCTGGCGCGCGTGGCCAATCATGCCAACCCGCGCGACCCGGACCTGCAGGACTTTGGTGAGTTGGCGCTGGTCGCACCGGGCGGGGCATCGGGCTATATCCGGGTGGATTGGTACACGCCCGACGCGCTGCCGAACTGGGGCGATGGGCGGCTGACGATCTTGGGGACCGAAGGCTATATCGAGCTGCGCAAATATGTGGATGTGGGTCATGACGGGACCGATCACGTGATCCTGGCCAACGGCACGCGGTGCGAGCGGATCGATGCGCGGGATGCGGGCCTGCCCTATTTCCCGCGCCTCATCGCCGACATCGAGAACCGCACCGAAACGGCCATGCGGCAAGCGCATTGCTTTGAGGTGATGGCCCTTGCGCTGGCCGCACAGGCGAAGGCCGAAGGCGCATGATCCGTGTTGCGATCATCGGGGCTGGGATCGGGGCGGAGCATCTGGCGGGGTATCGCGCGCTGCCCGACGCTTGGGAGGTTGCGCTGATCGTCGACCGGGATGCGGCGCGCGCAACTGCGATGGCCAGAGACATTCCGGTGGCGACCGAGATCGAAACGGCCTTGTCGGACGCCAGCATTGACGTGATCGACATCTGTCTGCCGCCCGCGCTGCACGTGCCGGTGACGCTGGACGCGCTGGCGGCGGGTAAGCACGTGATCTGCGAAAAGCCGCTGGCCCCGTCGCTGGCAGAGATCGACCAGCTTGATGCCGCGCGCAAGGCCGCGGGGCGGGAGATCTTTCCGGTGTTCCAATACCGCTATGGTCCCGGTATCGCGGCGCTGCGGCGCTTGCAGGACGCGGGCCTCACAGGCGCGCCCATCATGGCGGCGCTAGAGACCCATTGGTCGCGCGATGCCGATTATTACGCCGTTCCGTGGCGCGGGACATGGGACGGTGAACGCGGGGGGGCGATCGTTACACACGCCATCCATATTCATGACCTGCTGTGCCATGTCATGGCGCCTGTAACGGAGGTCAGCGCGCACCTAACCACGCGCGTGAACCCGATTGAGACGGAAGACTGCGCGGCGCTAAGCTTTACCCTGGAGGGAGGTGCGCTGGCGACATCCTCTGTCACACTGGGGGCCGCGCAGGACGAAACGCGTGCTCGGTTCGTCTTTGAGGGTCTCACGGCGACCTCAGGCACCCTGCCCTACACCCCTGCAGATGGTGCTTGGACCTTCACAGCGCGGGAGCCGGACCGCCAATCCAAGATCGATGCAATCGTGGCCGAGACCAAAGCTCTGTCACGGTTCGAAGGTGCCTTTGCTGAAATTGCCAAGTGCCTGGGCGGCGCGGACGGCAAGGCGGTGTCGTTTGAGGACGGGCGACGCTCTATCGCGCTGGTCACCGCGATCTATGACGCGGCGCGCTCTGGTCGGCGCGTGGCGCTGCCCCTTTCTGACACCCACCCACTTTATGGAGGATGGCTCCCATGAAACAGTGTTGGCGCTGGTTTGGACCGTCGGACCCGACCCCGTTGCAGGACCTGCATATGGTCGGCGTGGAAGGCATTGTCACGGCGCTGCACGACCTGCCACCGGGCACGGTCTGGAGCGAAGACGCGATCCAAGCCCGCCACGACCTGATCGGGGCCGCAGGCTACACTTGGGACGTGGTCGAAAGCCTGCCCGTTTCCGAAGCCATCAAAACCCAAGGCCCCGATATGGCCGCGCATGTGGAGGCTTACCGCCAAAGCCTGCGCGCGCTGGCCAAAACCGGACCCAAAGTGATCTGCTATAACTTCATGCCAATCCTAGACTGGACCCGAACGGATCTGCGCGCGCCTCAGGCCCATGGCGGAACGGCCATGTCGTTTGACCTGATCGACTTTGCGACCTTTGACATCCACCTGCTGGACCGGCCTGGGGCGCGGGACGATTACCCAGAGGCGGTCACCGCCGCCACCGAACAGCGCATCACCGAACTCAGCGATGCCGACAAGAGCACCCTGATCGACACAACGATCATGGGACTTCCGGGAGCCAATGACGGGTGGACCTTGGAGGAGGTGCGCGCCAAGTTGAGCACCTATAACGGGATCGATGCGGGACGGTTGCGGCAGAACCTGATCGACTTTTTGGCCGAAGTCGTGCCGCTGGCCGAGGCGTTGGGCCTGCGCTTGTGTTGCCATCCCGACGATCCTCCCTTTCCGCTTCTGGGCCTGCCGCGTGTAATGTCGTCGACCAAGGACTACGCCTATGTTCTCAAAACTGTGGACTTGCCTGCAAACGGGGCGACGCTGTGCACTGGATCCTTGGGCGTGGCGCCTGGCTTTGACGGGCCCGGCTTTGTCGAGGCGCTTGGCGCGCGCATCCACTTTGCGCATCTGCGCAACACCACGCGCAGCGCGTCGCCCGATCCGGCCCGGCCCAACTTCTATGAAGCCGCGCACTTGGAGGGCGATACGGACATGCCCGGCACGGTCGCAGCCCTCTTGGCCGAAGAGGCGCGCCGCCGCGATGCAGGCCGCCCAGATGCCGAAATCCCTATGCGGCCCGATCACGGGCAAGAGTTGCTGAGCGACCGCGGCGGGCACTCTTTGCCGGGATATCCCCTGCTTGGGCGCATGCGGGGGCTAGCCGAACTGCGTGGACTTATGGCAAGAGGAGCGTGAGCCCGTTAGCGGTAACAGAAGTCAGGAGACCCCGATGCGCGACGTAACAGAGATGTTGGAGGGAACCACCGTCATTCCCGTTTTGGCCTTCACAGAAGTTGCGCCAACGCTGCGCATGATCGAACGCATGCTGGGCGCGGGCCTCAAGGTCATCGAACTCACCCGCCGGTCGGACGTCGCGCGCGAAACGCTGCGCCAATCCAAGGCCGCCTTTGGGGCCGACGCTGTGATCGGCATGGGCACGATCCTGAGCCGCGCGCAATTGGCAGAGAGCATCGAGGATGGGGCAGACTTTGGCGTGTCGCCAGGCTTGTCGCCGGACCTTCTGGCCGCCATTCGCGACAGCGGCCTGCCGTTCCTGCCCGGCACCTCCACGGTATCCGAGGCGATGAACGCGCGCGCAGCGGGCTTTGACGTCTTGAAGTTCTTTCCCGCCGCGCAGTCTGGCGGACCTGGTTACCTCAAAGCGATGGGGGCTGTGTTGCCTGACGTGAAATTCTGCCCGACCGGCGGCGTGTCGGCGGAAAACGCAGGCGACTACCTGCGCCTTTCTAACGTGATCTGCGTGGGCGCAAGCGCGCTCTCGGCGCCTGCCAGCGCGGATGACTTTGACGCGGCGGCGTTTGCTGACCTTCTTGGCAAGTTTGCGCGGCCCGCCTGACCGCGAGTGCAGAAAACCGCGTCGGAGCCTTGGCAGTCCCACCTTGGCGTGTTCAGATCGCCCGATGATGCGTGATGAATTCCGCCCCGACCCCGAGACCACAGACACGGATGCGCCGGGTCCGCCGCGCGCGCGGGGTGCGGTGCGTATTGCCATCAAGTCTGATACGGGCACATCGCGCCTGAAGGATTTGCGGCAGTCGGGCTCCATGCGCGTGCTGTTTCCAAGACCGGGGACACCGCCCACGGCGATGCTTTTGAACACGGCTGGTGGGATCACGGGCGGCGATGCGTTCTCTATCGACGTCGCACTTGAGGACCAGGCCGAGGCCACAGTGACAACGCAGGCGGCAGAGCGGGCCTATGCGGCACTCGATGGTCCGCCAGGTCGGCTTGAAACGCGGCTGCACGCGGGGCGCGGCACACGGATGCGTTGGCTGCCACAGGAAACGATCCTGTTCCAACATGCCCGCCTGCAGCGCAGCCTGACGGTGGCGCTTGACGCAGGCGCGGAGGCGTTGATCGTCGAGCCCTTGGTCTTTGGCCGTCCAGCGCATGGCGAGATCCTGCAGAATGCCACGTTTCGCGACCGCATCCGCCTCTGGCAAGACGGTCGCCTCACTCTTGCCGAAGACGTGCATCTGACGGGCGATATCGCCGCCCATATGGCCCATGCGGCTGTTGGCGGCGGCGCGGGTGCGATGGCCATTTTGATTCTAGCTGGGCCACGGGCGGCCGCCCAACTGGAGCCATTACGCAAAAAATCAGCCGAAATATCAGGCACTTCTGCAGGTGTCAGCCTGATTGCCGAGGATTTGCTTGCCCTGAGGGCCCTCGCCCATGATAGCTTTCGCTTGCGGCAACTGTTGTTGCCGATCCTGGACCACCTGACAGGCGACCGCCTGCCCATCTGCTGGAGACTTTGAGCCGCGATGCAACTGACCCCCCGCGAAAAAGACAAGCTTTTGGTGGCGATGGCTGCCGAAGTGGCGCGCAAACGGCTCGCGCGTGGCGTGAAGCTGAACCACCCCGAGGCGATTGCGCTGATCACCGATGCTGTGGTCGAGGGCGCACGCGATGGCCGGTCTGTCGCAGATATGATGGAGGCGGGCGCGCAGGTCATCACCCGTGAGCAATGCATGGAGGGCGTGGCCGAGATGATCCACGACGTGCAGGTGGAGGCCACGTTTCCCGACGGCACAAAGCTCGTGACCGTGCACAATCCGATCCGGTAGCGCCATGAGTATTTTGGGAACAATGAAGAAAGGGCCGCGCCATGATCCCCGGTGAAGTGATTACAGCGGAGGGTGTGCATACGCTGAATGAGGGCCGCACGCAGATTACGATGATGGTTGCGAACACGGGCGACAGGCCGGTTCAAGTTGGCTCGCATTATCATTTTGCCGAGACCAATCCGGCGCTGGACTTTGATCGGGAGACCGCACGCGGCATGCGGCTTGATATTGCGGCAGGCACGGCGGTGCGGTTTGAGCCGGGCCAGCGGCGCGAGGTGCATCTTATTGAAATAGCAGGTAAACGGGAGATTTACGGCTTTAATCAGCAGGTGATGGGCAGCCT
>CAWUIP010000197.1:0-5426 GCA_963922415.1 uncultured Aliishimia sp. | reverse complement strand
CCGGCCAGACAGTTGAGGGGCTGGGCTGCGCATAAAGGTGCGCCGTCACATCCATCGAGAACTTCCGCGATGGACGAATGCCATAGCTCACTGTGGCCACGGCCATGTTTGTCAGGTTGGGCTGATAGACATAGCCATAGCGGTGAAACTGCATCTGCCCGCCGTCATAGGTCTTATTGCTGTGCAGCCCGGTTTGCTGGAACCCCGGCGTGCCATATGCAAACCCAAGCGTGAGTTGCGGTTTCAGCTTGCCGTCCTTCAGCTTCACGACACCACGCCAGTCTAGGCCAAATCCTGCGTTGCGATTGTTGGCGACATCGCCAAACACCAATCCAACATTCCACTGATGGGCAAACTTCGTTGTTACGATCTTGTTGCGATACCCGCTGAGGTGCCAACGTGTGTCGGGTCCGTCCGTTTCTTGGATCGCCAGGCCGCCGATCTTGCGCCGTGCTGTTGCATAGGCAATGTGGCCGATCATGTACCGCGATGTGTTTTTTCGCGTCCCTTTTACGGCCGCGAATTCGAATATCGTTTGCTGTCTCTTGACGCCGATATGCGCACCATCAACAGACGCGTCAGCCGCCCATTTATTGGCGTCCGAAAAGCGCATCCGTCCAACGGTGAGGCGTGTCGACGGGGCGAGCGCAAACGACAGATGCGCCTCTTTCCAGGCCCATTTGCTTTGCGTGGCGTTGGTCGCGCCATCGCGCCAGCGGCGTTTTAACGACGCAGCGCCATGTGCAAAAAACACTGTTCCAGGCGTAATCTGCGCGCGAACCGCAAGACCCAATGTGCTGCTGAAGTGACCATTGGTATCGCCCTGATCATCGTCGCGGCGCCTGTTCCGTTCCTGCAGAACAGCTCCGTTCAGGTATCCGGAGTAACTGAAACTTTTTCCCAAAGGGCGCTTGGTCTTTTTGCGCGTCTCAATATCGAAAAGCGCCGGGGCGACCGGCACTTTCTTTGTCTTGGCATCGACGCCTGTTCCTAAAATCATAGACGCAGCGACGCCTGCCGCAAAAAGCGGATAGGTCATCTTCAACTTTGGCACCATTAAACCCTCTCACCGGTATTGGTGCCTGTGACGTACCGTGTTGGAGGCGATGAAAGCAGTTGTGCTTATGGCCAGTTTCCGGCGCAGCCGCGCGCGCGTATATCCAAAAGTATAGGTGCCCTGCTGGCTGTCTGCGTCACAAGAAGGGACGCGCCAAACCCCAAGCAGCGACGTGATGGATCACCGAAAAAAGACCGTCGCGCAGGGCTTGATCTACCTGCTGGACTGTTAGGTTGAGGTACTCAAATTCCTCAAGATCGCCTGGATCCGGTTCCGCGACGACGCGGCAGTTGCGCGCCAAAAAGTAATGCCCTTGGCACCCACGCTGGTTTCCGTTGTCCACATAGGACCCCAGTGCCACGACGTCGTCAGAGCCAAGGCCCATTTCTTCCCGCATCTCCCGCATCGCACAGTCGCGCGGCTCTTCATCGGCCTCAAGAAATCCTGCGGCAAAGCCCAAACCAACTCTGCCGGGGCCATGCTTGTACTGCCGGATGACTTGGACGTGACCGCAGTCAAGGATGGGAACAACAAGTGCAAAGCTACGCAACTTAACTTGATAAAAGTCGTCGATGATCCGCCCATGGCCTGTGCGCACACTTTGCTGGACGACAGTGACGTAGGGCTTGCGCGCAAAAATCTCGTGTTCTTCTAGAACGGCCCACGCACGATGCGTCTCTTCATTCGGGTATAGCGGCAATTTCGGCCCCTGGGTCTGCTAAGGTCTGCCAACACTTCTCGCGATGAGGCCCCCGTTTCGCAAGTGCTGAACACATTACGAGGGGATGCATAGGGTATCACGCGGCGCAGGAGCACTGGCGTGCCAAACAGACCCTGCCAAGACCCACTGTGAGTTTGACGGTGGCAAAAGCACTGCGTTCAGAATGCTAGAAGGCAAGGACCGGATTGCAGAGGCTTAGCGCCAAAGATGGGCAAGATATCGTAAAGTCGGCTCCAAAACAGGCGCTTAGATCGCGACAAGGTGTCGATAGAAGCTACGCCGGGTGGAACAGTCACGGAATGGCGGTAACGCGAGCGTCCTGCTGGCAAATTTTCCTCACTATTCAATGCCGATGCCAATATCGAAACTGACTGGTTGTCCCCCGGCGTTCACGACTTCGACGACGTGATCGCCTGATTGCCAGAGCTGTCCCTGATAGGGGGTGTCCGATGACATCAGGCCCAGTAACTCGGTGCCATCCGGGTTGAAAATCTTGTAATCAAGTGCGCCTCCTAGAGAGCTGACTGTGACCCGCATGAACTGACCGTCTGCCGCGCCAAGCACGTAGCTTACTGACGTATTGGGGTTCAGCGTGCCCGACATAGCAGCCCCGCTGGTTCCCGCAACGAATTGCACCCGCTGCGTTCCGGATACGACGGGGCTTGCGCTTGCACCTGCCATGGCGCCTTGGCCGTCGTCAGCCGCCTTTGTGACACGACAAACACCGTTTGCACCGCCTGGCGCAGTATAGCTTACGATCAAGTTTGCGCCGCCGCCATCATGGCTAATGCTGAATGTCACATTGCCAGACTTTGCCTCATAGTAGTTGTCGTTGAACTTTTGCACGCTGGCCTCGGCTCCATTGACCCAAACCGCGCCACCTGCATCTGCATCGACGAAATTGCCAAGTGGACACTCGGCAGAGAACGACGGAAGTTCAGCAAATGCAGCGGTGCACATCAACGCGACAATGCTTGCAGGAAAAACGACTGAAGTCTTCATTTGAATGTCCTTTGGGGTAGGATCGATGCGTGTTCCATCGAGAGGGGCGAGGTTCAACTCTTGAAGAGTTTTGCGAGGCGGTAAAGCTCTTGCAAGCCCTGGCTAACACGTGCGCGCGCGAGACGTCGCATCCACAAGTATTTGAGAGCATTCTACACGCCGGCTGCACGAGCTTACATCGACGCAACACGCTAAACATGTTGCGATACGGAAAGAGCTGTTAGCAGCATAGTCGCTGCTGACTGCACACGGTGCTGCCGTGCGCCACAGAAGCGCACTGCGTCGGCTCTAAATTGACGGACATACAGTGAACGCGATAATGCCGCCAAGACGGATTTACGCCGCACGCATCTCGAAGTTTGTGACCCATTCTGCGGCGTCGAGCAAATTCATGGCGCGCGCAATGTGAAAGCCTTGCACAGCGTCACAGCCGAGCCGCCGCACGACGGACAACTCCGAGCTTGTTTCGACGCCTTCCACCAATACACTTGCGCCAAACGCCTTACTCGCGCTGACCAGAGCAGTCAAAAGCGCCTGTTTCTTTGCATCAGTGTCCACATTCGAGACGAAAGAACGGTCAATTTTCACCCGTTCCACATCTAGGCACATAAGGTTAGATATCGCCGAGTGTTCCGTGCCAAAATCATCTAGCTCAAGGCTGAAACCCATCTTTGCAAGCTCATTGAGCGAGGCGTGAACATGGCGGTTCTGTTGGTCGAAGAGCACGTTCTCAAGAACCTCGATCCCGATGTCTTTTGGCGACAATCCCGCTGCTTCGACTTGCCACAGAAGGTTTTCCGCGAAACCTTCGGAATTAAGTTCGAAACCTATGATATTGATCCCAATGCGGCATCGAGAAAGCTTGGGGTAGAGTGCCTTGTACTTTGCCAGCCATTCAAACGCCGACTTTCGAAGACGTTCGTCAATTTCATGCACAAGGTACGAATTCTCATGGTGTGGAATGAAGGCAAAAGGCGATAAGAGACCACGGTCAGGATGTTGCCACCGGGCAAGCAGCTCGAACCCGACGATCTGATTTGTCGAGATGTCAATTTGCGGCTGAAGGAAAGGTTGGAACTCATTGTTGTCGAGGCCTTTCTTGACGTCTTTTAGAACGCGTTGACGCTCCTCTGCCGCCTCCAACATCTCAGGTGTTGCATGGACGGCTTGATTCCCGCCCGCCGATTTGGCTGCATAAAGCGCAATATCTGCCTCTGCGAACAACTCACTGAAATCCCGGGTTTCGACATGATCCAGATTTGCAATACCGACGCTCGCTCTCATGCTCACCAACTCGCCATTCACGGTGGTGGGATGCGACAAATCTGCCAAAAGGCTTTGAGCGAAATCTGCGATATCATCGCGTGCAAGGGCAGATCGCAGACCGACAAACTCATCCCCGCCGACGCGCGCGACGAATCCCACCCCTGCTTCTTCGGGGAGATAAAATCGCCCGTACAATCTGCAGGCTACTTCTTGAAGAATTGCATCCCCGGCGCCGTGGCCATACCCGTCATTCAAATCTTTGAAATTGTCTAAATCGATGTGAAAGAGTTGCAAATCTCTGCCGACGGGCTTGTCAGTGATTTCTGCCAAGGCCGCCGCCATGCCAGCGCGGCTCAAAACACCGGTCAGTTGGTCGGTTCTGGCTTCCTTTTCGAGGGCGCCTTGCGTCTCTTCAATCTTGCTGGCCATAAGATTGAAAGCATTTCCCAATTGGGACATCTCGTCGGAGCCACGGGTCGCCACACGCGTTGTCAAAACACCACTTCCAAGGGCATTCGCAGCGTCCTTCAGGAGTTTGAGACGCCATGAAAGGCGTCGCGACAGACCCCACGATGCGGCGAGCGCGGCAATAACGCAGATCGCCAACCCAAGCACCTGAAAGCGCCACACTCCGCTCAGCCAAACTGAAAACATTTTGTTGCAAGCGTGCAGCTCAAGCGCCCCAACAAAGACGCCATCCCGTGTAATCGGAACCAAATAGGCATGGACGCCAGTAATTCTCTTTGAAACGGCGTCTCCGTCCTGTAGCCGCACTAGGTATTCATCCATCGTGTCGGCATCAAATGGCGGAGTACCAGCCATCGATCCGCTATGGGACAGGATGTTTCCCGAAGCGCCGAAAACCCGCGCAAAATCAATCTGCTCATCGTTGACCAAAGACACAATGGCTTCGTCTATTCTAGCAAAGTCGTAAAACTGCACAGAGTCCGCCAGCGTTAGGCCCAGAAGCCGCGCGTGAGCCACATTTTGTACATCGACGAAGTACTCTTGTATTTCGTTTGTCACCTTGTCACCAACCCACGAAAACGCCAAAAGCAGCACAAGCTGCGCGCCCATGAGCGCGGAAAATATCTTTAATCTAAAGGACATGAAGGGTCGTTACCTAGGTTTATTTCACTTTCCGACGGTGTAATTCTCAAGTTTCTAACATCGTTGTAGGCATGCTCTGCAGGAAGCGTGAAAGCTTCTATGGCCACGCGTTCGAGTGCCGACGGATGTGAAACATGAAGGGACACAAGCGCATCCGCTATCGCGTCAGCTAGTTCCGCAGTCACCTTGGGTGAAACTGCGACTGCGTGCGGTGTGTGTCTGACGTCAGCGCCACGGGGACAGTTTAGGGTGATTTGATAAGAGAGGGTT
>CAWUIP010000196.1:0-5453 GCA_963922415.1 uncultured Aliishimia sp. | reverse complement strand
GCGACGCCGCGCGCGACGCCCTAGATCGGGCGGGCCGTGCGATGGAAGGGGCCGAAGACGCGCTGCGCGACCAGGATTATGCCGAGGCGATTGATAACCAGGCCCAAGCGATGGAAGCGCTGCGGGAAGGCATGCGCAACCTGGGCGAGATGATGGCTGAGCAACAGCAAAATGGACAACAAGGCCAGGGCATGAGCGAAGCCGACCGCCGCTCCGCGTCCCGTGATCCTCTGGGACGAGAAGAGGGTGGCGAAGGCTCAATTGGCACCGACGAAAACATGTTGCAGGGAGAAGACGCCTATCGTCGCGCGCAAGAGTTGTTGGATGAAATCCGTCGCCGCTCGGCCGAGGCGGAGCGGCCGGAAGAGGAATTGAACTACCTCAAGCGTCTGCTTGATCGCTTCTAAGGCGCGGCAGTTTTGCCAGTGACAGGGCTATTGGCTGGCGCTGGCTGCTTGATCCGCTAGCCACTGGGATACGGCCTGAACCTGCGTTTCCAATTGGGTGCGTAGCCCATCGACCCAGTTGACGTAGCTGCTGAGCCAGGGATCGCTGTCTGGCACGGCTTCCGCGATTTGCGGCGCAAACACATATACTCCAAGCGCAACCGCGATCAGTAGAATGGCCACTGCAAACCCACGTCGAAAGCCCCGGCGCTTGCGTGCAGGTGATGCGATCTGCGGGTCGTCAGAGGCGGCATCGCGGTCGTTTGTCGACCGGAGACTGGAATTGATCTCTTCCACGTCGGGCAAAAGCTCGCGCCGTGACCCCAGTGCTGCCGCAACCGCCGCGTCCTCTCCGACATTGCCGGGGTCTGGTACCGGCGTATCCAAGTCCTGCGTTTCGGCAAATTCGGGTTCCGTGTCTGGCAACTCGCCGCGGATCTTCGCCATGCGGTCGCGGGCTTCACGGGTCCTGCGCAACTGTTCTTGGCCATCACTTGTGATGCCGAGGTCAGGCTGCGTTTCTATCGGAGCGGCGTCCTGATTTCTCGCGGCAATTTCGCGGTCGGCTTCTTGGCGCAGAATATCGGCCACTTCCGGGTCTAGACTTTTGCGGACCGGTTGCGCAGGCGCAGGTTGCTCGGAGGGGTCACCCGTCTCGGCCGTAGGCGCATCGTCGGCTGACCCTGATGCTGGTTCGGACACAGTGGCTGGCGCAGCGGGAGCCGGCTGAGGCACTGTGCTGAAGTCCGGTTCAGGCTCTGGTTCTGGAAGAAAGTCAGGATCTGCTTCTAACTCAGCAGACTGTCCTGGCGTTCCGTTGGGTGCCTGAAACCATGTGTTGCCGCAATTTGAGCATTGTACGTCTCGACCTTCGGGCGGAATCACCTCGTCGGGGACCTCGTACTGAGCGTCGCAATTCGGACAGATTATGCGCATCTTCGTTATCCCATGTCGCGCGTGTTCTTATCATGACCCGCTGCGGCAAACTGCTCTGTCGCTACTGTGCACGCAGATCGCAGCCAAATGCAACGTGCGTGTGGCCTGTGCCATTGAAACCCTTTTTTGGCTGAGGCACAAATGGAACAGAATTTTCCGGTCGAAAGGACGCCTAAAGCTGTGATTGAGCTTGAGAATGTAGCCTACAGCTATGGGGGGGGAGAACTTCTTAGTCATGTATCGCTCAAACTCGCACCGGGGTCCTTTCACTTTTTGACGGGCCCCTCGGGCGCGGGGAAGACCACTTTTTTGAAACTGCTCTACGGCGCACTTACCCCAACGGCAGGCCAAGTGATGTTGTTTGATCGGGACATGCGCAGCCTCAGTCGGGACGATATCGCCGAGTTGCGGCGCAAGATTGGCGTGGTGCACCAAGACTGCCAGTTTCTGGACCATCTCGCGGTCGCTGAAAACGTGGCGTTGCCCTTGTCTGTCGCGGGCTACAACCTCGCATCCGAGCAGGACAATCTGCAAGAGTTGATGAACTGGGTCGGGTTGACTGAGCGCGCAGAGGCGTTGCCACCGCAATTGTCTGGCGGAGAGCGGCAACGGGCGGCGCTTGCCCGAGCCGTCATCTTGAGCCCGGACGTTATTCTGGCAGACGAACCCACGGGCAACATTGATTGGGACATGTCGCAGCGGCTTCTGACACTCCTTATCGAGCTGAACAAAATGGGGAAAACCGTGCTTGTTGCCACGCATGATTTGGCGCTGATCCGGGTGGCTAAGGCCTCTGTGCAAGCACGCGTACTACGGATCTCTGATCGGCGCGTGCAACTCGCGGGGGCGGATCTATGAGTAACCTCGCACGCGTCTTGGCGCGCGATGAACCCGCAGATAAAATTGTTCCACCGGCCGGGTTTACGGCGACGCTCACGACGTTTGCCGCTGGCGCAATGGCTTTTCTGGCGGTGTTTGCCTTGGCACTTTCGCTCGCAGCAGGGCGTTTGGCAGAGCGTTGGGGAACGGTCCTTGCGCAAGGCGCTACGGTACGCATCACTGTGCCGACAGACCAGCAAGCCGCCCAAGTAGACGCCGCGATGCGGGTGTTAGAAACGACGGCCGGGGTCGCGAGCGCGCGCATCTTCACGGATGCTGAACAATCTGCGCTATTGTTGCCTTGGTTCGGTGAAGGGATTGATATCTCCGCTTTGCCGGTACCGCGCCTGATTGCTGTCGTCCCTGCGGCGGAGGGTTTTGATCCTGCGGGGCTGCGTCTGCGATTGCAGGCTGAGGCGCCTGGCGCTGTTCTGGATGATCACGCGCGGTGGCGCGGGCCACTGACCTCGGCTGCGACGCGTTTGCGCATTTTGGGCTGGCTGTCGATTGGGCTGATCCTCATGACAACGGCCACTATGATTACGCTTGCGGCGCGCGCTGCCTTGTCCGCGAACGCGCAAGTTATCTCTGTCTTGCGGCTTGTGGGGGCGACGGATGCGTTCATCGCAAACGCCTTTGTACGCCGCTTCACCTATCGTGCGGCTCTGGGTGCGCTGGCAGGGGTCGTGGTCGCAATGTTCGGTCTCGTCCTATTGCCGGATCAGGCCGCAGAGGCGGGCATTCTCACAGGCCTCCAACTGGCCGGGTGGCACTGGTTGCTGCCACTGGCTATTCCGGTGCTGTCGGCCCTTGTGGCATTCGGGGCGACGCGAGCGGCGGCGCGGCGGACGTTGGAAGAACTCACATGAGTTTGCAGTGGATCCGGTCTGCCCTCCTGCTCGCGCAGATCTACATCATGATGGCGATCATGGGGGTCGTCTTTGCCCCCTGGGCCATCCTCAGCCCAAACGGTGCACGCGTTGCCTGCAAAACCTGGGCGCGCTATGCGATGTGGTCTGCACGATGGATGGTTGGGCTCAAGAGTGAGGTCCGCGGGCCCGTGCCGCAAGGTGAGGTCTTGGTCGCGGCCAAACATCAGAGTTTCTTCGATATTCTGATCTTGTTCGAGGCCCTGCCGACCGCGAAGTTCATCATGAAGCGTGAGTTGCTTTGGACGCCGATCATTGGGATCTATGCCAAGCGGTTGGGGTGTGTGCCTGTGGCGCGAGGCAAACGTGGGGCGGCTATTCAGAAGATGGTTGATGATGTTGCAGCGGGGCGCGCCCAACCTGGTCAACTGGTGATCTACCCGCAAGGAACCCGCGTCGCACCTGGCGATCATCTGCCTTACAAAGTCGGCACGGCAGTTCTCTACGACGAACTCTCGCAGCCTTGCATCCCAGTGGCGGTTAATGTCGGGTTATTTTGGCCCAAGCGCGGCGTTCTGCGGAAGCCTGGTTGCGCCGTTGTGGAGTTTTTGCCCGCTTTGTCGCCTGGGCAAGACCGCGACGCGTTTATGGCTGAGCTGGAACACGTGATCGAAAACCGGACCAATGAGCTAATGGCAGAGGCGGGATTTGATGGAATACGTTGAAGATATCGCCGCGTTGGAAGCGCTTTATGGCGTGCCTGGCTCGGCCTCCCTAAACAAAGTGGCGCATCGCTTAACACCACTTTACCGCACGTGGATCATGGCGTCGCGCTTTTGCGTTGTTACGACCGTGGGACCAGAGGGGACCGATGGAAGCCCCCGTGGTGACGATGGCCCAGTGGTGCAAGAACTGGACGAAAACACGCTTTTGATGCCCGATTGGCGCGGCAACAACCGCATGGATACGCTGCGCAATATTGTGGCGGACGGGCGTGTTTCGCTGATGTTCATGGTGCCAGGCAACAACAACGTGATCCGGGTCAATGGCCGGGGGCGCGTGACGCTGGACGACGCGTTGCGCGCGCGGTTTGAGTTCAAAGGCAAACTGCCGCGCTCCGTGATTGTGATAGAGATTGATGAAATCTACTCGCAATGCGCGCGGGCCTTGATGCGGGCCGAGCTTTGGAGCGCGCCGCATCTGGACGGGCTGCCCACCGCTGGAGATTTGTTGGCAGAACAAACCCAAGGTGCCGAGGGAGGCGCCGCGTATGACAAGGCGTGGCCACCGCGTGCCGCCAAAACAATGTGGTAGGAGAGCAAAGCTATGACCGACGCCGTAACGGTAGTTGACCACCCGCTGGTGCAACACAAGCTGACTTTGATGCGGGATAAGGGCACGTCGACGGCGGTGTTCCGGCAACTTCTGCGTGAGATTTCTCAGCTTCTGGCCTATGAGATCACGCGGGAATTGCCGCTGACCACGAAACCCATTGAAACACCTATGACAGATATGGATGCGCCGGTCTTGGCGGGCAAAAAGCTGGCGCTCGTCTCTATCCTGCGCGCCGGAAATGGACTTCTGGACGGTGTGCTTGAGTTAATCCCGTCCGCACGCGTCGGCTTTGTCGGACTTTACCGCGATGAAGAGACGCTGCAGCCGGTCCAATACTATTTCAAAGTGCCCGAAGGGCTTGAAGAACGCTTGGTGATTGCCGTGGATCCGATGCTGGCCACAGGTAACTCTTCGGTCGCGGCGGTTGATCTGTTGAAGCAGGCCGGAGCGAAAAATCTACGCTTTATGTGCCTCTTGGCGGCGCCCGAAGGCGTTGCGCGGATGCAAGAGGCGCATCCAGATGTGCCAATTGTCACAGCAGCGATTGACGACCGCCTGAACGAAATCGGTTACATCGTTCCAGGCCTTGGCGATGCGGGCGATCGGATGTTCGGCACCAAATAATCCACAAGAAATATGGGCTGCCGGCGCTCGGTATGCTTTACAGATATGTGCCTGTGAGGCATCTTTCCCTCTAGATATTGTGGGGGATACCATGTTTCGCGGATGCCTTGTCGCGGCTGCTGCCATTTTGACTGTCACTATCGGCGTGCCTGCGGTCGCGCAGTCGTCGCGTGCAGCGTCCGTCCCAGCAGAGTTTCCACCGGCCTCTTTCAAGGGGCTGCAATATGTGGACAGCAAAGGCTGCGTCTTCATTCGGGCGGGCATTGATGGCAACGTAACTTGGGTGCCGCGCCTGACGCGCCAGCGCAAGCAGATCTGTGGCGCGCAGCCGACCCAGGTCGCCGGGGTGGCAATTGCCCCGCCA
>CAWUIP010000195.1:0-5560 GCA_963922415.1 uncultured Aliishimia sp. | reverse complement strand
GCGTTTAACCGATTTTTAGGATCTGGGGCGATGGTCAGCGCGCTCGAAAAAGCTCATCCCCAGGGGGCCCTATGTCCAATACATACCATCTTTCGATGCCTTATATTCAGGGCGGTCAGGCGCAAAAGCACGTCACACATAATGAGGCGTTGCGGACGCTCGACACGCTCGTACATCTGAGCGTCGTGCGCCAGGACACAAGCCCCGATGTGGGTGCGCAAGATGGGGACCGCTATATCGTGGTCGCAGGCGCCAGCGGCGATTTTGCTGGTCAAGACGGCAAGGTAGCCCTGCGCGAGGCAGGCACGTGGCTCTTTTTGGCGCCGCAAGTAGGCTGGACCGCGTTTGATCAATCCACGGGCGGCCAGATCGTCTTTGATGGCAGCGATTGGACGGCCGTGATGGGCGGCAACAACGTCACCTCCACCGACCGGTTGGGGGTCAACGCGACAGCCGACACCACCAATAAGCTTGCTGTGGGCGCGGACGCGACGCTCTTGTCCCACAATGGGGCCGGGCACCAGCTAAAGCTGAACAAGGCCGCGAATACAGACACGGCGAGCCTGCTTTTTCAGACGGGTTTTTCGGGGCGGGCCGAGATGGGCCTGACAGGCTCTGACAATTTCGAAGTGAAGGTCAGCGCGGATGGCGCATCGTTCTACACGGTCCTGCAGGCCGATGGCGCGACCGGCGCGGTCAGCTTTCCCAATACAAGCCTGGCGCCGTCGGAGTTTGGGACATCGGACCTGACCACAACCGATTACATCACCGCACGCGGGGCGGGCATCGTGTCGAACGGCAGCGGCGCGCTTGGCAATGCCTATAACTACCCGTCGAGCTTTGCCTTTGATGCCAGCCAAACCCCCAACCTGCCGGGGGCCATCGCCAAGTCGGGCCACAACAGCAGCTTTGAAGAGGCGACCGAGTTCCTTGCCATCGATCCCAACCGGCTTTACCGCCTGGGGACTTACTTGCGCCAAGAGAGTGTCGCAGGGGATTGGTCCGCTTTCGCCAATGGGGACCGGCACGAGCAATACATGGGCTTTCGCTGCTATGACATCGATGGGAACGCCATCAACTCATCGCATCACGCGCGCTATCAGCATGGCGGGGTCGACAGTCTGACGACGCTCACGCAGCCCCTGGCCCCGGGTGACACAGTGGTGCACGTGGCCAATGCGGCAGGCTGGAACGAGAGCAGTTCTTCGATCCATGAACGCGGCATCGTGATCTTCGGCTACCGCAACGCGCACGGCCAGGTTTATGACTACTACAGCCGCATCGAGGACTCAGACCTTTTTGAGCTTTCGGGTGTCGACAAGACCAACAATCAAATCACGCTTAGCCAGCCTTTGCCCAGCTATATGGGCAATCCTGACGATGCGGGCGGCGTTTGGCCTGTGGGCACACGCCTGGCGAACCGCGATACGGGCTGGAACTACAAGTTCAGCTTCTTCCGCGATCTGATCCCCGATGCGGCAGATACATGGTACCGCGTTGAAAACTTTATGGGCGGGATTGATCAGTCTGGCCGCAACTTGCCGGGCAACTTCGCGCCCGGCACGGCTTGGGTGCGTCTTGTCTGGCTTTTGAACTATTCCAACCGTGTGGGCGGTTGGTCGGTCTATCCCGACACTGGCGCAAGCCAGCGGGTCTGGTTCTCGGGCGTGTCGGTGGAGCCAGAGACCACAGGCCAAGTGGTGCGCGACGCAGATGGCTCATGCGACCTCTTTGTGGTCCAAGGAGATGCGCAGGCGGGCACCGCCAGCTTTGGCCCCGCCGCGCAGACGGTGACGCCGCTTTAGACGGTGTAGTTCAGCCCCAGCCGCCCGCCATCAACAAAGATCGTCTCGCCGGTGACATAGCTGGCCTTCTTGGAGGCCAGAAAGGCGACAACATCCCCGATCTCGCGCGCTGTTCCGGCCCGCTGAAGCGGCGTGCGCGACATTGCGCGGGCAAAGGCGGCGGGGTCGGCGTTTACACCAGCCATCATCGCTGTGTCGATAGAGCCAGGGCCAACCGCGTTCACGCGGATGTTGTGGGGGGCGAGCGCAAGGGCCGCCGCCTTGGTGATCTGCGCAACCCCACCTTTGGACGCGCAATAGGCCGGGATCGCCGGGATCGCCACTTGGGCGTTGATCGACGACATGTTGACGATCGCACCCTCGATGCCGGCTGCGATCATCGACTTTGCGGCGCGCTGCGTCGCCAAAAACACACCCGTCAGGTTAATCGAAATCACCCGCTGAAATGCCTCTAGATCATAGTCCAGAAAGTCACCCGGGCTTGCGATCCCTGCGTTGTTGACCAGAACGCTCAAGGGGCCGTGGTCACTGGCGATCTGGTCGAACATGGCATTCACTGCCGCCGGGTCGCCCATATCGCAGGTAAAGGCCGCGGCCCCATTGCCCAGCGTCTCGGCCGCTTCGGCCACAACGTCTGACTGGATGTCGGCCAGGATGATCTTGTGGCCGTCCTCTGCCAGCGCTTCGGCAGAGGCCAGGCCAATGCCTTGGGCGCCGCCGGTGATCAGGGCAAGGGGTGCGTCGGTCATATCGTCTGGCTCCGGATGGTGGTGGTGTGCGCAATAAGACGGTAACCTTCCGCCAACTGCAATCCCAAGAAACGTGGCGAGGAGTCCGATGCCCAAACTCAAAAAGACCGCAGCCGAGATGGTGGCAGAGGCGCGTGCGCGGATCGAAGAGGTGGAAACCGCCGATCTGATTGCCAAAGTGGATGACGCAGACACGGTGATCGTCGATATCCGCGATGTGCGGGAACGCGAGCGCACGGGCTACATCCCCGGATCGGTGCATGCGCCGCGCGGGATGGTTGAGTTTTGGGTGGACCCCGACAGCCCCTATTTCAAAGAGGTCTTTGGGCAAGAGGGCAAGAATTACGTCTTTCACTGCGCCAGCGGCTGGCGCTCTGCGCTCACTGTCGCGACACTGCAAGACATGGGCTTTGACGCGGCCCACCTCAAAGAGGGCTTTTCCACTTGGGAAAAACAAGGCGGGCCGGTCGAGCGTCGTGACGACAAACCTTAAGCGGCTTCGCTCCGCCACCGGCTAAAGCGGTCCTGCATTACCATATACTGTGCCGGGATATCGCGCAGCGAGATCATGCCAACGATCTTGCGCGACCGGTCCATCACCGGCAGATGGCGAAAGCCGCCTGCATGCATTTTTGACATGGCCTCAACCAGACTTGCGCGCGCATCCACGCAATCCACCTCTTTTGTCATGATCTCAGCGACGGGTGTGGCGTTCAGACCACCGCGCTGCGATACGTGCCGGATCACATCACGCTCGCTTAGGATTCCCCTTAATGTCCCGCGATCAAGAACGACCAACGCGCCGATATTCTCTGACACCATCAGATCGCAGGCGTCTTCGAGCGTGTCTTCGGGTGCCACCCAAAACAGAGAGCGGCCCACCAGCAACTCGCGAATAGACTTAATGATCATAAAAATACCCTCCTTAAAAATACCAACAAATTACCGGCTAAGGAGGGGCGGATACAGGTCAGGAATCCCTGACTTTAACGGCTGTTAAGTCGGGCGCATCGCCTCCACCACAGGCATTAAATCGGCAATTCGCACGTTCACGGCTTTTACCAAACCCGTGTCGCGCCATGTGCCTGGGATCGGGCCTGTAACGGCGAGGGCTTTGCGTTTCAACAAATCTGCGTGGGGATGATCCTGATCATAAGGCTTCGGGACGCGCTTGAGCGGCTCAGGCCCCCAATCCGAGATCCCGATGCCCTTCGCGGCGGCTGTTTCCAATGCGTCATCGAGCGCGTCGCCATCCCGATCAACATGCGCCCGAAATGCAGTGAGCGACGGCCCTGAAAGACCCATCAACCCAGCGCCCATGATGAAATAACTTGGCGACAGGCCAAAAAAGAAGCTGGGCGTAAGCGCATCACCCGCCGGGTCCTTCCAAAGAAGGTGCAAATGCGTGTTCAAAGGTGTTTTGTCTTTGGAGAAGCGTACGTCGCGATAGATTCGGAACAGCTTCGGTTTGTGGCCGCGTCCAGTTAGGCGCGACAGATCTTCCGCGATCAAATCGCCCAAAAGTTCGGCCGGTTTTTTGATCTCGTTGGTGTAGTGTGCTTTGCGGGGGTCGAACCAATCTTTCGAGTTGTTCTGTGCAAGCTCCTGAAAAAAGCCCACCGCGCTGTCGACCATCGCGTCAAAACCGTCTGCCATCGTCTCCCCCGTTGCTTTGGTGATCCGCCCGTGCCATGGCTGAGCTATGACCCAGCTTCACACAGTGTCCGGCCACCCCGTGCCGCCCTTTTCATTTGGAACGATGCAGTTCGGCGGCAAGGCCTCGGAGGCGGAGAGTGCTGCACTATTTGAGGCGTGCCTGGCGGCGGGGATCACGCATTTTGATACGGCGTGGGTCTATACCCAAGGGCGGTCCGAAGAGATTGTTGGCCGCCTGATCGGCGCGCGCGAGGATCTCTTTGTTGCGACTAAGGTCGGCTATACCGGTGGCGCAGGCCGCGCGAATATGTTGGCACAGTTCGATGAATGCCGAAAACGCTTGCAGCGGGATGTGGTCGATCTTCTCTATCTGCACCGGTTTGATCCAGAGACGGACCTGCAAGAAACGCTCGATACTTTTGCATATTTGCAAGATCAAGGAACGATCCGGCATGTCGGCGTGTCGAATTTCGCGGCCTGGCAGGTGATGAAGGCGCAAGCCATCGCGCAGGAGTATGGCACGCGGATCGACGTGCTTCAGCCGATGTATAGCCTCGTGAAACGTCAGGCCGAGGTGGAGATTTTGCCAATGTGCGCCGATCAGGGCATTGCGGCTTGTACCTACTCGCCGTTGGGGGGTGGACTGCTGACGGGGAAGTATACGCGCGGGGACACGGGCCGGTTGACCGAAGACAGCCGCTATGCGGCACGCTATGGCCTGCCCGAGATGACCAAAGCGGCACAGGGGCTGGCAGAACTTGCGGCAGATATCGACGTGCACCCTGCGACCCTGGCCGTGGCCTGGGCGGCGGCGTCGCCTTTTGGCACGCAGCCCATACTGTCGGCGCGGTCGGTAGAGCAATTGAAGCCCTCACTGGCGGCGCTAGACTTTGAGATGTCGGAAGATTTGTACGCAAAGATCGCAGCGTTGATGCCCGCTCCGCCGCCCGCGACGGATCGCATTGAGGAGGCCTAGGCGCTGAGCTCAGCGCTTTCCAAGATGCGGACACCGTTGATGCGCCAGCCGTCGGACGTTTCTGCCATGGAGTATTCCAGGACAAAGACGCGGCCCGCATCATCGACGATGCGGACATCTTGCAAGGTGCGCCCGCCTTCTTGGCGCAGGTCCAAGTACTCAACCTGCGCAGGGCGCCATACCATCGGGTAGCCCTGCTGCACCATACGTCCGAAGTTTTCCGGCGTGCGGAACATGAACTGGATCGACGGATGGGCAAAGGTAAAGGCCGTGCCGAAGTCATCAAGCTTGAACGCTTCGATCTGCGACGTGATGATACCTTGAATGGCACTGTCCTGAGCATGGACCTTTGGGGCGAATACCCCAAAGGTCAG
>CAWUIP010000194.1:0-5649 GCA_963922415.1 uncultured Aliishimia sp. | reverse complement strand
TCCCGCACTTGGCTGTCAAAATCCGCCATGAAACCTGTCCCTTTCCAATTGCTTAGTCCGTATATAGGTGATGTTAAGGCATTTTACATCACCGCACCGGTCGATTTGGCCAAAGAATTGCAAATCACGTTCTACTTGAAAAGCTCTACTGCACGCGCAGGCGGATCCAAATCGCGCAGAGCAGCCCGATGCCGCACAGAAAGAGCATGGAGGCCATGAGCATCCATACGCCGTTCTGCGGTGTCAAAAGCGCGCCTGTGAGTTGGATCATCACCGCCCCAAGCGCCAAGACCAGTGCGCCGCCCAGCCCCGAGGCGGAGCCCGCAAGGTCCGGGCGGACCGACATGGAGCCCGCCCGTGCCGAGGGCGTCGTGAGCCCGTTGCCGATCCCGGTCGTGACGGCCGCCGCGAAAAAGAGCCAGGGCCAAAAGACGCCGGTTGCATAGACCAAAAGGGCTGCCCCCAAACCGGCCACCGGGACCAAACGCCCCAAGAGGATCATGCGTGGAATGCCAACGCGCGCGGCGATGCGTCCCGACACGAAGCTGCCGCAGAAGAACCCTGCTGTGATCGTGCCGATGGCCATGCCCAACACGGCTGAGGAGAGGCCGAAGATCTCTGCGCTGACGAAAGGTGCGCCGCCAACAAAGACATAGAACGCGCCGATCCCGCAGCACATCACCAGCGCATAGGCCCAGAACTGCGCCGATGTCATGAGATCGGGATAGGCCCGGATCTGCTCTGTGAATGTATTGCCCCGCGTAGCATTCGTTTCCCCGGCGTCGCACCAAATCAACACCCACAGCGCGCCTCCAAAGATCGCAAAGGCCCAGAAGACCGCGCGCCAACCAAACAGATCATCCAGAACGCCGCCCACCATCGGCGCCAACATCGGCGCCACGGCCATCGCCATGCTGAGATACCCCAAACGGCTTGCCGCCTCTTCGGCTTGGGATGTGTCGCGTACGATGGCACCGCTCACGACAGAGCCCGCCGCGACAGCCGCTTGGAGGGTGCGAAAAGCCAGAAACGTATAGATGTCGGGAGCGAGGGCCGCGCCGACGGAGGCGGCGGCAAAAAGACCGGTGCACCAAAGCAAAACTGGCCGCCGTCCATACATATCCGAGAGCGGCCCCAGGATCAGGTAGAGGACGGCGTTGACGGCCAAGAACCCCGAAACCGCGACACTGGCCACGGCATAGGTGACGTGAAAGTCGGCGGCGATCGTGGCCAGCGACGGCGTGATCATGTTGAACGACAGGACCGACAGCGCTGTCATCGCGGCCAAAGTGAAAAAGCGTGGTGGTGTGCGGGCGGCGGCGAACATGGCGCCCACGTGCCCTGTCTGGACGCCAGCCGCAACGCAAAAAGCCCGGGACACAGATGTCTCCCGGGCCGTCTTTTTTGTGAAGGAGGAATGGTGTTTAGTTGACGGTCGCTTCCAGCGCGGCCTGGCCGCTACCAATTTCGATCCGGCGCGCTTTGAGCGCTTCGGGCACCTCGCGCTTCAGATCAATGTGCAGCATCCCGTGTTCGTGTGTCGCACCCGTCACGTGGACATGGTCGGCCAGTTGGAACCGACGTTCGAACGCGCGGGTCGCGATGCCCCGGTGCAGATAGGTCCGGTCATCCACATCCCCCGCTTTGCGGGCCGCGATCACCAGTGCGTTTTCCTTAACTTCAACCGAAAGGTCTGCGTCGGTGAAGCCCGCAACAGCAACCGAAATGCGATACGTGTCATCGCTGGTCTTTTCGATGTTGTAAGGCGGGTAGCTGGGCTGCGCGATATCCGCGGTCAGCACACGGTCCATCATGTCGGCGATTTGGTCAAAGCCAATGCTGGCACGGTACAGGGGTGAAAAATCAAGAGTTCGCATGAGGTCATCCTCCAAAAGAAGCGATATCCAGGTCATGAGCCTTCCCTTGGGGACAGGCCCGGCGTGATGTGCAAGGCCCTGTCACAGGCACCTCGTACAGCAGCGATGTGGGAAGCGGTTTGCGCGGTTTCAAGGGCTGGCGCGCGGCGCTCAGTCGACTTTCACGAATTTCGCACCGCTCGCACCGCCACCTTGTCCGACGCGCAGGCGACGAACTTCAGCCACTGGGCCACGCGTGGAGGCGCGCAGCGCGGTTTTTAGCTCTGCGACCACACGCGGCAAATGCGGTCCGACGGCCACGCGCTGGCCCGAGTTGAGCGTGACCATGCCGGAAATGACCGAAAGAATGCGCCCGCGCCCGTTTTTGTGTGAAAAGACCGGCGCACCGGAAGACCCGAATGTCACGTTGCAGTCAAAGATCAGCAGGTCCGTCTGACGCTCCAGCAATCCGCAACTGCGCTGGCGCGACTGAACCTCAGAGCGGCCCTTGCCATAAGACACAACACTCACAGCCCCACGCCCAACGCCATCACCATGAAGAGCAAAGCCGTTGATCTGTGACGTCGGGATCGGCTCTGCCAATCGGATGAGCGCCACATCATGCGTGATGTTTTGGTAGTTTAGCGGTGCGCGCGGATCAAAGCCGGGGTGCGCCACAATTTGCGCAACGGCGCGTTCGGCTGCGACAGTTCCGTTCCGGAAGCCTGCGCGGAACATCACCCGGTCAGGCGTCATGACGCGGTTGTCGGGGCCATAAACGCAGTGTGCCGCTGACAAAACAAGGTCTGGTGCGATGAGGGTTGCGGTGCAGTACCCGCCGCGCACGTCCAATCGGCCCACGGCTTCCCAACCCAGAGCTTGATAGTCTTCACCCAATGCGGTGAGCCCAGTAGATTGCGCATAGCCCGGGACGGTCGAGACAAGCGTCAGGCACAGGGCGAGTAGGGCGCGCACCTGTCTCATGGCTTCACAAACTTTGCGCCTGTGTCATTGCGATCGCCGCCCACAGTGACCCGGCGCTCGGCCAAGTTTGGCCCCACGGCAAAGCCTTCGCCCGCATCCAAAGAGGCCATCAAGGCCCGCAAGGGCGTGCCAAGATCCGTGCCAAGCGACACGTCCTTGCCGTCCGCCTCCGCCTTGGCCGAGACGACCGACACGATCCGTGCACGCCCGTCCTGGAAGGTAAAGATCGGCGCACCGGAACTGCCAAAGTCAACGGTGCACGACGTGACCAAGATGCCTTCTTGCCGTGCCAGGACTTCGCACACCTCTTGCAGGCTTGGCGCTTCGGAGCGGTCTTTGGCATAGGACACAACCCCGATCCGGTCGCCTGCCGAAGGGCGCGCTGCGGTTTCGAACGGGAATATGGATCCGTTTTTGATGGGGCGCTGTAACTCTAGAAGCGCCAGATCGTTGCGGACCCGAGCCGAACTCATATGGGCCAGCGGCGTGAAGTCTGGGTGCGCCACTGCGCGCCGCACTGTGCGGTAAGCCGACGCGCGGCCATTGCGCCACCCTGCCAGGAATTCGACTTTCGTGTGATCAATGCGTTCGCCGGTTTTGCGGTCGTAGAGACAATGCGCGGCCGTCAGGACCAGCCGGGGCGAGATCATTGCGCCGGTGCAAAACCCGGTACCGCCGATATCGAGCCGCCCGACGGCGTCCCATTCCCGGCCTTGTTGCGCGGATTCAAGCCGTTTCAGTCGCGCATCTTGCGCGAACGCCGTGGTGGTCAACACCAAAGCCATCAACGAAATTGACATCCATCGCCGCATGCGCCGCATCTCCTCAATGCACCCGATTTAGCGATTGGATGCGGCAGAATTTTGGCGTTGGGTGGACATTCAGCGCAAAATTGGCGGCCCTGATCGTGCGGTCGGCGCGCCGTCGGTGAGACCTGCGGGCGCCGGTCCTCCCGTGGCCCAATCCAGCAGTTCAACCGTGTGCACGATGGGGATGTCCGTTCCAGACCCGATTTGCATCATGCATCCGATGTTGCCTGCGGCGATGATATCGGGTGAGACGGCCTCCAGCGTGCGCACTTTGCGCGCCTTGAGTTGGCCAGAGATTTCGGGCTGCATCAGGTTGTAGGTGCCCGCAGACCCGCAGCAAAGATGGCTGTCGGCTGGCTCTGCGACCTTGAAACCAGCGCGTTTCAGCAGGTCCTTGGGCGCTTTTTTGATTTTCTGCCCATGCTGCAAGGAACACGCCGCGTGATAGGCGACGGTGAGGTCTTTGGGTCCGCCTTCCGGCAGGTCCAACTGCAAGAGGAGTTCGCTGACGTCCATGGCGCGATCTGCAACTCGGACGGCGTCTTCTGCAAGCTCTGTGGTGCGGAACATATGGCCGTAGTCCTTAACGGTCGTGCCACAGCCCGAAGTGTTGATCACAATCGCATCGAGGCCCGCGCCATCGATCTCGCGGCACCAGGCCTTGATATTGGACGCCGCCGCTGCGTGGCTTTCGTCGGCTTTGCCCATGTGATGCGTCAGCGCCCCACAGCAGCCAGCCCCTTCGGCCACCACAACTTCGCAGCCCAGTCGCGTCAAAAGCCGGATCGTCGCATCGTTGATATCGGTATTCAGCGCCTTTTGCGCACAGCCCGTCATCAACGCCACGCGCTTTTTGGCAGTACCCATCGGCGCGAAGCTTTGCGGGTCGTCGTTGCGGCTGACAGGCGGGATGGTCTTGGGGGCCATCGCCAGCATGGCGCGCAACCGCGCATCGGGGATCAGCGGCGCGAAAGGCCGCCCGATCTTGGCCAGCAACAGCGCTACACGAAACCGCATCGGATAAGGTAGAATACGTGCCAGAACCCATCTCAAGGCCCGGTCCGTGAACGAACGCTGATACCGGTTCTCGATATACTCCCGCGCGTGGTCGACGAGGTGCATGTAGTGCACACCTGAGGGGCAGGTCGTCATACAGGCCAGGCAAGACAGACAACGGTCGATATGCTTGACCGTCTTCTCATCCGGCTCGCGATCATTCTCGATCATGTCTTTGATCAGGTAGATCCGCCCGCGCGGGCTATCAAGCTCATCGCCCAGGACCTGGTAGGTCGGGCAGGTCGCGGTGCAAAAGCCGCAATGCACACAGTTGCGCAGGATCTCGTTGGCGCGCGCGGTGCCAGGATCTTGCAGCTGAGCGTCAGAGAAATTGGTTTGCATCAGCCCATCACTCCTGGGTTCAAAAGCCCGCGCGGGTCAAACTTTGCGCGCACTTGACGCGTTAATGCCGCGACACCGGGCGCTTCGGGCTGAAAACGGCCAAGCTCCACACCTTGCGCCGCGTGCATCCGGGTCACCTGCGCACCCACTTGGGCCGCGCGCTCGTTCAGCTGGGTTTGGAACGCGGTCACATCGGTGTTGGCATCCGCCGCGATCCAGATGCGGCCACCGCCCCAGTCAAACACGCAACGGCCCTCTGCAACACCTGCAGCGAAGTCCGCAGCCTCCGTTGGTTTGATCGCAACACGCCAAAGCGCGGGCGGCGCGGTCGCAAACAGGTCCAGTGTGCGGAACCGATCCCAGACGTCGCCTCCGTCGAGGTCGAGCGTCCCGAACCCGGCCAAAGCTGACCTCAAGCCATCAATCCGGTGTTTGACCGAGCCTTCAAAGCCCTCAACACGCACATAGGCCCGCCCATCGATCAAAGCCGCACCGCTGACATCATAAGGTGTCCCAAGCGCGGCTCGGAGCGCGGCCAAGCCGTCCACAGTGCTGGGCGCAGAAATGGCGAGAGTGGCGGAGGTTTCCGGGCGCGGCAGGAC
>CAWUIP010000193.1:0-5698 GCA_963922415.1 uncultured Aliishimia sp. | reverse complement strand
CTCGAAGTCATCAGCCGCGAGCGGAATGATGAAAGCCCTGTTTTCGAAAGCATTTTGAGGAATGCGAGCCGTCTGTGTAAAGCGCCGTTGGCGTTTTTGTGTATCGCCGATCATGAAACTGGGATGGCGACAATTCCGTCCAATATCGGCGCGCGCGACGATTTCGACGAAGCACTCAAGCACTTCTTTGAACCGCTCACGCGTACCGAGCTTGTCGCGATCCGCCCCATGATCACGGGCGAAGTGATCCGTCAGGACGATATCGCCGACGATCCGATCTACTGGCGTGACCGTGATCCCAAGCGCGTGCAAATGGTCGAGGTGGAAGGCGCGCGATCCGTGCTCGCAGTGCCATTGATGAAAGACGGTCTGGGCCTTGGTGTCATCGTGCTCTACCGCCGCGAAGTGTCACCTTTTGCAGACGACGATGTGGAGTTGGTTCAAACCTTCGCGGCGCAAGCCGTGATCGCGATGGAGAATGTGCGCCAGTTCCGCGAATTGGAAGAGCGCACCGCTGAAGTGACCGAGGCGTTGGAGTATCAGACCGCAACGGCGGAAGTGCTTGACGTCATATCGCGTTCACCCAACGATTTGCCGCCGGTTCTGGGGGCTATCCTAGATGTGGCGTCGCGGATCTGTCAGCCGGAATACGCATTCTTCGCTATGCGCAGTCCCGAAGACGGGCTCTACCGAGTCGAGATGTCGCGCAATGTCAGCGACCGTTTCAAGACCTACCTTGATGACAACCCAATTGCCCCCAGTGAAGGCTCCTGCATTGGGCGCACCGCCCTTCTGGGCAAAACCGTCTATATTCGCGATACGCGCAGCGACGACAGCTATTCCTGGAAAGAGGCTGCCGAAATTGGTGAGTATCTGACAACGCTGGGCGTGCCGCTGATCAGCGAAGGTGTCACGGTAGGCGTTATAGTGATGGCCCATCGCGACGCGAATGCGTTCCAGGACAAGCAGGTCAGCCTCTTGGAAACGTTTGCGGCCCAAGCGGTGATTGCGATCAACAATACGCGGCTCTTCCGCGAGGTGCAGGATCGCACAGTGCAAGTTGAAGAGGCGCTAGAGTATCAAAAGGCGTCGTCCGAAGTCCTAGAGGTGATTTCTCGGTCTCCAGATGCGTTAGAGCCGGTCTTGGTCTCGCTTTTGGCCGTGTCCTCGCGCATTTGCCGGTTGCAGGATGCTTATGTGGCGCTGAAGGGCGCAGATGACGCGTATCACTTCTTTGCTGGGCACAATTTGCCACCGGAGTTCGAGGATTTCCTGCGCGCCAACCCATTCGAACCGGGCGAAGGGTCAGCAACAGCACGGTGTCTGCTGACAGGGCGGGCAAGCTACATCGAGGATATTCGGTCGGACCCCAACTATGACAAAACCCTGCTGTCAAAGCAGCAATACAGGTCCGTACTGTCGGTTCCCCTGATCCGGGATGGTCACACGATCGGTCTCATCAGCATGGGAAGCCGAGAGCCATCCGCCTTTGACGCAAAGCAGATCAAACAAATGGAAACCTTTGCCGCGCAAGCGATCATCGCGATCAACAACGCGCGGCTCTTCGACGAGGTGCAGGCGCGCACCGCAGAGGTCGAAGAGGCGTTGGAACAGCAGCAAGCCAGCGCCGAGATCTTAGGCGTGATCAGCCAATCAGTGGAAGACACGCAACCGGTCTTCGACCGGATTGTGGAGGCCGCAACGAAGCTTTGCGATGTGCAGTACTGCATGCTCTACCAGTTCCGCGACGAGCTTATTCACTACCGGGCGAGCTACGGTTTCGAACCTGAATATATGGCGGAATATGCCAAGAACTGGCCCGCGCCGCCGGTGCCCGGATCGATGACGGCGACCATTTATGAAACCGGCGCACTTCATCACATCGAAGACACCCAAGACGACAGCTATTACGATCACCGAACAGCACGCGCCTTTGGGTATCGGCATCTCGTCGGCTTTCCGATCCATTCCGGCAAATCTGTGTGGGGCTGTATCATCCTGGGCTGGCCAGATGGTCAGTCCCCGCAGCAAAAGCACATCGACCTTGTGACGACCTTTGCGGATCAAGCCGGTATCGCCATCCAAAACGCGCAGCTTTTCCGCGAAACGAACGAAGCACTGGAACGGCAAACGGCAACCTCTGACGTGCTGGAGGTTATCTCCAACTCGGTCGAGGACTCGCAACCTGTTTTTGAAAAGATCCTCGACAGTTGCCAAAAACTGATCCGCTGCAGTGACCTGACACTGATCACGTTGGACGCGCATCAGCAGGTGCAGTTGCGCTCTGTCGTTGGGCAAAACTACGTGGAGACCGCCGATTATGCTCCCGGACCGCTCGACGACTCGGTCATCAAACATGTGGTCCGAGAAAAGCGAACGCTGCGCGTTGACGACGGATTGCATGGTGCAGACACCTATCCGGAACTCGCGCGTTACATCACCGAAGAGACCAATGGCGCCTTCTTGATCACGCCGCTGCTGTGGAAGAATGAAGCCATTGGCGGCATGGTTGTGGCCCGCGCGTTCAGCCAGCCAGATTGGCGTCCCTTTGCCCAAAAGGACATCGAACTTTTGGAGAGCTTTGCAGATCAAGCCGTCATCTCAATTCAGAATGCGCAACTGTTCAATGATACCCAAGCGGCACTGGCGCGCCAAACCGCAAGCGCGGATGTGCTGCGCGTCATTTCGGAATCGCCAAACGACACGACACCAGTTTTTGAGAAGATCGTAGACCTGGCCACGTCGCTTGTTGATTGTGATCTGGCAGTTGCAATTCAAGCTGATGGCTCCGAGCTTTGGTCAGTGGCCGCCGCAACACCCGCCGGCTTGGAGGAAATTACTCTGACCGAGCGCCTGCCCATTGATCCCGAGGACAACCTGCCGTCCTGGACGATCAAAAGCGGCAAAACCCATCATATGCCAGAATGGCATTATGAGGACTTGCCACCGCGCGACAAGGAAATCGCGCAGCGGCGGGGATGGAAATCGTCGCTGATGGTGCCGTTGATGCGGGGCAAGGACTGCTTTGGCAGTTTGATATTCGTGCGCCAAACATCCCGCGTTTTTAGCGAAGATGAGATCGCAATTGCCGAATCCTTCGGAGATCAGGCGGTTATTGCGCTGGAAAATGTCCGGCTTTTCAATGAAACGCAGGCCGCGCTGGCCCGGCAAACGGCAAGCGCAGATGTGCTGCGGGTGATCAGCAAATCGCCAAGCGACACCACGCCCGTGTTTGAGACCATTGTGGAGGCGGCCACCCGTCTTGTGTCCTGTGATCTGGCAATTGCGACGCTGGCCGATGACAGCACATGGTGGCAGGTGGCGCTGGCCTCGCCCGATGGGTTGATCAAGGCATTTGGGCAAACGCGGCATCCGCTCGATGAGACTGACAATTTTCAGTCGTCTGTTCTGCTCTCGGGGCAGACGCGTCATATTGACGATCTGGCGGCACCCGGCATGCCGCGCCTTGCCGAAAAGCTGCAAAAGGAAAGCGGGTTCGAGGTTTATCTGGGCGTGCCTATGATGCGGGGCGGGACATGTTTGGGCGCGCTGACCTTTGTGCGCAGAACAAAGGCGCCGTTTTCCAATGACGATATTGCAATGGCCGAAAGCTTTGCGGATCAGGCGGTCATCGCTATCGAGAACGTCCGCCTGTTCCAAGAGGCGCAAGAGGCGCGCGAGGACGCGGAAGCGGCAAACGAGGCGAAAAGTGCGTTTCTAGCAACAATGTCTCATGAAATCCGCACACCCATGAATGCGGTGATCGGCATGAGCGGCTTGATCATGGATACCGAGCTTGACGCCGAGCAGTACGACTATGCCCGCACCATTCGCGACAGCGGTGACGCGCTTCTGGGGATCATCAACGAAATCCTCGACTTCTCGAAAATTGAAGCCGGGCAAATGGATATCGAAGAGCACCCCTTCGATCTGCGCGAATGCGTCGAGAGCGCGCTGGATCTGGTCAGCGGCAAGGCCGCCGAAAAGCAGTTGGATCTCGCCTATGTCTTGGACGATGCGCTGCCATCTGCGATCAGCGCCGACCTAACGCGGTTGCGTCAGATATTGCTCAACCTGCTGTCCAACGCGGTGAAGTTCACCGAAGTGGGCGAAGTGGTGTTGTCGGTTTCGCAAAAAGCCTCGGCCCATGGGCGGTTGGAGCTGCTCTTTACGGTGCGCGATACTGGCATCGGATTGACGGACCAGGGCATGAGCCGGCTTTTTCAGTCTTTCAGCCAGGCCGACAGCTCGACCACCCGGAAGTATGGCGGCACGGGCCTTGGTCTTGCGATCTCCAAGCGGTTGGCGGAACTCATGGGCGGCACCATGTGGGCCGCAAGCGATGGCGCCGGAGAAGGGTCCACCTTTTCGTTCACAATCGAGGCCAAGACATCAGCCCCCGTAAAGACCGAAAGACGCAACCTGGTCGGCGTTCAGTCCGAGTTGGAGGGCAAGCGGATCCTTATGGTGGACGACAACGCGACAAACCGAAAAATCCTGACCTTGCAAACGCAAAAATGGGGAACACAGACGACGGCCTGCGACAGCCCAAGTGCAGCGCTGCACCTCTTGGCGGGTGAAAACAGCTTTGATCTGGCGATCCTCGATATGCACATGCCCGAAATGGACGGCCTAGAACTTGCGCGGAAAATTCGCGCGATTTACCCGACCTTGCCATTGGTGCTGTTCAGTTCCCTGGGGCCACGCGAAACAGATATAGAGAAGGGTCTGTTTGCGGCCAATCTGGCCAAACCGCTGCGTCAATCGCATCTTTTTGACACTCTGGTCACGCTCTTTGATGTGCCAAAAGCCGCAGCCAAAGCGACCAAGTCCGAAACCAAGCCACAGACCGATCCGGAGATGGCGATACGGCATCCGCTCCGTATCCTTTTGGCCGAGGATAACCTGGTGAACCAGAAGCTTGCGCTGCGGCTGCTCGAGCAGATGGGATACCGCGCGGACCTTGCCAGCAACGGAGCAGAAGCCGTCGACAGCGTCTCGCGTCAGACCTATGACGTCGTTTTGATGGATGTCCAAATGCCCGAAATGGACGGGCTGGAGGCAGCGCGCCGCATCAACGCGGCCTTTCCGGGGGAAGATCGGCCGCGCATAGTTGCGATGACCGCCAACGCGATGCAAGGTGACCGCGAAATGTGCCTGAATGCGGGGATGGACGATTACATTGCCAAACCGATCCGGGTCCCCGTGCTGATTGAAGCCCTTTTGAACGTCCCCAGCCAAAGCAAATAGCCCATGACCGACACGCCCATTGATCTTGATGTTTACAACGAACTGAAAGACGCCACCGGTGACGACTTCGCGGCAGAGCTTGTCTCCACCTTTCTGGAGGAAGCCCCTGGTATGATTGAGAGCCTCAAGGAAGCGGTTGGTGTTTCAGACGCGGATGGGTATCGCAGGGCCGCGCATTCAATTAAGTCCAACGCCAATACCTTTGGCGCCACGACACTTGCCGAACTGGCAAAGGCAGTTGAGCTTGGGGACTTGCCGGCTTCAGACGATCTCAGCGATGCAGTCAGGCTTGAAGCCGCCTTGGACGAAGCAGCTTCGGCTTTGCAGGCGTTGATCGATGGCTGACGGGCCCGGCCGCCTGCTGATCGTTGATGACAACAAGGTCAACCGCTTGCTTTTGTCCCGCAATGCGGAGCTTTTGGGGCATGATGCATCGGTTGCAGAAAAT
>CAWUIP010000192.1:0-5703 GCA_963922415.1 uncultured Aliishimia sp. | reverse complement strand
TCATGCGCTGCGCCGTATCTTCATCCGTTCGCGCATGCGCTGCTTGGCGGCCTCTGTCCCGTCATGGAACGTCCCAAAGAGCTTGTCCCACGGCACTTCCAGCGTGCCATAGTTACACTCGAAATAGCGGTGGTGCATCTGGTGGTGGAAGTTGCCCAAATGCAGCCGCTTCGCGCCCTTGATCCACAGCCCCTCATGCCCAGTATGGGTGATGATCGCATAAAGCCCATAGAATTGCAGATGGCAGATGATGTGAATGGGATGCGTCGGCAGCACAAAGTGGATCAGCACCGACCCAAAGTAAAACACATGCTCCACCGGATGCATCGAGATACCCGACCACGGCCCAATATCCGTGTTCCGATGATGCAGCGCATGAATCTTGTAAAACGGCCCCCAATGCAAAAGGCGGTGGATCCAATAGAAGTAAAAGCTCTCCCAGATCGGCAGGAAGAAGAAGAAGGCAAAGAACCAGATCGGATTGTCGGCCAGCGTCATCGACGTGATCCAACCCTGGCCCAGCCCCAGAAACATCAAGCATTCCAGCGCCGTCCAAATCGGCACGCCCGAGCCCAGCGTCCAGATCATGTTATCGCGCAACTGATCGCCACTGGTGAACATCCGCCCTTGTCGCGGGAAGGGGCGGGGATCGTATTTCGCCAATTTTCCCTGCATCTCGGCACCGTGGAAATACCAATGGAGGCCCCCCGCCAGCGCGCCGACAATCACCCAGTTGCGCAGCAACACAACCAGCATCCACAGCCCCGGTGTCGCCGCCGCCTCCAGCGTCGGCGCAGTCCACAGCCAGGCCAGAACCGCCAATCCGACGATGGCCAGATTAACCGACACCGGCAGCCAGGCACCGACATACCATTTGGCAACATCGCGCCAGATCAAAGGCCGCTCAAACAGCGGATTGACCGTCAGCGGCAAGGGCGGTGTGTGGTTCCATTCACTCATCGGGTATACATCTGCTTTTTATGCGCGCGCGTGCGCTGTGTCGCTTGCGCCGAGCCGTCGTGGAATGTGCCAAACCACTTATCAAACGGCAGCTCGGACGTGCCGTAATTGCACTCAAAATACCGGTGATGCAGCTGGTGAAAGAAGTCCCCAGCCTTGGCGGCTTCATTGTCACCCGCCATGATCTTTTCAAAGCCCGAATGGCTCATCACCGGGCTCACCTGCTGGAACATCGCGTGAAACATCACATGCAGCGGGTGCGAGGCGAACAAAAAGTGGATCCAATAGGTCGAGAAATAAAGGATATTCTCATACCAATGGTTCGAAATCCCCGACCACGGCCCGATATTGACGTTGCGGTGATGCAGCGCATGCACCCAAGAGTATAGCTTCGGATGATGCTCTAACCGATGCGCCCAGTAATAATGCAGCCCGGACCACATCGGGATCAGCGCCATCCAGGCGATAAACCACACCGGGTTGTCCGCAAAGGTCACTGTGGGCACCCAGCCATTGGCCATGACCCAGAAGATCACCCACTGATACACCGTCGCCACCGTGATCGCCGAGCCCAGCGTCCAAAAGACGTTGTCCCAAAGCTGATTGCCAAAGGTGAACGTGCCGTTGTTATAGGCCAGATCACGTTTGTCGAACTTCTTGACCAGACCCTGCCCCTTGCGGGTGTAAAGCCACCAATGCAGCCCGCCCGCGACCAGGATCTGCGGCAATAGATTGGCCAGCCAGACCTGCGCCATCCAGCCAAAGGCAAAGCGCTGCATCGTCTCTAACGGCGGGATCAGGGCAAACCAAACCACCAAAGCCAACACAAACGGGATCGTCACCGCCGTCACCTGAAACCAAGCACCGCGATACCAGGTCCACACCGCGCGCGGCTGCGGCGGCCAGGCAAAAAGCGGATTTAACCCAACCTCACGTCCCGGATGATGGTTCCAACGCTCTGTTTCAGGGTCATTGCTCAGATCGGCCATGGCATCCTCACGCAGAGTAGTCAGAGCCTTCGGCATCCAAAATCGCCTTCAACTCGGCCAGATGCTTTAGGTCCTGTTCGGGATAGGTTTCCAACTCGTCCGCAGTCTTTGCGGCGATTTCATGCGGCAAGATCGCCAGCGGACGCCCGGTTTGCAGCGCGCGCACATAGACCTCTGCCGCCCGCTCGAAGTAATACATGCGGTTGAAGGTTTGCGCGACCGTCTCACCGATGACCATGATGCCATGGTTGCCCATGACCATCACGAAGTGCTTGGGATCGGCCAGAAGTTCGGCGCAGCGCTCGCCCTCTTCCTCAAATGCCAGCCCGCCATAGTCGTTGTCGGCCACCTGACGCTCGTAAAACATCGCCGCATTCTGATCGAGCGGCGGCAAAAGCTTGTCTTGCAAGCAGGCCATCACCGTCGCGTGCACCGAATGCACATGCATCGCACAGCGCGCATGGGGACAGCGGCGATGGATCGACCCATGCAGACCCCAGGCGGTGGGATCCGGCGCGTTCGGGCCCTCCAACGTCTTGGGATCATTGGCATCAATAACCAACATATCGCTCGCCCGGACGCGCGCGAAATGCATCTGGTTCGGGTTCATCAGAAACTGCGTGCCATCGTCGTTGATCGATAGCGAAAAGTGGTTCGCCACGCCTTCATGCATGTTCAGCCGCGCGGTCCACCGGAACGCCGCCGCCAGATCGACACGCTCTTCCCAGAAATCCAAATTGGGACGCAGGTTCGTGATGGCCATGACGCGACTCTCCTTTTGCAACTGTGCCGCAAGGATCACCAACAGACGCCACTTGACCAACGAAAAAATCAGATAGATACCATAAGTCAGGCTAATAGGAGTGTTATGGGAAGCGATCTGCCCCCGCTGAACTGGCTGCGCGCGTTCGAGGCGTCGGCGCGGACGCTGTCCTTTACCGGCGCCGCGCGCGATCTGAACATGACCCAAAGCGCGGTCAGCCAGCAGATCAAAGCGCTCGAGGCGCATATGGGGCGCCCGCTCTTTCATCGCCGGCATCGGGCGCTGGAACTCACGCAAACGGGTCTCAGTTATCTGCCGGTGGTGCGCGAGGCGTTTCGAACCCTGTCCCAAGGCACAGCGGCCCTGACGCGCGCGACCAGCGGCGTCTTGAACCTGCAATGCAACTTGTCTTTCGCTATTTTCTGGCTGGCCCCACGCCTTGGCGCGTTTCGTGCGGCACACCCCGATATTCAACTTAATATCGCAACCGAGTTGTGGGAGCCGCGCGACATCGCCGAGGACGCAGACGTGGAGATTCGGTTCTCGCTGCAACCCTCGCACACGTCGCAGGCGGATTTGATCGCCAGTGACCACTTCTATCCGGTGTGCGTGCCCGGCTATGTTGTGACGCTCGAAACCTTAGCGCAGCAACCGCTTTTTGACTGTTCCAACATGATGGGCACATGGGCCGTTTGGGCCGAAGAACAGGGTCTAACTTGGCCAAACACGCCGGTTACATATGCAACTACGTATTCTGTGGCTCTCAGCGCCGCGCAATCCGGGGTTGGCCTATGTCTTGCCCATGACGCGATCGCGCGCGGCTTGATCGACGCAGGCAAGCTGGTGGCGCCCTTTGGCACCCGCGTCGCCATGCCCGAGGCCTATTACCTGATCGAAACGCCCCGCCCGCAGCAGCGCAAACACGCCAAAGCCTTTGCCGATTGGCTCCGATCCGAGCTTGCCGCCTTCTACAAGGGGCGCGACGGCACCCAGGCATAGCCGTTTTCGCACAGAATATACGCCTCGCGCAGGCCATGGGGCTTGTCGGTTGGCTCTTGCAGGATCATCGCGCCAAACGCCTCCGCCCGCTGGACGGCCTGCTCTGGGTCCGTGTCATACAGGCGAATTTCAATGCCAGCGCCCCGGGGCGGCGACTCGGGCAACAGGCCCAACAGCGGGTTGGAATGATAGGTGCCATCGCTGTGCAACTGAAACACAGCGTTCCCATAGCGTATGATGGCGAAATCAGCGGTCTTTTGGAACGCAGGGATATCAAAAACAGCCTCTAAAAAGGCACATTCCGCCAAAACATCCCGCACCAACAGGTTCAACCCGATCCCGCGCAGCGAAGCCCCAAACGTGTCTGCATCTACCGTTTCGTAATCCATAAGGTCAGAATGGCTGACCTTACTGCATCCGTCAAGTCACTCAGGCAACCGCTGACCTGCGGCATCAATCAGCACGCGCCCATCTTCCTTGGCCCAAGGCCCTGCGGGCCATGTCGGCAGCAGGTCCAAAACGGCGCCCGACGGGCGGCACAGCTTCACGCCCTTCGGGCACGCCACCAGAGGGCGGTTCACCAGCACAGGATGCACCAACATCGCCTCTAACAAAGTGTCATCGGGAATTGCCGGGTTAAGAAGGCCCAGCTCGTCAGCCGGGCTTTTCGTGACGCGCAGCGCCGTCCGCGGTGTCAGGCCCGCCGCCGCAAACAGCGCCAAAAGCTGCGGGCGTGTCCACCCCGTCTTAAGGTATTCAATGATGATCGGATGGTACCCGGCATCGCGCACAATCTGCACAACATTGCGCGACGTTCCGCAGTCCGGATTGTGGTGAATGACGATATCCATGCGCGACGCACTGCCAGTTCCATGTGTCAGTTTCATGATATCGCACGCGGCCCCCTTGCACAGCGGCGCAAGATTTGAAACACCGGGACATGGAACATGTGCTTACATGGGCCGACGCGGCCCCCGACCTCATTGAAACTGCTGCTGGACGCGCGCCCGCTGATCTTGTGATCAAAGGCGGGACATGGGTGAATGTGCACACGCGCGAGGCACTTCCCGACCACAACATCGCCATCCGGCAGGGGCGCATCGCTTGCGTGATCCCCGACGCCGCTGCCCAAATCGGGCCCCAAACGGAGATCATCGACGCCGCAGGCCGCTACATGATCCCGGGCCTCTGCGACGGGCATATGCATATCGAGTCGGGCATGCTGACCCCGGCAGAGTTCGCCCGCGCTGTGATCCCGCATGGCACCACCACCATGTTCACCGATCCGCACGAGATCGCCAATGTCCTGGGCCTCGACGGTGTACGCATGATGCATGACGAGGCGCTCCTGCAACCGATCAACATCTTCACGCAGATGCCCTCCTGCGCGCCCTCGGCACCCGGGCTCGAGACCACAGGCTATGAGATTGGCCCCGAAGACGTGGCCGAGGCCATGACCTGGCCCGGCATCATCGGCTTGGGCGAGATGATGAACTTCCCCGGCGTCGCCCATGCCGATCCCAAGATGCTGGCCGAGATGGCGGCGACCATGGCGGCGGGCAAAACTGTGGGCGGTCACTACGCTTCGCCCAATTTAGGGTCTGATTTCGCGGCCTATGTGGCAGGCGGGCCCGCCGACGATCACGAAGGCACCAGCGAGGCCGACGCGATTGCCCGCGTGCGCCAAGGCATGCGGTCAATGCTGCGTCTTGGGTCCGCCTGGTACGACGTCGAAGCCCAGATCACGGCTGTGACCGAAAAGGGCCTCGACCCCCGCAGCTTTATCCTGTGCACCGATGACTGCCACTCTGGCACGCTGGTGAACGAAGGGCACATGAACCGCGTCGTGCGTCACGCCATCGCTTGCGGATGCGATCCGCTGATCGCCTTGCAGATGGCAACGCTCAACACCGCAACGCATTTCGGGTTGGAACGCGAATTGGGCTCTCTCACACCAGGCCGCCGCGCCGATGTGATCCTCACCTCAGACCT
>CAWUIP010000191.1:0-5810 GCA_963922415.1 uncultured Aliishimia sp. | reverse complement strand
GTCGGTCGTGCAGCTTGCTGCGGCCGAGGCCGCCGTGCGCGACACCCGCTGGCGAGACGACTGCGCGGCGCTGAACGCGGATCAACGGGCCCGGCTTGTGGGGGCGCTGCGCCAATTGGGTGTGGCCTGCGACACAGCGCATGCAAACTTCGTGCTGGCGCGGTTTGCCGATGAGGCCGAAGCGGCGGAGGCAGAGGCCGCGCTGAACGCAGACGGCATCTTGGTGCGCCGGGTTGGCGGCTATGGCTTTCCCGAGGGCTTGCGCATCACAGTTGGCGACGCCGCGCAGACAGGACGCGTGATCGCGGCCCTCACCGGGTGGCGAGACGCGGCATGACAGTGATCTACAACCGCGTTTGCTTGATCGGCCTCGGCCTGATCGCAGGGTCTATGGCCTGGGGCATGAAACGCGCAGGGCTGGCCGGTGAAATCACTGGCTACGCGCGATCACCAGAAACCCGTGACACGGTCCGGCGCCTGGGGTTCTGCGACACAGTCTATGACAGTGTGGTCGAGGCTGCAGAGGGCGCGGATCTGGTCGTCTTGGCGGTGCCCGTGGGCGTGATGGGCCGCGTTGCACAAGAGATCGCACCGGTTCTGGCACCGGGGACCACGGTCACAGATGTCGGCTCGGTCAAGCGCGACGTGATCGACCAAGTTGCACCGCATATCCCCGAGGGCGTGCATTTTGTACCAGCCCACCCGCTTGCCGGAACCGAGCATTCGGGGCCTGAGTCCGGGTTCGCAGAGCTTTTTGACAATCGCTGGTGCCTGGTTGCCCCAGAGCCGGGCACAGACCGCGCGGCCGTCGACCGGTTGCGCGCGTTTTGGCGGGGGCTCGGCTCTAACGTGGATGAAATGGACCCCGACCGGCATGATTTGGTGCTCGCAGTGACATCGCACGCGCCGCACCTTATCGCCTACACGATGGTGGGTGTCGCCGATGATTTGCGCCGCGTGACGGACAGCGAAGTCATCAAATATTCCGCCGCTGGGTTTCGTGATTTCACCCGCATCGCAGCCTCGGATCCCACCATGTGGCGGGATGTGTTTCTGACGAACAAGGATGCCACGCTAGAGATCTTGGGCCGCTTTACAGAGGAGCTTTTTGCGCTGCAACGGGCGATCCGCACGGGGGATGGCGATCTATTGCACAACTACTTCACCCGGACCCGTGCCATCCGACGCGGGATTATCGAAGCCGGGCAAGACACGGCGGCGCCGAATTTTGGTCGTTCAACGGACCCCGCTTTGAAGGAATGATCTAGTCTTCGCTGGCGCGGTCCCCGACCGCCTCACGCCAGTGCACACGGCACAGCGACACATAGGTCTCATTCCCGCCGATTTGGACTTGCGCGCCGTCGCGTAAAACCGTGCCGTCTTCGGCCTGGCGGATCACCATCGTGGCTTTCTTTCCGCAATGGCAGATCGTGCGCACCTCGCGCATCTCGTCGGCGAGGGCCAAAAGCGCGGCAGAGCCGGGAAAGAGCTTGCCCCTGAAGTCAACGCGCAGCCCGTAGCACATAACAGGCACGCCCAAATCGTCCACCGCGCGGGCCAATTGCCAAACCTGCGCTTCGCTCAGAAACTGCGCCTCGTCCACAAAGACGCACGCCACCGCCCCCTGCGCCAGCCGGGTTTCCAGCAGCGCGAACATATCAGTGGTGGGGCCAAAGACATCAGCCTCTGCATGAATGCCGATCCGCGAAGCGATGCGCCCTTTGCCGCCGCGGTCATCGAAATCGGCGATCACCAGATAGGGCTCCATCCCGCGTTCGCGGTAGTTGTGCGCAGCCTGCAGCAGTACGGTCGATTTGCCGGCATTCATTGTGGAGTAGTGAAAGTAGAGCTTGGCCATGCGCGCGCTGATACTGTCTCGCTCCGGTGGCCTCAAGGCGGCGGTGCCAGAAATGGGTGGAACTTGATGTCTTCCGTGAGTGATTTGGACCGTTCGCGTCGCCGCTGCGAAATTGCGGTCATCGGGGTCAGCAGGCGGTGGCGCAACTGCCACAGGGATGCGCATGCCGAACCTCCGACTTGACCGCGGGACGCAGTGTTCGCCATGTGGCGTGATCACCAAGTCCCACCCAAACGCCTCGGACTGCCGCATTTAGCTCCTGTCGCGTCACGCGCAGGCCTGCGCGATGTTTTGCAAATGACATTTGTCTTCGAAATGATTAATGGGAAAAGACTGAGACACTTCCCCGAAATTTCGGGATCATCGGACGGAGACGGGCAGGCGCATGGCGAATTTGGCGATTGGGAGCTATCTCAAGAAGCATACTGAAGCGTTGGTGAAGGATGTCGGCGTTGAACCGGCCTGTGAACTGACCGGTAAGTCAAAGGCGACACTTGGCCGGTACTACTCTGACAATCCCGAACATGCGGATCGCTTCATGCCGGTCGACGCTGTCGCCCGGCTCGAAGAAGCCGCAAGCTATCCGCACGTGACCTCTGCCTTGGCGGAACTCAAAGGGATTTCGCTGAGTTATGACGACCGCAATCCAAACGAAGAGCGCAAAGGCGGTGTGAACGCCGATGTGATCGCGCTCAGCCAGCGCTTTGCGATGTTAATGAGCGAATATCAGCAGTCTATCGAAGATGGCGTGATTTCGGTCAACGAATCCAAAAGGCTCTTGAAAGAGACCGTGCTTTTGCAACAGGTGCTGATCGACATGAAACTGCACCTGGAAGAAGAGAGTGGCTAAGACCGACCTGCCTGCGCTTGTCGCAGAGGCGCTGACCCCGATTGATGTTGACTATCTGAAGGCCCCAGACGACCCGGGGCACCCGCCGCGCATTTTGTTGCTGTATGGTTCCTTGCGCGAAAGTAGTTATTCCAGGTTTGCGGCCGAGGAGTCCGCGCGCATTCTTGAGGTTCTGGGATGCGAAACCCGCATGTTCGATCCCCATGGTCTGCCGCTGGTGGATGACGGCGCGGACGGGGATCACCCCAAAGTGGCGGAGCTGCGCGAGCTGGCCACGTGGTCGGAAGGCATGGTCTGGTCCAGCCCAGAGCGGCATGGTGCGATGACCGGCGTGATGAAGACGCAGATCGACTGGCTGCCGCTGTCCTACAAGGGCGGTATCCGGCCCACGCAAGGAAAAACGCTGGCTGTGATGCAAGTGTCGGGCGGTTCGCAAAGCTTCAACGCGGTAAACCAGATGCGTATCTTGGGCCGCTGGATGCGCATGGTGACGATCCCAAATCAGTCCTCCATACCCAAAGCCTGGCTTGAGTTCAAAGACGGACGCCTGCCCGAAAGCGCGTTTTACCGCCGCATCGTTGATGTCATGGAAGAGTTGGTGAAGTTCACCTGGATGGTGCGCGGGCGCAAAGACTACCTGGTCGACCGCTACTCTGAGCGGGTCGAAAGTGTCCAAGAGGTGCATGAGCGGGTGTCACGTTCCTAACAAACGTTAAGTCTGGCGCTTGCTTTTTGAGGGCATTGATATTTGACGGCCTACCGACATGGCCGTTCTCCATTGTGGATCCATACAAACCCACCTTCGCGCATCGAAGCGGTCTGGGGGCGGTTAAATCACCCAAGCGTCTCCGAATGGTGATTGCCGCGTGGAGTCGAGCAGTAGACGTTTCTTTGCTTCAAGCATTCACTGAGCTGCTTTACTTCGCGGCTAAGTCTCGTCACGGTTCCACCAATTGCTTTTGAACTTCCGATTGGGTTTCGAATTTTCGCTGTGAAAACAAATAGGTTAAAAAGAGACGCCGTACTCGCAGCAATAGCATTGTTATTGATATTCGCCGCTTGGCGCGTTGAATTTTTTTCGTCTCCAACAGCAGTTGGGGTAGGCGCTGTTACTGCATTGTCTCTAATGGGGCGCGTTTTTCGCGTCTATTTTTCGACCGACGAAAGTTCAGAGGACGGCAGTTGAGATCGAGGCATTCGGGACCGCCACCAAAGTGCGCTAGGCTTTGCGCCAGACGGACACGTGTTTGTCGGACGTGGCCGTAAAGGGCGTTTGGTCCCAATCAGCCCAACGGTGCTCCGGATGCAATCCGGCCATCTGCGCCATCAGGTCGAGTTCCGAAGGCCAAACATAGCGCATCGGCAGCGACGTCCTTTGCGGGCCGCCGCCCTCGAACATCACGTGGTGAGAGGTGAAGCGCTGCGTGACGACATCAATCTCGTCGATGCCCCAATGCCCGTCGGACCGGTCGAAGGCCAAGAGTGTTTCACCTGGGGGCAAGCGTTGCAGCGGCGGCACCTGCACCTCGATCACAAAGCGCCCGCCGGGTTCTAGATGCGCCGCTGCATTCGCAAAACATGCGATCTGTGCGGCTTGTGTGGTGAGGTTGTTGATGGTGTTGAACACGAGGTAAACAAGACCGAACGCGCCGGGCACGCGCGTCGTTGCCATATCGCCAACCTCGATCTCCATCGGCGCGCCGCGCTCTTTCTCGCGCAGCTTTTCGATCATCGCGCGGGAAAGTTCGATCCCACTGACATCTATGCCCCGCGCCTTTAGGGGCAGCGCGATGCGTCCCGTGCCGATTGCGAATTCCAGCGCCCTTTGACCGCCTGCCAGTGCCTCAAGGCAATCGACCGTTGCTTTGACCCGCGACGGATCAAACGCGTGGATATCATCATCATAGACCGCCGCAATCTCGGCGCCGAAGTGGCCGTCGTCGTGCATTGTGCCAACCTTTCGGTGAATAGGCTAACACATTGACGAAACGGGCGTGTGAAACCTCTATACGTGCCGTTCGACCAGGACAGACCCCACGGAATATCCCGCGCCGAACGAACAGATCAGCCCCATATCCCCGTCTGCAAGATCGTCAGAATACTGCGAGAACGCGATGATCGACCCGGCTGAGGACGTGTTGGCGTAGTCTTGCAAGATGTTGGGCTGCTCGCCGGGCTCTGGCGTACGGCCCAGGACCTTTTTGCCGATGAAGTCGTTCATCGACTTGTTGGCCTGGTGCAGCCAAAGCCGTTTCAGCGCGTCCGTCTCAACGCCTTCATCGGCCATGTGATTGGCAATGTGCTGCGACACCATCGGCAGCACTTCTTTAAAGACTTTGCGACCCTCTTGCATGAATTGCATATCGCGCCGGTCGGCCAAACCGTCTGGCCGCGTGCGCCGCAGAAAGCCGTTATTGTTGCGGATGTTGTTGGAGAAAGCCGTTTCGCACCGGGTGGATTTCACTTCGAAATGCGCGCCGGTCGCGTCGTCTAGACGCTCCACCAAGGTTGCCGTGGCTACGTCGCCAAAGATGAAATGGCAGTCGCGGTCGCGCCACTCCAAATGGGCCGAGCAGATCTCGGGGTTCACGACCAATGCGGACCGAATTGAGCCTGCGCGCACCATATCAACCGCCGCTTGGAGCCCAAATGTGGCCGAGGAGCAGGCGACATTCATATCGAAGGCAAAGCCTTGGATGCCCATCAACTCTTGGATTTCGATGGCGATAGCGGGGTACGCGCGTTCGTGGTTGGAGGCCGCACAAATCACCGCATCCACATCCTGGGGCGTGCGCCCGGCCTGGGCCAGTGCTTTATGCGCAGCATCAACGCCCATCTCGGCCATAACGCTGGGCTCGTCGTCGCGCCGCTGCGGCAAGCTGGGATGCATCACGTCGGGATCTAGGATGCCAGACTTGTTTAGAACATAGCGCCGCTCAATACCCGAGGCCTTTAGGATGAACTCTTCCGAGGAGTGATCTTTCGCTGTGACGTCCCCCGCCGCGATTGCCTCGGCATGGGTCGTATTCCAGTTATCGGCATAGGCGTTGAAGGCCGCCACAAGCTCTGCGTTGGAAATGCTCAATTCGGGCGTGAACACCC
>CAWUIP010000190.1:0-5833 GCA_963922415.1 uncultured Aliishimia sp. | reverse complement strand
GAATGAAACGTGCCCAACCACGGCACGCCCTCAATCGCCTGGCCCAACATGCCGCCCACACGATTTTTCATCTCGCGCGCGGCCTTGTTGGTGAAGGTCACCGCCAAAATCTCATTGGGGCGGGCGCGGCCTTGGGCCAAAAGATGCACGATCCGGGCGGTCAACGCGCGGGTTTTCCCGGTTCCTGCCCCTGCAAGCATCAGCACCGGGCCATCCAAACGCTCCACCGCCTCGCGTTGCGCTGGGTTCAGGCCATCTAGATACGGTGTGGGCCGTGCAGCCATGGCCCGCGCCGAAAGCGACGCGCTTTCAAAGGCGTCGGTGTCATCAAAACTGCTCATGCCACCTACCTAGACCAGCGTCCCCTTATTGAAAAGAGACGTTCTTCATCTGTTCTCCAGCATAATCCGACGCGGCAGACCTATTCGGCGGCGTAAAGCCCGTCATAGATTGGGCTCAGCGTATCCGCGCTGAAGAGCGAGCTGACCGATGTGCCGTTCCAGATGTTGGAGATCGCCTGCGTGAAGATCGGCGCGGTTGGCGCGACGCGGATGTTTTCGGCGGCCATGATGGCGGGCGTCGGCTGAATACTGTCAGTGATGACCAACGATTTCATCACAGAGCTTGTCACCCGTTCGACCGCCGGGCCTGACATCACCCCATGGGTGATGTAGGCGTGAACCTCTTTCGCGCCTTGATCCATCAGGGTCTCGGCGGCTTTGCATAACGTGCCAGCCGTGTCGCAAATGTCATCCACGATCAGGCATGTCTTGCCCGACACATCCCCGATCACCGTCATTTCGGCGACTTCGCCGGCCTTTTCGCGGCGTTTGTCGACGATCGATAGGGGTGCTTCGACTCGCTTTGCCAGTTCGCGCGCGCGACCCACGCCGCCCACATCCGGCGAGACGATCATCAACTCATCCATCCGGTGCTTAAACTGTGTCAGAATATCAAGCGCAAAGACCGGCGCCGCATAGAGGTTGTCAACCGGGATATCGAAGAACCCTTGGATCTGGGCCGCGTGCAAATCCATTGTCAAAATCCGCTCGATCCCCGCGCCCACAAGCATGTTGGCAACCAATTTGGCCGAGATAGGCGTGCGGGCCTTGGTGCGGCGGTCCTGACGCGCGTAGCCGAAGTACGGGATCACCGCCGTGATCCGCTTGGCCGACGAGCGTCGCAGCGCGTCCGCCATGATCAACAGCTCCATCAGATTGTCATTCGCCGGGTTCGAGGTCGGCTGGATGATAAACATATCCTCGCCGCGGACATTTTCGAAAACTTCGACGAAAATCTCGCCATCGTTGAAGCGCTCAACGCGCGCATCGCAGAGCTTTGTTTGGGTGCCCCGCAGCATGGTCATGCGACGGGCAATGTTCTGAGCGAGTGGCATATTGGCGTTGCCGGAGATGAGCTTTGGCTCGGACGCTTGGGGCATAGACAGGTCCTTGGCAGCAGTATCGAATGTGACAGATTCGTTACGGTTGACTCCGCTTAGCACGGGTCTACCGTCGGGCAAAGAAGAACGACCCAGAGAGTGCCAAAGATGCCGCAAATTGATTACTATTTCTCCACGATATCGCCCTTCACCTACCTAGCCGGAACGCGGATGGAGGAAATTGCCGCAAAATATGGTGCTGACATTGCATACAAACCGCTAGATCTGGCCGCACTGTTTTCACGCACTGGCGGCGTCATGCCAAAGGATCGCCACCCCAATCGGCAAGACTATCGCGCCCAAGACTTGCCGCGCCAAGCCAGAAAACTGGACATGGCTTTCAATCTAAAGCCTGCCTTCTGGCCAACCAACCCGGCACCCTCTTGTTATGCGGTGATTGCAGCAGCTCAAGCGGGCGGGGGCGATCTGGGTAAGCTCGTGCACGCCTTCACCCGTGCCTGCTGGGCTGAAGAGAAAAACATCGCCGAAGACGATGTGGTCCGTGCCTGCCTAGAAGACGCCGGGTTTGATCCAGGCTTGGCGGATTCGGGGCTTTTGACGAGCGCCGAAATCTACGCGGCGAACCTGGAAGAGGCCGTGACCGCAGGCGCGTTTGGCGCGCCATTTTACATTGTGGACGGCGGTCAGCGGTTCTGGGGACAGGACAAGTTAGACGAGTTAGATCTGCATCTCGCTGGTAAGCTGTGACGGCGCAAACAGGGTTTCGCCCCCATGTCGCCGAGTTTGGCGCTGGACCGCGGCAGGTTTTGGCGCTGCACTGCACGATGGCCTTCAGCGGGGCCTGGCGCGGCCTTGTGCAAGCCTATGGAACAGATCGGGTCACGGTTTTAGCTCCGGACATGCCCAGCCATGGGCAAAGTGCGGATTGGGACGCCGTCAGCGAATTCGGTGCGACGGTCTACGCCGCCTCGCTGTCCTGTCTGCAGGCCCCAATGGATGTGATCGGGCATTCGTTTGGCGGCATGGTCGCCTTGCATCTGGCGCTGGAACATCCTGAGCTTGTGCGCTCGCTCACCCTTATTGAACCGGTTTTTTTTCATATCGCGCATCTGGATGCGCCGCAGTCGATGCAAGAGCACGATGACGCAGTGGCGCCGATCTTTAAGGCGCTGGAAGATGGCGACCGGTCAATGGCCGCGCGCCTTTTTAACCGCATGTGGAGCGACGGCACCCGGTGGGACAGTCTGGCAGAACCTGTGCGTGCGGCCATGGCGCGGGCGATCCATGTTGTGCCAGACACGATGGGATACATTTACGACGACAACCAGGGCCTCGCCGGGCGGCTGGCAACTATGAAACCGCCCTGTCTGTTGATCCGTGGGGTCAACGCGCTGCCTGCGATGACAGCCACCGTTGACGGTCTGGCCGCGCGCATTCCAGGGGCCGAATGCGTCGTTATTCCCGACGCTGGCCATATGGCCCCTATAACCCATCCGAAGCGAACTGCGGCCGTGTGGGAAGACTTCCTGGCCGCTCGAACGCCTTAAGCGGCCCGGCCAATCTTTGTCCGCAAACGCCCGAACCAAAACTCGTCCGAACTGTCTTGTGTCGCTTCCGGCAGCGGCGCGCAATGTGCGTCCGCTACTTGCATGTCTTCTTCTGCCTGCCATGCATCCCACGGCGCAAAGGCGGCATCGCCGCTAAGGCGTGCAACTTGTGCCATTTGCCCCAAAACATCCGACACGACATTTAAAGACAGAATGCAGTGCAAAGACCGAAACTCGCCTGGCAATACGTCCATATCCGCATCAACCGTGTCAGAGCATAAGATCGTTGCAAGATGCGGATTGCGCTCTTCGGCAAAGCCGATGGTGTCACCCAGCGCGTCCTTCAATGCGTGTTTTTCCACAACCAAAAGGTCGACAGATTGCAGCGTCAGGCAAGCTTCGATCACGTCCACTTGGTCGCTGCCGGTAACTTGATACCCGGCTTTCATCAATGCGATTTGGCTTTGCGCCAAGCGCTGTGCGCAATGATCAATCACCAATGCCTGCATCTGCGCCCCTTTGCCAATCTATGTGATCCGGTTGGCAGTGTTCCTACCAAAGTTGACTTAATTTTCTTTGAATACGCATCAGGCTGGACAAGCCGAAGCGGCTGGTGAAGATGGCGCGCATGTCGCTTGATGGAAAATATCCCGCACTCTCGGATCTCCGAGACCGTGCGCGCCGTCGCATTCCGAAATTTGTGTGGGAGTATCTTGACAGCGCCACGGGTGACGAACGCGCCAAAGCGCGCAACCGCGCGGGCTTCGACGCGCTCACCATGATGCCATCGATCCTGCATGGTGAGTTTGAGCCGGACCTTTCCGTGAACTTTTTGGGCCACAAGATGCCCCTACCCTTTGGCGTGGCGCCCGTTGGCATGTCGGGCCTGATGTGGCCGGGAACAGAGCGCGCGCTGGCTAAAGCAGCCGACCGGCATGGTATTCCCTATTGTTTGTCCAGCGTCGCAACGGTGGCTCCGGAAGATGTCGGACCGGTTTTGGGCGAGCATGGGTGGTTCCAGCTTTATCCACCACGCGATCCTGAAATCCGGTCAGACACGCTGCGCCGTGCCCAAGATGCCGGGTTCAAGGTGCTGGTGCTGACGGTCGACGTGCCCGTCGCCTCCCGACGCGAACGTCAGACGCGCTCGGGCCTGACCAATCCGCCAAAGCTGACACCGCGTCTCGCCTGGCAAGTGGCGATGCGCCCCGCCTGGGCGCGGGCCACAGCCGAAGTCGGCATGCCACGTATGCGGATGCTCGATAAATACATCGAAGGCGATCAGTCGAACCTGCCCACGACGGCGCATGTGGGGTATCTGCTGCGCACTTCGCCCGATTGGGACTATGTGCAATGGCTGCGCGACAGTTGGCAGGGGCCGCTTCTGATTAAGGGCGTCATGAACGCCGCAGATGCCCCTCGACTTGAAGGGATGGGCGTTGACGCGCTTTGGATCTCAAACCACGCAGGACGCCAATTTGACGCTGCGCCTGCGACAATCGACGTTCTGCCGCAAGTGCGGGCGGCCACCAAGCTGCCTTTGATCATCGATAGCGGCGTGGAAAGCGGGCTCGACATTCTGCGCGCGCGCGCTTTGGGCGCGGATCTTGTGATGATGGGCCGCGCCTGGCACTATGCCGTGGCGGCTTTGGGCCTTGAAGACGGGCCAGATCACTTGGTGCGCATGTTCACGGCCGACTTGAAAGCCAACATGGGCCAATTGGGCGCGCGCGACCTGCGCAGCCTTCCAACGCCCCGGCGCAGCGACATCTAAGGCGCCCCGGCCTCTCATCCAAATGCTGCAATTGCAGCGCGCCGCACTATAATCATTGCGCAAATCACAGGGTACTCTTGGCGATTATTTCGCACGCGCAGCATTTTCGGCGCTAACACCAAGAAAATCCCCGTCATTTGGTTGCATGGTGGCGCATCCTGCGCATAGTCCCGCGCAATCGACGGCCAGAAGGACCCATTTGCCCATGTCAGACTTTCAGAAAATCCTGATTGCGAACCGCGGCGAGATCGCCATCCGCGTGATGCGCGCCGCCAATGAGATGGGCAAAAAGACGGTCGCAGTCTTCGCCGAAGAAGACAAATTGGGATTGCATCGGTTCAAGGCGGACGAGGCCTATCTGATCGGCGAAGGTCTGGGCCCCGTTGCCGCGTATCTGAGCATTGATGAGATCATTCGGGTGGCGAAAGCCAGCGGCGCGGACGCGGTCCATCCCGGCTATGGCCTCCTGTCTGAGAACCCCGAGCTTGTCGAGGCCTGCGAACAGGCTGGCGTGACTTTTATTGGCCCCCGCGCCGAGACGATGCGCGCGCTTGGCGACAAAGCCTCCGCCCGCCGGGTTGCGATTGAGGCGGGCGTGCCGGTTATCCCTGCCACCGAGGTTTTGGGCGATGACATGAAAGCCATTGCCAAAGAGGCCAAAGAGATCGGCTATCCTCTGATGCTGAAAGCCTCTTGGGGCGGCGGCGGGCGCGGGATGCGGCCCATCGAAGGCCCCGATGAGTTGGAAGAAAAGGTGCTGGAAGGCCGCCGTGAGGCGGAAGCGGCCTTTGGCAACGGCGAAGGTTATCTGGAAAAGATGATCACCCGCGCGCGGCACGTCGAGGTTCAGATCCTCGGCGACACGCATGGCACGATGTACCACCTGTTCGAGCGTGACTGCTCGGTCCAGCGGCGCAACCAAAAGGTGGTGGAGCGCGCGCCTGCGCCCTACCTGACCGACGCGCAGCGCGCCGAGATCTGCGAGCTTGGCTATGAGATCTGCAAGCATGTGAATTACACCTGCGCTGGCACGGTTGAGTTCCTGATGGATATGGAAACCGGCAAGTTCTACTTCATCGAAGTGAACCCCCGCGTGCAGGTGGAACACAC
>CAWUIP010000189.1:0-5850 GCA_963922415.1 uncultured Aliishimia sp. | reverse complement strand
AGCGCACCGCCAAAGGTATTCTCGTTCGACAGGCCCCGCAGGTCATCCCGCGTGAAGGCGTGATCCACCTGTGTCTTCGCGTCTTCCAGGGCCATGCTAGCCAGCGGCTTTCACGGGTTGGCCGGTCTCGACAAGACGGGCAAAAAAGCTCGCCCCATAGGGCGCGGCACTGTCGTTGAAATTGTATTCCGGGTGGTGCAACCCCGCACTTGGACCATGGCCCATGAACAAATACGAACCGGGACGTTTTTCCAGCATATAGGCGAAATCCTCGGCGCCCGCGACGGGGTCACTGTCGCTCACCACATTCTCCGCGCCCGCGACCTCTTCGGCCACCTTGATCGCGAAATCAGTCTGCGGCCCGGCGTTCACTGTGGCCGGATAGCCGACTTGAATATCAACCTTGGCCGTGACGCCATAGGCTGCAGCTTGGCCCGCCACGATCTCGTTGATCCGTCGATGGATGAGCGCCTGAACATCTTCCGCAAAGGTGCGGATCGTGCCGTTCATATAGACATAGTCCGGGATGATGTTGCTCGCCGTTCCGGTATGAATCTGAGTCAGCGACACCACGGCCTGCGCCAGTGACGGCATGTTGCGGCTCATAATGGTTTGCAGCGCTTGGCCGATCCCCAATGCGGCGACGATGGGGTCTGTCGCCTCTTCGGGCATCGCGCCATGCCCGCCCTTGCCATGCACTTCGATAGTGAATGTGTCGACGGCCGCCATGATCGGGCCAATGCGCCCGTGAAACACGCCCTCCGGCAGGTCCGGCACATTGTGGAGCGCGTAGACATCGTTGATCTCGAACCGCTCCATTATGCCCTCTTCCACCATGATGCGCGCGCCGCCGGGCTCTTCCTCGCCCGGCTGGAAGATCAGCGCCACGCGGCCTGAGAAGTTGCGGGTTTCACAAAGGTACTTGGCCGCGCCAAGCAGCATCGTCGTGTGGCCGTCATGGCCGCAGGCGTGCATTTTGCCCTCGTGGGTCGAGGCATAGTCGAGCCCCGTCGCCTCGGTGATCGGCAGCGCATCCATATCTGCGCGCAGGCCCATGGTCGGGCCTTCCCCCTGCCCGTTGATGATCGCCACGATGCCCGTCTCGCCGATGCCCTCATGGATCTCGTCAACACCAAACTCCCGCAGCCGCTCGGCCACGAAGGCCGCCGTCTTGTGACACGCCATTTCCAACTCGGGGATCGTGTGCAGGTACTGCCGCCACTCAGTCATTTCATCGGCCAATCCGGCAATGCGGTTAATCACAGGCATGGGGTGGACTCCCTTGAGGTGGTGGCTATCACTCCATCAGACACCGAAGTGAGGCCGCCTGCAATGCCCGACGATCCGATCTTTCACATCCCGCCAGGCATGGAGCAGCTTTTGGAAGTCATGCGCCGCCTGCGCGACCCGGACACGGGCTGCCCCTGGGATATTGAGCAGACATTTCAAACCATTGCGCCCTACACTATCGAAGAAGCCTATGAGGTTGCCGACGCGATCGAACGGGAGGCCTGGGATGAGTTGAAGGGCGAATTGGGCGATCTGCTGCTGCAAACGGTCTATCACACATCCATCTCGGCGGACGCAGGGCTCTTTGACTTTCACGATGTTGCTGCCGGGATTGCCCAAAAAATGATCGACCGGCACCCGCATGTGTTCGGCGATGAAAGCCGCGACAAGTCGGCCGAGGATCAAATCCGCGATTGGGAGACGATCAAGGCCAAAGAACGCGCAGCCAAAGCACAGAAAGGCGCGCTGGACGGAGTCGCGGTTGGGCTCCCGGCCTTACTGCGCGCCGTGAAGTTGCAGAAGCGCGCCGCCCGCGTTGGCTTTGACTGGCCACAGACCGAACAGGTTCTGGACAAGCTTTTGGAAGAAACCCGCGAATTGGTTGAGGCCCGCGACACGATGGGCCCCGAAGAAGTGCAAGACGAAATGGGCGATCTGCTTTTTGTGATGGCCAATGTCGCAAGGCACCTGAATGTCGACCCCGAGGCCGCCCTGCGCGGCACCAATGCGAAGTTCACACGACGGTTCGAAGCGATCGAGGCGCGGCTGGCCGAGATAGGCAAACGGCCCGAAGACAGCACTTTGGCCGAGATGGACGCGCTTTGGGACGCGGTGAAAGCCGAGGAAAAAGCCGCGCGCTAACCCGCCCATGTCACGAAAGGCATGGATTGAATGCTCTCTGTATCCGCCGCGTACCGGGCCGCAAGCGCGGCGGTATCCTCTTCCGAAAAGCCCGCAATTCCAAGGTCTTCGCGCTGATCTTGATGCGCCGCCATGACCGCACGCGCCTCCTGAGGCGAAATCTCTTCGCCTTGCGCCATCCGCCCCTGCAACACCTGCAGTGCCATGTCGGTCGCACTTAAATTGATGCGCCGTTCGGGTTCTTGCAGATCCACCGCCAAATCCGGGCACAACAACCGCAATAGATCAACACTCGACCCGCGCGCTTCATAGGGCACCACCAAAAGGCGCTCTGGCCGCAAGATCTCATGGATCGCAGCAAGGATCTCCGACCAGCCGCGATCCATCGACAGGAAGGCGTCCCGAAGCTGCGAAAAGGGCGCTGCCGGGTTCTCTTCGGCGCGTTTCCGGTAGGCCGACACGTAGAGCTGATCATATCGGCGGATCACGAACAACACTTGTTCCACCCGCGCCGCACCCAGGCCCGCGCGCAGGGTTTCAAGCCGCCGCTCCGCCACCGGATAAAACTTGCCCGACTGGAACGGCAACATGCGTCCGGGAATATTCTCTTCGCTTAAAATCAAAGCCCGCGCCGGATCCGGGTTCGCCCGCCCGACCATATCCGCCACACCCGGGGCAAAACGCGGCACCGCGTTGTGCCCGTGGCGCGGGTGCGGCAGCCGCAGACGCAATCCCCCCGACTTGATGCCATCGCGATTTGGGTAGGTGGCGTCAAAACCGGCAGCGCGCAGTGCCTCTTTGTTCTCTTCCAAACACAGCTGAAACGACGTCGTCCCGGTGCGGTGGGCGCCTGCGTGGATGAAAAGCCTGCGTGTCATCACCGCCTTATAAACAGCAACACGATACGCAAACGCAAACCCGTTCTGGACTTCGCGGGTTAACTAGGATTGGGTGTCGCCAAATAGGAACGACCGGCACATGGCCCCACGCAAAATCATCATCGATACAGATCCGGGTCAAGACGACGCGGTCGCGATCCTTTTGGCACTGGCCAGCCCGGATGAGGTTGAGGTTTTGGGTTTGACTGCCGTGGCCGGCAATGTGCCGCTCGAGTATACAGCCAAGAATGCGCGTATTATCTGCGAGTTGGCGGGGAAGCCTGATGTACCGGTTTACGCAGGCTGTGCGGCCCCGCTGAACCGCAATCTGGTAACGGCCGAACATGTCCACGGCAAAACTGGGCTTGATGGGCCCGTCTTGCCGGACCCCAAGATGGCCCTGCAATCGGACCATGCGGTCGACTTCATAATCGACACGCTGCGCGCCGCCGCGCCGCACAGCATCACGATTTGCCCTTTGGGTCCTTTGACCAATATCGCAACCGCGTTTCAGCAGGCCCCCGACATCACCGAAAAGGTCCAGGAAATCGTTCTGATGGGCGGAGCGTATTTTGAAGTGGGAAACATAACGCCCGCGGCGGAATTCAACATCTATGTGGACCCAGAGGCTGCACGCATCGTGTTCGCATCTGGGGTTCCGATCACTGTTATGCCGCTCGATGTGACGCACAAAGCCTTGGTAACCGGCCCCAGGAATGAGGCCTTCCGAAGCCTTGGCTCGCCGGTAGGGCAAGCCGTTGCGGAAATGACCGATTTTTTTGAACGGTTCGATAAGGAAAAATACGGCTCCAACGGGGCGCCGCTGCATGATCCATGCGTCATCGCCTATTTGATCAAGCCGCAGCTTTTCTCGGGCCGCCACATCAATGTCGAGATCGAAACTCAGTCCGATCTAACCCTTGGCATGACCGTTGCCGATTGGTGGCGTGTCAGCGGACGGCCCGCCAATGCGACCTTCATGGGAGATATTGACGCGGACGGTTTCTTTGATTTGCTCACAACGCGCCTTGCGCGCCTTTAGGCAGGCTTTGATTTGGGCCCCGGCGTCCTTATGTGACATCCTATGACCCTGCAGATCCCCTTCGACAACAGCTATGCTCGGCTTCCGGCGATGTTTTACACACGCCAGGACCCGCAGCCCGTGACCGATCCTGGCCTGATCGCAGTCAACACGGACCTCGCCGCAGAACTTGGCGTTTCGCTTGGAGATGCGGCGGACATGGCTGCGGTTTTTGCGGGCAACGAAGTGCCCGACGGGGCGGCGCCCCTGGCGCAGCTTTATGCAGGCCATCAGTTCGGCAACTACAACCCGCAGCTTGGCGATGGGCGCGCGGTCCTGCTGGGGGAAGTGATTGATACCAATGGCCTGCGCCGTGACATTCAACTAAAAGGCTCAGGTCAAACACCCTATTCGCGTCAAGGCGATGGTCGGGCTTGGTTAGGCCCTGTGCTGCGCGAGTACGTGGTGTCCGAGGCCATGCACGCCTTGGGCGTTCCGACAACGCGCGCGCTTGCGGCAGCCACAACGGGCATGCCCGTCTACCGCGAGACGATCCTGCCCGGCGCGGTTTTGACGCGCGTTGCGGCCAGCCATATCCGCGTTGGGACGTTCGAGGTCTTTGCCCATCGCGGCGAGATTGACGCGTTACGGGATCTCACCGATTACACCATCGCACGCCACTACCCAGAGGCCGATGGCCCGATGGGGCTCTTGCGGGCCGTCGTGGCGGCGCAAGCGGAGTTGATTCCGGCCTGGATGTCGCTGGGCTTCATCCACGGGGTCATGAATACCGACAACTGCACACTCTCAGGCGAAACGATAGATTACGGGCCTTGCGCCTTTATGGACACCTACCATCCGGGCAAGGTGTTTTCGTCGATCGACCAAATGGGCCGCTATGCCTACGGCAATCAGCCGCGCATCGTGGTGTGGAACATGGCGCAACTGGCCACGGCCTTGATCCAACAGATGGAGGACCGCGAGGCGGCGGTGGCGGAAGCGACCGAGATCGTGCATTCCATGCCGGCTTTGTTAGAGGCCGCGTGGCTTAGACGCTTTGGTGCCAAGATCGGGTTGGCGAACCCGCAACCAGACGACGCAGAACTGATCGAAGATCTGCTGGCGCGGATGGCTGCAAACCAAGCTGACTTCACAGCGACATTCCGGGCTTTGGGGACGGATCGCGCTCGCGATCAATTTTTGGATCCAGAAGTCTATGACGCATGGGACATCGAATGGCGTGAGCGGATCGCAGGCGAGGCAGACGCACAAAGCGTGATGCATGCCGTCAATCCCATGCGCATTCCGCGCAACCACCGCGTCGAAGAGATGATCACCGCCGCTGTTGCCGGAGACTTTGAGCCATTTGAAACGCTTCAGGCAGCGCTGCGACACCCCTATGAAGCCGATCCCACGTTCGAAGCTTTCGAGCGGCCTCCGACAGAGACAGAGATCGTGCCAGCCACGTTCTGCGGAACTTAGCCGATCCCCACCACTCTGCGGCGCAGCGCCAACTTTTCCCCTGCCAGGGTGCTGGAAAACATGTTTATGTTTGGGACATTGATTTGACCATATGGGGGAATGATCCAATGAGCCTCGTTAAAACGCTTGCTAAAGTCGCTGTTGGCGTTGCCATCGCCAAAGGCGCGTCATCGTTAATGAAAGGCGGCGCGGCGGGAAGCGCTGGCGCGGGTGGCCTCGGCGGGCTGCTGCAGGGGCTTAATCAGCCTGGTGGAACGAACGCGCTTGCTGGTGCGCTGGGCGGCGCGCTGGGTGGCGGATCAGGACAGGCCGCTGGCT
>CAWUIP010000188.1:0-5893 GCA_963922415.1 uncultured Aliishimia sp. | reverse complement strand
AGATCGGCAGCGAGAGCCGTAACTCCACCGCCGTCGCAAGCTCTTGCACCGTGTACTGAAAGCCATAGTCACCAATGATCGCCATCGTCGGCAGACCCGGACGCGCCACGGCACCGCCGATTGCTGCAGGCGTGGCATAGCCCAAGGTGCCAAAGCCCGTCGGGTGGTGCCAATGGCCTGGACGGTCCATGTCCCAAACCTCTTTGGCGGCATAGGCAAACTGGGTCATGTCCGAGTAGATCATGGTGCCCTCTGGCAGACAGTCCCGGAGCGCCTCGGCAACGGGCAAAATCCCAGGGCGCTCGGATGCGATCTCCGCACGCCAGCGCGCACGCAACGCTGCCACATCACCAGCTGCCCAAGTTGAGGCGGTATCGGCCCCAATCAAAGACGCTAACGCAGCCAGAACCGCGGCCGCATCGCCGTGAATGCCTGTGTCTTTGGGATGCCCGGCTGCCAAAACCTCTGGGTCGATATTGATCTGCCACGCGCCGGGCCCATGACCTGCCGCGCGACGCCACAGATCAACTTCGGCCAGATCTGTGCCGACCAAGACAACGCAATCGCTGTCTGCAAGAACCGCAGCGCTGTCTGGGCGCGCGAGCATGGATCCGAAATGAAGCGCATCGCCCAGCGCTACAACGCCACGCCCAGCATAGGTACAGAAGGACGCAGCACCGGACTTTTCCAGAACCACCGCGGCAGCCGCACTGGCGCTCACAGCACCGCCACCAAAGACAAAGACCGGGCGCACGGCATCGCGGAGGGCACCTGCCAGCCGCTCTAGCACCGCGTTAGCAAGGGCTGGAAGCTTGGACACTGTATCTGGCCGTCCTGGTAGGAATGGTGCTGCACGTGCTTCAAGTTGGTGAATGGGGACTTGAATGTGCTTTGGCCGCGGGCGGCTTGCTTGGAACTCAACCAGGGCGCGGTCGATCAGGGAATAGGCGGCCTCTGCGGATCTTGCCTCTTCGGACCAGTCACAGACTGTCGCTGCAGCAGCCTGCTGGTTGCGCATTTGGTGCAATTGCCCCCGGATGGCCGCAGTCTCGTCCAAGCAGGACGAGATCACCAAAAGCGGCACAGAGTCAGAATAGGCCTGACCCATAGGCGTCATGATATTGGTTAGCCCCGGCCCCGTGATCACATAACACACGCCAGGCCGTCCCGTGGCGCGGGCATAGCCATCAGCCATAAAGCCTGCGCCTTGCTCGTGACGCGCCAACACGTGGATCAAACCGGCCTCTTCGATGCCGCGATACATTTCCTGATTGTGGACACCAGGGATCCCAAAGACATGGGTCACCCCACGGTCTTTCAGCATGTGCGAAATCTGCGCCCCGAGTGGTCTTTCCATCATGCTCTCCAAAACTGGACGCTGAAGATGGCAAAGACCACCATCAACTCAAGCCGTCCGACCAACATTCCAAACGCCAATAACCATTTGGCGGTGTCGTTCAGCCCACCAAAGTTGCCGGACGGGCCAATCTCGTCACCGAGGCCTGGCCCCACATTGGCCAGTGCCGTCGCTGCCCCAGACAGCGACGTGGTGAAGTCGAGACCCGTCATCCCCAGCGCGATGGCAAGCACCGCGAGGCTGAGCAGGAAAAAGACAAAGAACGACATCACCGAGCTCAGCACATCCTCGCTGATTGCACGGCCTTCGAACCGGGGAATAAAAACCCCATGCGGTGCGGCAATGCGCAAAAGTTGACTTCGAATTGAGGCGAACAAGAGTTGAAATCGGAAAACCTTGATGGAACACGCTGTCGAGCCCGCGCAGCCGCCAACAAAACCAATAAAGAAGAACAACATAACCGCGAAAGAGCCCCATCGCATGTAATCCGCATTGGCATAACCGGTGCCGGTCGTGATCGATACTGCATTGAACAAAGCTTGGCGAAACGCTTCTTCGCCCCGAGGGCCATCTTGCGGCCAAAGTGCCAGCATCAAGGCTGCGACAATAACGGCAAGGATCACAAAAAACACACGGATTTGGCTGTCCCGCAACAGTGGCCGCGCGTATCCCGCCACCAATTGCACATAGCGCACAAAGGGCAACGCGGCGAGAAACATAAACACCACAGCCACATAGTGCGTTCCAGCCCCAAAAGCCGCAAACGAGGTGTCATAGTTCGCCATGCCGCCTGTCGCGACTGTCGTCATGGCGTGCACTGTTGCATCAAAGGTGCTGAGACCGGTCGCGATGTAACAGACAGCACACGCCAGGGTCATGCCGACGTAGATGACAGAGATCCGCGTTGCAATCTCTGTCGCGCGCGGCAGAATTTTACCCATTGTGTCGAACGACTCAGATCTGAAAATTTGCATCCCGCCAACACGCAGTTCCGGCAAAAACACCATCGCGACAACAATGATACCGATCCCGCCAAGCCACTGCATGATGCCGCGCCACAACAGCAGGCCTTTTGGCAACGCATCCAGGCCGGTTAAGACAGTAGAGCCTGTGGTGGTTAGCGCCGACATCGCTTCAAAAAATGCATCGACCGGGCGCGATCCCGTCTCGCCAACCACAAACGGAAGAGCGCCGAAGACTGGCAAAGCCAACCAGACGCCCGTGGTCAAAAGAAACGTCTCTTGAAGGTTGAGGCCTTCACGCACCCCGTTTGCACAGGCGAGCGCCAAGAACGTACCGAACAAGATCGTGACAAGTGATGCCTGCAAGAACACTGGCCAGTGCCCAAGGCCTTCTGCCACATCCACCAAAAAGGGAAGCAACATGGATGCGCCCAATACGGCCAACAAAAGACCGATGACGTAAAGAACTGGGCGAAGATCCACCATCAGAGATAGGCTTGGCCGCGCCGGTGGGCCAAGTCAACCGAAACTATATGGCCGCAGCTTATGCCTGTTCAGACGACTTTGGCAGGGCGGGCGGCTTAGACGGCGCGCGTGGTTTGCGCTTTGCATCTGTTGCTGGCTGTGTCGCGACACTAGATGCGGGCGTGGTGGCCTTGGCGGGTTTGGTCTCAGCAGCTGTCATCGGTGTGACGGGCTTGGCAGCCGAAGCCTTAGCTGGGACTTTTTTGGAAGCGGCCACTTTAGGTTCGACCGTTGTTGTTTTGGGCGTGGCGGGTTTGGCAGGCGCGTCTGCTTTAGTCTTTGCGGCGGGTTTGCGTTTGGGCGCAGATTTTTTCGCGACTGGAGCAGGTGTCGCTTTCTTGGCAACGGGCGCAGGCTCAGACGCCGTCTCGGCCTTTGCTGTCGCCTTCGCTTTCACCGGTGCCTTGCGTGTAGCGGCTTTCGTGCGCGGCTTTGTTGCAGGTTTTTCGACGGCCGCAGCCGCCGGTTCAGCAACCACGTGCTCGGGGCGCGCCAGTGACAATGTCAGGATCTGCGATGTCAAACTGATCTGCGCTTCGAAAGCTTGCATCATTGCGCGCGACATGGCCTGCTGCTGACGCAAGCTCTCAGCCAACACGTTTCCCGCAATCTGTCCGTACACTGCGGTCGATGTAAGCGGCGCGACCAAGTACTCTGAAAATTTATGCATTCTGCCACGGCTCCGTTGCAAAGGTTATGGTACCATAGCACAATATGCCGCAGCGCAGAAGAGTTTTCTGCTGCGTTGCGGCAATTCGCGCGTGTATGGGGCTCAACCCGTGTGGAACAGCGACTGAAAAAAGCGCGGATCAAGACTGTCTTGAGCGAAGGTGTCACCTTCGGTCAGTACCGAAACCGCGTCATGGCTGTGCAAACTTTCTTGATGGCTTGCTGCGACACGGAAGTCACCGATCCGCACATCTGACAACAACTGCTGACAAAAAAGGCGTGCCGCGTCTTCGACAAAGATGGGGTTTGCAGCGTTGAGCTCAGCGAAGGCTTGTTCATCCTCACGCTTGACCATCACTTGCGTCTCTGTCGGCACTGCGCGACGGCAGGCGTCGATCAGGTCCTCAAACCACAAACGATCCGTTCCCTGCTCCACAACAACCGAAACCCGTGCAACGGACCGCTGCGAATGTGGCGTTGCCAACTGGCCCCGCGTCGCACGCGCATGTTCGCTGAGTTCTAGCGAGCAAGGGCAGGTCGAGGAGTAGACATAGTCCACATGCATGATCTTTTTGCGCACGCCATCCCGCTCAACGAGTTCAAGCGCAATGTCGTAGTATTGGTACCCTGAAAGACCAGACCGGAGGCTATCGATCTTAACTGGGAACGAAAACCGCATCTGAATGCGCGCGTCAAAGCTCTCAAGATCGCTTTTGTAATCATCCAGTGCGGCCTCTATCACGCCGAAACTGAACGTCTCTTCTGCGTGCTTGTAGAACGACCGCATGATCCGTGACATGTTGATCCCCTTTTTCTCAGCCTCAAGACTGACGGAACCTGTCACGGACGTTTCTAAGGTCACATGCCCATTGTCACGTGTCGCAAACTGGATCGGCAATCGAAAGTTCGAAATGCCAACGTGTTGGATCTGCTGCTTTGACCCACGGATCAGACTTGATGGACCGTTTTGGAGATCGGGCAGCGTTGCTTTGTAGGCAGCATCGACCGAAAACTGCTCTGGGTACTCTCGATCCAACGCCGGATAGGGCGCTTCGTTTCTGCCTGGTAGCAGACCCGCAACCGACGGATCGAGTTCTGCGATTTCAGAGTTGCTGGCGTTTTTGGCCCAACGCCGTAACACGCTTAGTGCTATTTCAGCTTCGTCGCGCTGGGGTATTTGGTTAAATTCGGGCGCATGAAGATTCATGGAAGTGGCCCCCCTTTTGTTAGCGTCAGCACGGTACATAGGTGTGCCGACCAGTCACGTCCAGTTTGGTAACATTTACGTGGACGGTCGCGGGGTGGTTCAGAAAAATAGATGAAAATACAAAAGGATTGTCACTTGAAATCAATCCAGTCCGACATAAGCCACCGCGCAAAAATCAAGGTAAGCCGCCTAATCTGAAATCCAAAGAAGCCCAAACATGCGGGCTTCCAGGCGACAGCGCCGTCTACTGTTCTGGGATCAAGATCTCGCGTTTGCCAACGTGGTTGGCGGGGGACACGATGCCTTCATCTTCCATCTGTTCTACAAGCCGGGCAGCTTTGTTGTAACCGATCGCCAGCTTGCGCTGGATGTATGATGTGGAGCATTTGCGGTCTTTGATCACAATGGCGACGGCCTGATCGTATAGCGCGTCCTCACCAGTTGTGTTGCCGCCGGTATTCAAGCCCAGAACAGCGTCTATACCATCCGCCTGCTCGTCGGCGGGACCTTCAACCACACCGCCAACATATTCCGGCGGTCCGTAAGCTTTGAGATGATTGACGATTTCTTCGACTTCCTCGTCGGACACAAAGGGCGCGTGGCAGCGGGTGATCTTCGCGCCGCCCGCCATGTAAAGCATATCGCCCATGCCAAGTAGCTGCTCGGCCCCCATCTCACCCAGGATGGTACGGCTGTCGATTTTGGAGGTGACCTGGAACGATATCCGGGTTGGGAAGTTCGCTTTGATTGTGCCGGTGATCACGTCAACAGATGGACGCTGCGTCGCCATGATAAGATGGATACCTGATGCGCGCGCCATCTGCGCCAATCTCTGGATGCAAGCTTCGATTTCTTTGCCTGCGACCATCATCAGGTCGGCCATCTCATCCACGATCACAACGATGTACGGCAGGACTTTCGGTTCAAACTCTTCGGTCTCGAAGATCGGATCGCCAGTTTCTTCTTCGAACCCGGTTTGAACCGTGCGCGAGAACATCTCGCCCTTACTCAGCGCATCTTTGACGCGGGCGTTGTAGCCATCAATGTTGCGCACACCCATTTTGGACATCTTGCGGTAGCGCTCTTCCATTTCGCCAACGACCCATTTCAGGGCCACGACAGCCTTTTTAGGATCGGTCACAACAGGGGACAGAAGGTGTGGAATGCCGTCAT
>CAWUIP010000187.1:0-5975 GCA_963922415.1 uncultured Aliishimia sp. | reverse complement strand
CGTTCACCACCAAGATCGCGCCGTCCATCTGCGCCGCACCGGTGATCATGTTCTTGACGTAGTCCGCGTGGCCCGGGCAGTCGACGTGGGCGTAGTGACGATTGTCGGTCTCGTACTCCACGTGCGCCGTCGAGATCGTGATCCCACGCGCCTTCTCCTCCGGCGCGCCGTCAATCTGATCATAGGCCTGGAAGTCGCCAAAATACTTCGTAATCGCCGCCGTCAAAGTCGTCTTGCCGTGGTCAACGTGACCAATCGTGCCAATGTTCACATGCGGCTTCGTACGTTCAAACTTTTCCTTTGCCATCGTCCCGCGGCGCCCTTCCAGTTAGGGGGTCATCTCCGACCCAGATTTACTCCGCGCGGCACATATGGCGATTGGCGCGGGAAATCAAGCGCTGTAACGGATTGGACTAGCCTTCCACGGGTGCGGCTTCTTCTGGGCTTACGGCCTCAGCTGCGCTTTCTGCCGCGGTGTCCTCTTCCACGCTCTCCAAATCAGGCTCTACCGGACCTGCAGACACGGCATCCGAACCGCCAAACCAGCCCTCGTTCTTGATTTGCCGGGTCAGATAGCGTTCGATCTGTTTTGCTGCATTGACGGTCAGATTGCGCAGTTGCTGTTCTTTGGACTGGGTCAGGCCGGAACTTATGACCGTCTCTCCTGATAAAGATTCGAACACTGTCAATTGTTCCGGCTTTTCATTCAATTTGCCGCCTGCCGCGTCGTCCCACACCGTGACATTGATAATCATCACAGATTTTGGCGAGTAAACGATGGGGATCCCAGGCGCTGCCAGAACATAGCCCTCAACGCTGACGCCGAAGTGGTAGAGCCTGTCGCCATCATATCGTTCAAACCTGTCGGCAATTGCGCCACTCAGCGCCGCAATAAGTTCCTCTTCCGAGGCATTGCGGCTGAGCGGGCCCTTCACGGCTTTGGACGCGACAACGATGTTGTGCCCTAACTTGAAAGGGCCAAGCGGCACGGGCGGTTCATTAAGATCGTCCCCCGAAGGACTACACGCCGCCAAAAGCAGGGCAAAGGACAGCAGTAGGAAAGAGCGCATCATGAAGCGAGCCTTGGACCGTTAACCATTTACGTGTTGCTAGCGCAGGCACGTGGCTGGTGCAACGCCTTGGCCGCTGTCAACCTAGCGCAGATGTGGTGGTCTCGCAAATGTTGCGCAGGTCGGCCCACGCGGCCCCGCTTAAGCTCGGCGCAAACTCAGAGCCATTAGACGCGGCAGCACGCGCAGCTTCGATCCGGTCACCTAATTCCGGGTGCGACTGAAAATGCGCAACGAGGCCTTCACTGTCCCCGTGTTCGTCGCGAAGACGTTCAAAGAAAGAGCCAAGTGCAGCCGGGGACACATTCGCGCGCACGAGCATATCTGTAGCAAAGCGGTCAGCGGCGGCTTCGGCAGATTGCGAATACTGGGCATTGATAAGCTGGTTGGCGAGGAATAGGACCATCGCGCCACCTGCAAAGTCGCCAAAGAGCAGACCCAAGATCCCGATCGACCCAGCAGAGCGCAGCGCATGCCGGGTCGGGTCCCGGCTGACCACGTGCCCGATCTCGTGTGCGAAGACAGCAGCAACCTCGTCCGGCGTTTCCGCCTCTTCGATCAAGCCACGAAACAACACGACATAGCCGCCAGGCAGCGCAAAAGCGTTGACCATGTCGTGGTCAAGGACAAAGACAGATAGGCCGGGCGGCGTTGGAAGCGTCTCTGTCAGCTTAGCTTCCATAGCGTCCAAAGCCGCAATACCCTTTGGAGCCGTGCAAACTGGGACCAGATCCACGCCTGTTTGGTCTAAAGCGGCCCGGATCTGCTCGAATGTTGCTTCGCCCAGCGCGCGTTCACCGCCTGCGGGGATAAATTCCGCAAGCCCGTCGGCCAAAAGCGGGATCAAAACCGCAATTTGCAACGCAACCGCAGCGACCGCGGCGGTCGCCCAAGCAGCAAGACGTAGGCGTCCCTTGGGTGGTGCTGGGCGATGGTGGCGCGAGAGTGCGTTCAACAGGATCGGCGATTCAACATAAAGCCGCGCCAATGGATCCGTTCGAAGGCGCAACGTCGCGTCATAGGCCCCCGCATGATCGCGCACGGATCGAATATCGGCTTCAGGCCAGGTGATCACCTCGCCCTCCACAAGATGGATCTGCAACGCATCACCAACCAACCGCAGATGCGCAACGGGCTGGGGAATAGGTGTCTCACCATCAAAATAGGCCGCACCTTGTGCGTTAAACTCCTGAACGCTGCTCATATTGCCGCCCCAAGATCCAGAGCCTCGGCAAAGCCTTCGGCTTCCGCAAACTCATCGCGTTTGCGTTGGCTGACGCTGCCCAAGCCAGCCACACCAGATAAAGACAAGGACAACGCGATATGCCGTTGCGCAGGATAGGTTATGAAGGCCATGTGCACCGCCGCCCAAAGCAAGAAGACCGCGAAGTAAAGCAAGCCCAGCGCCGCATAGCTCACCCATTCTGGCAAAGCCTCAAGTCCCGCGACGCCGAAATCTGTACCAAAGGCAAGCCGCTCGACACCAAATACAACGGCCGTCGCCAAAACAACCGCGAATATGCCCAGGGTTAAAATCCACGTCGCAATGAAGTAGCCCGTGCAGTAGATCCAAAACATGCGCGGCGCGGCGAGTTTTGACACGAATCCAACGCCGCCTGCGGTTTTGTGGTTGGCCAACATACGGCGGCTGGCCCAGACATAGTGAACGCAGGCGTAAAAGAGCGCAGCGATGATCGCAAAGATCCAAACAAGACGCTCAGTCGCATGAAGGCCTGGCATAGATCTGAGGTCTTCAAAGGATAAGTGACCGTCGCCGAAGATGTCTTGGAGGATGCTTACATCCTCAGGATTGGGAACCAAAGGATCGCCGATCCAAAGCCACCAAATGTAGCCACCTATTGCCGCAACGACGACCAAAAGAGGGATCATCGCGCGATACAGCATCCACCAGGACCCGCCTTGGCGCAGGCGCACATCGCCAAACACCGTGCGGTCTGTGCGGTACTTTTCGAGATAGAACGTCATCCTTGGCGCCAAGAGCCCAAGCGTCAAAATGGTTACAACCCAGTGGATAAGTGCACGCCCCGTATATCCCCACGCGCCCGGCTCTAGCGCGAAGCGCAGACCACGCCACCGGGTGCGGCCCAACACATAGCGGCGTGACCGATAACTGGCGTAGAACCAAAGGGGGACAAGACCCGCAAAGCTGAGCGCGTAGCCGACAAACGAGTTCTCGAAGACCGAGAAACTGATGAACATGAGCAGCAAATTCAAAATACCAATGTAGAAGGTCAGCACCACAACCGCGATGCAAAAGCCCAAAAGCTTCTCCCACGGGTCGCCGGTGTACTCCATCGGATTCCCGCCGGGGCGAAACGAAGACCAGATGTAGCGGCGCAAGCGCGTGCGCATCCAAAACCGGTAGAGGCCCAGCGTCAGAACGGTCCAAAACCCGGTTTTGAGTGCCAGCCAAAACAGGGCGGACCGGCTCCCGGCCCAGCCGACCGATACGTCGTTAAGTGAATGTGTTGTCGCGCGGGAATCCTCGGGGCGCCATGCGCCCTGCAGTGGCGCGCTTTCCGATCCATTCGGTAAGGTCGGACTCGGTTCGGGTGCGTCCGGCGGGGTCTTGCCAGCTGAGCCCGTCTCCCAAGGTGAAGGTGGTTGCGTCACTCAGACCCCCGTCCTTATACCGTTGCAGCCTTACGCCTTTGCCGCGCGCCATCTCGGGCAGTTCCTCGACGGCAAACACCAGCACTTTACGGTTCTCACCCACGACCGCAACTGCATCGCCCACAACAGGCTTGCACAGCTTGGCCCGGCTTGGCGCGCGCACATTCAGCACCTGTTTGCCAGTCCGGGTCTGCGCGACCACGTCGGTTTCAGGCACGATGAACCCATCCCCCGCATCCGAGGCCACCAGAAGCTTGCGCGCCGGATCATGGGTCAGGATGGTGACGATCTCTGCCTCGTTGGGCAAATCCACCATCAGGCGCAACGGCTCGCCCATGCCGCGCCCGCCCGGCAGATTCGACGCAGAAACGGTGTAAAACCGCCCGTTCGAGCCGAAGATCAAAAGCCGATCCGTGGTTTCCGCATGGAAGATAAAGCGCGGGCCATCGCCGTCTTTGAACTTCAACTCGCGGGTCAGGTCGATATGCCCGGTCATCGCGCGCACCCACCCCATCTGCGAGCAGACGACGGTGATCGGTTCACGTTCGATCATCGCCTCGAGCGGGACATCTTCGATCTCGGCGGCTTCTTGGATCAGAGTCCGGCGCGCACCGCCTTCGTAGTCTTTGCCGAATTTCTTCTTCGCCTCTTTCAACTCGTCCGAAATCCGCGCCCACTGGACACTTTCGTTTTCAAGCAGATCTTCAAGGCCCGCACGCTCTGCCATCAGCGCTTCTTGCTCGCGCAAGAGCTCAAGCTCTTCCAACCGCCGCAAAGAGCGCAGGCGCATGTTCAGGATGGCGTCTGCCTGAACGTCGCTTAGCTCCCCCTCGCCCGGCGGCGGCGAGATGTAATCTGCCTCGGACATCGCGCGGACGTGGTCGCGGCCCCACTCTTCCCGCATCAGCGCGGCTTTGGGATCGTCGTCGTACCGGATGATATCGATGACCCGGTCCAGGTTCAGGAAGGCAATGATGAAGCCTTCAAGCACCTCTAACCGGTGGTCGATCTTTTCCATGCGGTGTTCAGACCGGCGGATCAGCACCTCGCGGCGGAAATCCAGGAAGGCCCGCAGCACCTCTTTCAACGTCGACACCTTGGGCGTGACCCCATCGATGAGCACGTTCATGTTCATCGAAAACCGCACCTCAAGGTCGGAATTTCGGAAGAGCGTGTTCATCAGCACGTCTGGATCGACGTTCTTGCTGCGAGGCTCTAGGATCAGGCGGATATCTTCGGCGCTTTCATCGCGGACGTCTGCCAGGATTGGCACTTTCTTCGTCTGGATCAGCTCTGCGATCTTTTCGATCAGGCGGGATTTCTGCACCTGATAGGGGATCTCGGTCACGACAATCTGCCACTGACCGCGCCCTAGATCCTCAACCTCGTGCCGGGCGCGCAGGCGGAACCCGCCCTTCCCGGTGCGATAGGCCTGCGCGATGTTTTCGGCAGGTTCTACGATGATACCACCCGTCGGGAAATCGGGACCGGGGATGTATTTCAGCAGCGTATCATCGCGCGCATCGGGCGTTTTGATCAGATGTAGGCAGGCATCGATCAGCTCGGCGATATTGTGCGGCGGAATGTTGGTGGCCATGCCCACTGCGATGCCACTCGACCCGTTTGCCAGCAGGTTTGGAAACTGCGCGGGCAGCACGACGGGTTCGGTCAGCGTGCCATCATAATTGTCGCGAAAATCAACGGCGTTTTCTGTCAGACCCTCCAACAAGGCCTCGGCCACAACCGTCAGCCGCGCCTCGGTGTAGCGCGAGGCGGCCGGGTTATCGCCGTCAATATTGCCGAAGTTGCCCTGCCCGTCGACCAACGGGTAGCGGACGTTGAAGTCTTGGGCCAAGCGCGCCATCGCGTCGTAAATCGCGCCATCCCCATGCGGGTGATAGTTGCCCATCACATCGCCCGAAATCTTCGCCGACTTCCGAAATCCACCAGTGGATGTCAGCCGCAATTCGCGCATTGCATAAAGGATTCGCCGATGAACAGGTTTCAATCCATCCCGCGCATCGGGCAAAGCGCGGTGCATAATCGTCGACAAAGCATAGGTCAGGTAGCGTTCGCCCAAAGCGCGACGCAACGGTTCGCTCAGATCAGGTTGGCGGATATTGGTGTCGTCGCCGGTGTCAGACATAGATGCTGTGTAGCTACAGCCCAAAACGCCCGCAAGTCCAAAGCCCTGAGGCAATTTCGACACGTGGACAAAAAGCTGGCGAAATTCCCACTCAGATTTTCCACAGAATCAAGATAAACCGGAGA
>CAWUIP010000186.1:0-6020 GCA_963922415.1 uncultured Aliishimia sp. | reverse complement strand
TTGCAAGGCACATCGCACCACGACTGAAACAGGGAGAATAAGATGTTTCTGAGGAAGATAGCGATGTGCGGCGTTGCTGCGGGCCTGTTGGGCTCTGCGGCCTTCGCCGGGGGGCATGCAAACTGTGGGCCGGCGGGTCAGTCGATCCGCGTGCTTGGCTCTGATTTCCCGGCCATTCAGGCCGTTTCGGGCATGGCGCAGGCGTCTTGCGAAGGTGCCGCGAGCGAGTTCACCGTAACGCTGCGCGATGACACGCGGGACATGATGAACCAGGCGCAGACGCCAAACCCTGCGCAGTATACGTCGGTGATCGTTGCGAACTCCACGCTGACGCAGCTGATGAATGACGGACTTGTGCGTCCACTCGATGACCTCGTGGCAAAGTATGGCGCCAACATTAACCCGAACCAGCTCATCACGATTGACGGGCAGGTTATGGCCGTAGCGTTCATGGCGAACTCGCAGCACATGTTCGCGCGTACTGATATTCTAGAGCAAGCGGGCGTTGAGGGCATCCCAACCACTGTCGAAGGTATGGTTGAGGCCGCCGAGGCAATCCGCGCGGCGGGTATCATGGAGCATCCGGTTGTGCTCAATGCAACCGGTTGGAACCAGGGTGAGCTTTTTAACCTGTTCTTCTTTGGCGCAGGTGGCGAACTCTTCAAGCCCGGCACCGCTGAGCCTAACATCAACACGGAAACGGGCGTCGCCGCGCTGGAATCGCTGAAATCACTCGCGGAGTATGCGCATCCAGATTACCTCAGCCACGCCTCCAACGAGACGCAGGGCCTTTGGGAAGCGGGTCAGGCCGCGCTTGGCATCATGTGGGGATCCCGCGGTGGCGCGGTTCTCGATGCCGAAGGTTCCACGGCGGAAGTGACCGAAAACACAGTGCTGACTGCTGCTCCGACGATGCTTGGCGGCAACACCCCAGCGGCGACACTTTGGTGGGACGGCATCACCATCGCCACCAACATTTCCGACGAAGAGGCAGAGGCGACCTTCGCTGCGCTTGCGAGCGCGCTGTCGCCCTCGTTGATGGAAGAGCACAATGACAAAGCGATTTGGCTCGTGGACGGCTTCACCCCCGGACCGGCAGCGGCAGGTGTGGCGGCCACGGCGCAGGGTGGTGCGAAGCCCTACCCGATGATCCCCTACATCAACTTGATGCATAATGCCGCCAGCGCGGAACTCGCAGACTTCCTGCAAGGAAATGAGACCGCCGAGGAAACCCTCGCCGACATCGAAGCGGCCTATGTGACCGCGGCGAAAGAAGCGGGCTTCCTGCAATAACCCAACCTGCTGGGGCCTTTGCATGGGCCCCAGCACCCCTTCACTGAAAGGGTCGCCCCATGAAGCACAAGCCGTTCTTTTGGTTCATATTACCGACGCTCTCTGCGATGATCCTCTTTATCGCGCTGCCGATTGTGTCGGTCTTCGTCCAGTCGCTTCATGTCGAACACGAGCAGGTCCTCGTGGTTAGTGAAAGCTGTGGCCCGTTCGGCTGTACCGAGACGACAAAAGTGGATCTCGAGGCAACGGAAGACCTGCGGAACGCGCAACCGCTGGGGCAGTTCAATGGCGCGGGCACGTATTTGAACCGCGCTCACCTTGCCACGGGCGAGATCGCCGAGGCTTGGCGCACGGCTGACAGCTGGGGCGCGTTCTTTGAGGATGTCTTTGATCTGCCATTCTACTGGGCGCTCGCGTTCACGCTAACCTACACGTTCGTCGTGACACCCTTCGTCATCGTGCTGGGCCTAGCCATTGCAGTGGGCGTGAACCGGGTGCCGAAAGTGTTCAAGGGTCCAACGATTTTCATATCGCTTTTGCCGATGATCGTAACACCGCTCGTGGGCGCGCTCATCCTCTTCTGGATGGTCGATGTGGACGGCGTGTTAGGGTCCGCGATACAGTGGCTCTTCAACGATCCGAACTTGAGTATGAAGGCCTCGACCCCGCTCGTTTGGACGATGCTCATCATCTATGGGATATGGTCCTCGCTGCCGTTCAGCTTCATTGTGCTCTATGCGGGTCTGCAAACCTTGCCCTCAGACCAGGTGGAGGCCGCGCAAATCGACGGTGCCACCAAGTGGCAAAGCATGCGCTACATCGTCGTTCCACATCTCATGCCCCTTGTCGTCTTCATCGCGCTCATTCAGTTGATGGACAATTTTAGGGTTTTCGAGCCGATCATTTCGTTCCAGGCGGAAAGCCATGCACGCTCGCTGTCCTGGATCATCTACAGCGATCTGATCGCTGCGGGGAACCCGCTTTATGGCTCAGCCGGAGCGACGTCAATTCTGACGATCCTCGGGGTCGCAATCCTTTTGACGCCTGTGCTCATCCGCACGTGGCGCGATTTCAATGGCAAGCCAACTTAAGAGGCACCGATGGCGGATAGATCAAACGCACGCTTCTCCACCGGCAACGTCATCGCGATGGCGCTTGTCGCCCTTTGGCTTATCATCGCCGCGTTTCCATTTCTTTGGACAGTGTGGGGATCGTTCAAGGTTCAAGGCGATTTTTTCTCAAAGGCCGATTGGACCTACGCCCTTACCGGAACGCGTACACAGATCGAGACAGGTGGAGCGTTTACGCTGGGTGGCTATGATGGCGCATGGATCCAGGAAGAATTCTGGCGATCTGTCCTCAACACAGGGATTGTGGTGTTCTTTACAGTCACAATTTCTCTCACCTTTGGGACGCTGGGCGGGTACGCCCTTGCACGGTCTGGTTTCAAATACGCGTTTTGGATTCTCATGGCCGCGTTAGTCTTTCGCGCGATGCCGCATATCACGCTGGTCTCTGGCTACCTCCTGCCGTTCTTTGAATGGAATGTTTGGGGCATCCTGCCCACAACGATCATCGTGCTCGTCGCCATCAACCAGCCCTTCACACTCTGGATGCTCCATTCTTTCTTCCTCAACATTCCCAAAGAGCTTGATGAAAGCGCAATGATCGACGGGTGCACGCGTTTCGAGGCGTTCCGGCGTGTTATTATCCCGGTGATGTGGCCAGGGGTGATCACGACGGGGCTTTTCTCTTTCCTTCTCGCTTACAATGACTTCACCGTCACGCGGATGTTGCTGAGCCAAGAGAACGAGACGATGATCCCCAAGATTGCGTCTTTCCTTGGGTCTACGCAGGTAGAGGGCAACGTCATGTTTGCGGTGGCGGCGGTTGTCTCGGCGACGGTGCCACTTGTCATTCTTGTGATGTTCTTCCAGCGCCAAATTGTGAGCGGTTTGACGGCCGGGGCCGTGAAGGGATGAACGCCGGGGCGGAGGCGCCCGACTGTCGTCACGAAACCAGGCACGATACGCACAAGCGACTAGTAGAGCCGCTTCGCCACGCGCTGCGGTCGGGTGATCCGGGGCGCATCCACCGTGCTTTGACGGTGGCGTTCGCGCCAGATGCCAAAATTCGTTTGGGTCATCCGTTCGGAGACCTCACCGGCCCGCAAGAACTTTGGTCAAAGGTCTATTCGCCGCTCCTCGCGGCCATGCCGGATATGGAGCGTGCTGACTTTATCGTCATGTCAGGCCCGCGCTGGGGCGGCGCACAGCCCGGTGATTGGGTCGGCCTGGGCGGCAACGTCTTCGGCACGCACGGCGCGTCCTGGCTTGGCATTCCAGCCACAGGGCGCCCGGCCTTCTTCCGCTATCATGAATATCTGCGCATTGAAGGCGGGCGCGTTGTGGAAATGGAGGGTCTCTGGGACATTCCGCAGCTCATGTTGCAGGCTGGCGCCTGGCCCATGGCACCTCAGCTGGGCGTGGAGTGGCTCTGCCCTGGCCCGGCCTCGGGCACCGGCGTGATCGCGGCACCTTACGACGCCAAAGCTGCCGATGCGGCGGTGCAGTGTGTCTGGGATATGCTCCACGATCTCAAACAAGGTACAGCGGAGACACCGGAGCGCGGACTTGGCGGCTATTGGCATCCGAACGCGGTTTGGTATGGTCCCACTGGGCTCGGCACAGCGCGCTGTCATTCAGCCATCGCAAGTCTCATCTTTAAGCAGTTCCGCGACGGTCTGTCTGACAATACCCGCCACTTGGAAGACGGCGTGTTCTTTGGGGACCACGATCTTGTGGCCTTCACCGGCTGGCCCTCCGGCACTGCAATTCATTCCGGGGATGGCTTTCTCGGCCTCGCCCCCACCGGCCGACGTATCACCCGCCGCAGCCTCGACTTCTGGCGCGTTGAAAACGGGCTCGTGAAAGAGTGCTGGGTGATGGTAGATATGCTCGATCTCTACCGACAACTCGGCATCGATGTCTTCGCGCGTATGACACAATTGCTGAAAACGGAGACATACGCATGAACGATCCGCACACGCCAAACAAAGCCGCCCTCGCAACGTTGCGCGCGGCCATGGTTGATTTTAGCGAAGCCGGGGTGCGTGCGGCGCTCTCAGATGTAATTTCGATCAATGCGGTGATTCACATGCCGCATCCTTTTGGAGACATGACCGGACCGGACGCGCTTTACGAGACCTGCTATGCGCCCCTGTTCGCGGCGATGCCCGACCTAGAGCGGCGCGATTGGATCGTTATGGGCGGTCCGGACGAGCACGGTGGAAACTGGGTCGGGTGCGGTGGACATTACTACGGCACCTTCGTCGCGCCATGGCTCGATATCCCGCCCACCGGACACCTCACGCATATGCGGTTTCACGAATTCTATCGATTTGAGTCCGGCAAGGTGGTCGAGATCCAAACGATTTGGGATATCCCAGAAGTCATGATGCAGGCCCACGCCTGGCCGATGGCCCCGTCTCTTGGCCTCGAATTCTGCATCCCCGGGCCCGCAACGCTGGACGGCATTGTCCCAGGGCCGTGGGACGCAGAAAAAGCCTCCGCAAGTCAACAACATATCATCGACATGCTCAGTCATATGAAAAAACACCCGAGCCAAGGCGGCCCAGAGGTCATGGAGATGGATCGGTTTTGGCACGAACGGATGAACTGGTATGGCCCTGCGGGCATTGGCACGGGACGCGGCATCGCGGGCTTTCGCAACTGGCATCAGATCCCGTTTCTCAATGGAATGCCGGACCGTGGCAAATACGTAGATGACATCATCTACCATTTCTTTGGCGACGGGGAGTACGCGGCGGTGACCGGCTGGCCGAACATGATCCAGACGTTAAGCAACGACGGGTGGTTGGGCCTTGCCGCGTCAGGGCAAAAATTCAGCAGCCGGTCTTTGGATTTCTGGCGCATTGAAAATGGCAAAATTCGAGAGAACTGGGTCATGGTGGACTTACTCGACGTGTACGACCAACTCGGCGTCGACGTATTTGCGCGTATGCGCGAGTTCAACAAACGTCGTGTCGCGGGTCGTCTGCCTTTCCCGATAGGCGAGCTCTAGACCAGCAGGTCTAGGTTGCGTCGATTGGACTAAGGGCCGCGCGAATTCGAAGTGGTTGCTGTAACGGCGCGCGCGACACATGCTTTGTTCGGCGCGACGGTGCTCAAAGCCCCGGCCTTTGGCCACCAAACAAAAAAATCACGCCGGTGCACCGGCGTGATCTTCGCTCTGGATCAATGACCCGGCTTAGTTTTTCGCGTAGAATTCGACGACGAGGTTCGGTTCCATCATCACAGGGTAGGGCACATCGCCCAGGCCTGGTGTGCGCACGAATGTGGCTGTCAGTTTGGAGTGATCAACCTCAAGGTAGTCTGGCACATCGCGCTCTGGCAGTTGCACGGCTTCCAGGATCGCTGTCATCTGTTTGGAGCGGTCACGCACCTCGATCACATCGCCTTCTTTGATGCGGTAGGACGGGATGTTGACCTTTTGGCCGTTCACTTTGACATGGCCGTGGTTCACGAACTGACGGGCGGCAAAGATGGTTGCCACGAACTTCGCGCGGTAAACGACGGCGTCAAGGCGGCGTTCCAGCAGACCGATCAAGTTTTCACCGGTATCGCCCTTCACACGCTCGGCTTCGGCATAAATGCGGCGGAACTGCTTTTCGGTCAGGTCGCCGTAGTAGCCTTTGAGCTTTTGCT
>CAWUIP010000185.1:0-6056 GCA_963922415.1 uncultured Aliishimia sp. | reverse complement strand
GGGGGCAGTTTGAAACCACCTTTGGCGCGCCCAACGCCGCCTATTGGAACACGGCCATGGGCGCAGAGGCCGCACCCTTTGCATCGACCGACCGCAGCGCAACCGCTGAGACGATGCGCGCAATGATGGGTGGGATGATTAAGCTTATCGGGTTGCAGGGCACCGGAGGGTCGTCCTCTATGCCCGACAGCTTCGAGAAGTTGCGCCAGGCCGGTGCTGTGGCACGCGAAACGCTCAAGCAGGCCGCGTCGCAAGAGACAGGCATCCCCGTCGCTCAGTTGAAGACGGCCAAGGGCCAGGTGATTCTGCCGGATGGGACAGAGCTTGCCTATACCAGCCTTGCAGCAACGGCAGCGACCCTGGAACCTGTCACAGACGTGACCCTGCGCGACCCGTCAGAATGGCGGCTCATCGGCAAACCGATGGAGCGGTTGGATATTGTCGGCAAGTCGACCGGAACGCTGAACTATGGCATCGACGAGGTCGTCGACGGCATGGTCTTCGCCACCGTCAAAACCAATCCGCGCCAATTTGGTGGCATCAATGGCTTTGACGCATCTGCAGCAGAGGCTATGCGCGGCGTTCAAAAGATCGTTCCGGTCACAGGCGGCGTCGCTGTTGTGGCCGACAACACATGGCGCGCGTTCCAAGCGGCCGATGCCATAGACTACGATTGGGGCCCAGCGCCCTATCCTGCACAACAGGAAGATCATTGGGCCGCTCTTGAGGGCAGCTTTCAAGACGACCTTCTGGACAAAGAATGGCGCAATGACGGCGACGTGCCCGGCGCGCTTGGCAGCGGCGATGTGATCAAGGCGCAGTATAAGTCGCCTTATGTCGCGCACGCCCCGCTGGAGCCGTTGAACGCCGTTGTGAAAGTCACTGACGACCGTGTTGATGTGTGGACGGGCCACCAATTCCCCCGCATGCTGCAGCAGCAGGTGGCAGGTGTGACGGGTCATGAGCCCGAGCAAGTCTTCTTTCACAACCGCTATATGGGCGGCAGCTTTGGTCACCGGCTGGAATTTGAGCACGTCAAGCAAGCGGCCGAGGTCGCAATGGCGATGCCCGGCGTTCCGGTGAAGATGACCTATAGCCGTGAAGAGGACTTCGCCCACGACTTCCCGCGCCACATCTCGATGGGTCGCGGAACAGGTGCGGTAAAGGACGGGAAAGTGACGGCGCTTGAGCTGCAAATCGCGGCACCCTCCGTGATCTCGTCGCAGATGGGCCGGGCTGGCATGCCAGTTCCTGGACCAGACAGCCAAATCTCGGCCGGGTCTTGGAACAACCCCTACAAGCTCGAAGGCCTCTGCGTGCGCGCCTACCGCGCGGCAGAACTAGCACCTACGTCGTCCTGGCGGGCGGTGGGTGCACCGGCGGCGGGCTTCTACTTCGACAGCTTCTTGGATGAGTTGATCCACGCCGCAGGCGCCGATCCGTTGGAAGAGCGCATGCGCCTGATGCATGACGATATGTCCCGCAAAGTGCTGGAGGTGGTTGGCGAGATGTCCAATTGGGGCTCTGACCTGGGTCCGAACCGGGGTCGCGGTGTGGCCTTTGTTGAAAGCTTCGGTGTCCCGGTGGCAGAGGTGGTGGAAGTCACGGCCACCGATGACGGGATCAAGCTGGACAAGGTCTATGTCGCTGCCGATGTGGGCACTGTGATCGACCCAGTGAACTTTGAAAACCTTGTCCAAGGCGGCGTCGTCTATGGGCTGGGTCACGCGATGAACTGCGAGATCACCTATGATGACGGCATGGCAGAGCAGTCGAACTATCACGCGCATGAAGGAATGCGGCTGTATCAGTGCCCCGAGATCGTCGTGAAGGGCTTGGAAAACCAGGACCGTGTGCGCGGCATTGGCGAACCTCCGGTTCCGCCCGCCGCGCCCGCGCTGGCAAACGCCATCTTTGCCGCCACCGGCGAGCGGTTGCGCGAGATGCCGTTCAACAAGTTTGTCGACTTCGTGTAAGGGCCTGCAGATGTTGAAGAAACTGCTTATCCTGCCGATTTTGGCGGTCCTTCCTTACGCCAGCATGGCGGCCGAAACGGTCGAGATCAATCCACCCGCAGAGGGGTCTGTAAGCACCGAAGAGGGGCTCGCTGCGTGGGACAGGATCTATGAAGTCGCCTCCCACCCCCGGTGTTCAAACTGCCACACCGGCGCGTCTGACCGCCCCATGTGGTCAGGCCCGAGCTATGGCAAGGCCCGCGTGCATGGGATGAACATCCGCGCGGGCGAAAGCCGGATTGGGGTCGAATACATCCCCTGCGCCACTTGCCACGTGAACAACGAAGCCACAGGGCGCGCCAATAACGTGCCTCATGCCGCCCCGCAAGTCGCCGCCGCATGGCGATTGGCCCCTGTGGAAGCCGACTGGTTCGGACGGTCGTCAATCGAAATCTGTACGCAATTGCGCGATCCCGACCTGAACGGCGACCGTGACGTGATGGACTTGGCGGCGCACCTTGATCACGATGTGATCCTGCACTGGGCCTGGGGCCCTGGCGGCGGGCGGGAGCCTGCCCCCTACTCGTTGCAAGAGCATGTTGACGATCTTTTGGCCTGGGGCGTCGCGGGCTTCCCCTGCGAAGGAGACAGCTGATGGGTGCCGCTGGGTCGCTTTTGGTTTTCACTGGGGTTTGGCATGCCTTCGAATGGGCCATGCACGGACGCAACCGCGACACAGCCCGGCTGGTGCCGGTTGGGATACTCTATGCTCTGATGGGATGGTTCATCGTGACAGGGCAGTTTATGCCTTGGATCGCATGGATGGCATTGGTCCTGACCAGCATCGGGTTGGTGGCGGCACTGTCCATGCGCCGGACCGCGGCTATTCCCAAATGGGTCCTGTGGAGTTTCATTATAGTCGACGCATTGATCATTGCAGGCCTTCTGTCTGGGCTCGCCCTGTAAGGCACGGCAACTTTTTTGCGCAAAGAGCTTTCCCTTGGCCGCGCTTAGCGTCACAACGCGTGCATGACACAAACTGCGCTTGTTACCGGATCTGCGGGCTTTATCGGATACTTTACAGCGCGCGCGCTGCTAGAGGCGGGGTGGCGCGTGATAGGGCTGGACGCGTTTTCAGATTACTACGACGTCCGGCTGAAAGAGCGTCGACACGCAATGCTTTCCCAATCGCAAGGCTTCTTGCCCGTTCGAGGACGGCTTGAAACCGATGGGCTGCTGCGAGATCTGTTTTCAGATCATAAGCCCGACTTGGTGATCCACCTGGCAGCCCAAGCAGGTGTACGTTACTCGATTGATCATCCGGCCTCGTACGTGCAAGCCAACATGGTGGGCACTGCCGAACTTTTGGAAGCCGCGCGCGCCAATCCACCGTCGCACATGCTCTTGGCCTCGACCTCTTCAGTCTACGGCGCCAACACCGAGATGCCATACCAAGAAACGCATAAAGTCGACACCCAGATGAGCTTTTATGCGGCCACCAAGAAGGCGACCGAAGCGCTCGCACACAGCTATGCCCACCTTTACGACTTGCCGATCACCATGTTCCGCTTCTTCACCGTCTATGGGCCTTGGGGTCGGCCCGACATGGCGCATTTTCTTTTTACCAAGGCGATCCTGAGCGGCGAGCCGATCAAGGTCTATAATAATGGCGAGATGATGCGGGATTTCACCTATATCGACGATCTCGTCGCGTCGATCCTGGCGCTGTCGAAGGCGGTGCCCGATCCCGAAAAACCCGTGGAGCATGACAGCCTTTCGCCAGTGGCTCCATTTCGCATCGTCAATATTGGCAATGGCGCCCCGGTCAAGCTGATGGATTACATCGCGGCCATTGAAGCGGCCTGTGGCCAAACGGCGGAAAAGATCATGATGCCAATGCAGCCTGGCGATGTGCCCGCCACTTGGGCCGATACGCAACTTTTGACAGCCTTGACGGGGCAACGGCCCGTGACGCCAGTGCCAGAGGGCATCCAGCGCTTTGTTGATTGGTACCGCGACTACTATCAGGTTTAGCGGTCAGCCCACTCTTGATTATCGCGCCCACCAAAGGCATGTGACACGGCATGAGCTTTGACAGATCGATCAAAATTGCCCCATCCATATTGGCGGCGGACTTCGCCAACTTCGGCGCTGAATGCGCGGCGGTCGAGGCACAAGGCGCGGATTGGATCCACGTAGATGTCATGGATGGCCACTTCGTGCCCAACATCACCTTTGGGCCCGCCACCTGCAAGGCGATCCGCCCGCATATCAAGGGCGTGATGGACGTTCATCTGATGATCGCGCCGGTCGATCCTTACATCGACGCCTTCGCGGATGCAGGCGCAGATGTTCTGACGGCGCATGTGGAGGCAGGCCCGCATATCCACCGAACATTGCAGGCGATCCGAGCTGCGGGCATGCGTCCGGGCGTTGCGATCAATCCCGGCACCCCGGCAGAGTCTGTGGCGGACGTTTTGGATCTTGTTGACCTGGTCTGTGTGATGACCGTGAACCCTGGGTTTGGCGGTCAAAAGTTCCTAAACATGAGTGCCAAGATCCGCGCCTTGCGCGCCATGATCGGTGACCGCCCTATTCACATCGAAATTGATGGCGGCGTGGACCCTTCGACGGCCCCGATTGTTGCCCAGGCTGGCGCAGATGTGCTTGTTGCCGGCTCGGCCGTATTTCGCGGCGGGTCCGTGGCCAACCCGGCACCCTATGGAACAAACATCGCCGCCATTCGCGCGGCCGCCAACGGCGTTTACACCTAAAGGCCTGAAAGCTCAGCCGCGAAGGCGTCTTCGAGTTTGTGCTTTAAGATTTTGCCTGTTGCCGCGGCGGGAAGGCTTTCGGCACAAATGATGCGCCAGGGCCGTTTATACCCGGCAAGCCGCGCTCGCACCCAATCATGCAAGTCAGCGTCGCTCGGCCAATCGTCCGCTGCCACCTGACAAAAGGCCAAAATCTTTTCATCACCATCAACCATGTGCCCGATGACGGCGGCCTGGATGACCTGCGGGTGATCGCTCAGAACGCCTTCCACTTCTGGCGGGTAGACGTTGAACCCGCCGTGAATGATAAGCTCCTTTTTGCGGCCCAAGATCCAAACGCGCCCTTCGTCGTCGATCTCGCCCAAATCTCCCGTTGCGAACCAGCCGTCGGGGCTCAGTACCTCTGCCGTCAGATCCGGCGCGCGAAAATAGCCCTTCATGACATGGTCACCGCGCACCTGCAGTTCGCCGTCGCTGACGCGCATCTCAACACCCGGCAATGGCGGCCCGCACGACACGTCGTCATTGATCTCGGTGTGCTGCGTTGCTGCAATGCCTGCCGTGGTCTCGGTCATCCCGTATCCGTTTTGCAGGGGAACCCCATAGAACGCCTCCGCACGCCGCTTCCAATCAGGATCAAGTGGCGCGCCACCCGATGACACATAGCGCAGCGTCTTTGACCCTAGCTGTTGCAGCCCCTGTTCCTTAACGTATTGCATCAGAAGCGCATGCATTTGCGGGACAGCAGACAGTAACGAAACCCCATTCTGTAGCGTATGGTATAGTTTTGCAGCAGAGAACCTAGCTTCAAACTCAACATACGCTCCAGTATGTACAGAAGCCGTAATTACTGACGCCAAACCAAAGACATGCGCCAAGGGTAGAGCGCCATAGATGTGATCTTCCGGTACCATCCATCGCAAGTTCGCTGAGGCCGCACCGCCGAAGCGCATGTTACCATGGGTCAGCATGACGCCCTTCGGGTCGCCTGTTGTGCCGGTTGTGTAGAGTATGACAGCGACATCTTCGATCGGGTCTGGGCGAGACCCGCGCGACGAAAAATGAACGGTGCCGAAGGACCCCGACTGCGTCTCTGCAGAGAAGGCTTTCGCGTGGGCCGCGGCCTCTTTCGAGATTTCGGACAAGAATACCAAAACACTCGGGTCCGCATGCCTTACAACACGCGATAGCTCTGGGCCCGTTTGTCGTGCGTTGAACGGGATAACAGCAGCACCGATCAATGACGCACCGAAGAGGAACGCAACGGTGGCGTTACAATTCTCGGTCACAAGCAAGACGCGATCCCCAGGACGCGCACCTGCGGCCC
>CAWUIP010000184.1:0-6079 GCA_963922415.1 uncultured Aliishimia sp. | reverse complement strand
GGATGTAGGTGCCGCCCGCCAAGAGCACCAGAAGAAGGATCCCGAACAGAAAACCGGGAATGGCATAGGCCGCGATGATGATGCCAGAAGTCCAGGTGTCAAAGCGCGACCCTTCCCGCACGGCCTTCCGGATCCCCAGCGGGATCGACACGATATAGGCGATCAGTGTCGACCAAAGACCCAGGGTGATCGATACGGGCAGCTTGTCCAGAACCAGCTGCACCACAGGTTGCGATTGGAAGTAACTGTCGCCGAAGTCGAAGCGGACGTAGTCCCACATCATCAATAGAAACCGTTGGACAGGCGGCTTATCGAAGCCAAACTCCTTCTCCAATTGTTCGATGAACTCCGGCGGCAGCCCGCGCGAACCTGGGTAAAGCTCCACATCGTCGCCCGTATCGGCACCGCCGTCATTGGCGCCACCAGCAAAGCCGCCAAACACATCGCCCTCGCCTTGCGCGCGGGCGATTGCCTGCTCCACCGGCCCGCCGGGCACAAATTGTGCGAGTGCAAAGTTCACCAGCATAATACCGATCAAGGTGGGAATGATCAGCAGTAGCCGTCTTAAGATATAGGCGCCCATGGACGGTGACTTACCTCAGCGCGCCGGCCGCTTTCAGCGCCTCGTGTTTGGCTTCGTTGAACCACCAGAAGTCCAGGTGACCAATTGAATAGGGCGGCAATGGGTCGGGGTATTCGTACTGATCGTAGTAGGCGACCCATGAGTCCGGATTGTACCAGACAGGCACCATAAAGAATTCATAACGCAGCGCACGGTCCAAGGCTTTGAGCGTCGCTTGCTCTTCGGCTGTGGATGTCGCGTTGAGCGAAGCATCAATGATCGTATCGACCAGTTCCGACTGCAAGGAGGCCGGGTTAAAGACCGAAACGACCGCATCCTCGGATCCATACCGCTGGTGCAGGCCGGTGCCCGTGCCCAGGAATGACGCATAGCTGGAATAGATCAGATCATAGTCCTTGTCGCGCCGGCGCGATGTGAATTGCGCGCTGTCGACCTTGTCGAGTTTGATCTCAACGCCCATGGCTTCGGCGTTTTTGACGAAATTCTCCATAACCGAGCTTAGCGTGGGCGGCGAGGAGGAGTTGAAGAGGAACTCAAACTCCAGAAGTTGCCCGTCTTTATAGCGCTTGCCGTCATCCCCGACGGCCCACCCCGCCTCGTCCAACAGTTTCATCGCTTGGCGCAGGTTACGTCGGTCTAACAAGCGCTCAGCCCGCGAGGTGTGGGCCATCAACGCAGGTTCGGTCAGCATCTCAGGCGGGACAAGATCGCCGAGCGATTCTAGGAAGGCCAACTCGTCACCGGTCGGCAGGTCTTTGGCCTCCAGCGGCGAGCCTTGCGTGAAGGACACCCGCTGCGAAAAGAGGCCGTATTGCAGGCTCTCATTGGTCCATTCGAAGTTGTAAGCCAAGGCGAGCGCGCGGCGGATTTTGCGATCTTGCAGGACCTCGCGTTGCAGGTTGAAGACGATGCCGGATGGGGTCGGCGGCGTCCCGCTGGGCAAGGCCTCTTTCGCGACGGACCCGTTTTCAACCTTCGGGAATTCATAGGCCTTGGCCCATTTCGCGCTGTCACCCTCGGCGCGGAATGTATACTCGCCCGCTTTGAAGCCCTCAAAGCTCGCCGTGTCGTCACCGAAATATTCGATGCGGATGCGGTCGAAGTTGTGGCGGCCAACATTGATCGGCAGATCCTTCGCCCAGTAGTCCGGGTTACGTTTGTAGACGATGCGCCGGTTCACTTCGACATCTTCGATGACGTATGGCCCCGAGCCTGGCGAGGCATCAAGGCGCGGCTCATCCAACCGGGCGCCGGTTTCTTCGTACCACTTTTTGGACCAGGCAGGCACGCCGCCGACCTGATCAATCAGCGAGCGGCGCGAAATGCCGTCGGTGAAGTAAAATTTGATGGTGTAGTCGTCGATCACCTCTGCATTCGGGATCCGTTTTTTGACGGCGGCTGCGTAGGATGGCAGGCCTTGCTCCAACAGAAGGTTATGCGAAAAGAGGATATCATGCGCCGTCACCGGGTCCCCGGTGGAGAACTTCGCGTCTTTACGCATGTAGAAGATGACCCACGACTTGTCGGCGGGATACTCCAAGCGCTCGCACAGCAGGCAATAGGCCTCGCCATACATATCCGCAGGTGCCGCACCGCCTGTCGTCGGCATCTCACCTAGAAGGCTTTCATACATCATCCAGCTTAGCCGCCCCGCGCGTCCCTTGCGCGAGTATGGGTTCATCGAATCGAATGTGCCCAGCGCTGCATAAGAGATTTCGCCGCCCTTCGGCGCCTCTGGGTTTACATAGTCGAAATGCGGATAATCTGGCGGGTATTTCAGATCGCCGTAAAACGAGTAGCCATGGCTCACCACCATGTCTTCGCCGCGTGCCTGCCAAGTCATCAGACCGAAAGCCATCAAGACCAAAATGCCCAATCGCATGACCTTGTTGGGGTTCTGGACTTTCGCTTTACTCTGCGCGCGCGGGGCGTGGCGATGCATGGACCTATCCTTCTGCTAGGCGACAACTCTAGATAATTTAGGCTAAATTCTACCTTTACCAACATTCAAGTTGAGAATCCGTGAACGCTCGTGATTTCCAACGAAAAAGGCCGCCCAAAGCGTGGACGGCCTGAACCATTTGCAGTTCGCTCGGCTTAGTTGTCGAGGCTGTCGAGATAGGCAATCAAATTCGCGCGATCTTCAACTTTCTTCAAGCCTGCGAACGCCATCGACGTCCCTGCGGCATACCCTTTGGGGTTTTCCAGAAAGCCGTTCAGATTGTCAGCTGACCAGTCGCCTTCCATGCTTGCCAGCACGTCCGAGTACCCAAAGCCGTCCACGCCACCCTTGTCGCGCCCAACAACGCCGTAAAGGTGGGGGCCTGTGCCATTGGCGCCGTCTTCGAGTTTGTGACACGCAGAGCATTTTCTGAAGACTTTGGAGCCTTTTTCGATGTCGGCAGACGCCAACACAACGTCAAACGGCACTTCTTCTTCGACTTCGGCAACCTCTTCGACGCCCGTGTCAATCACATAGGCCTGCTGCCCACCATGGCCGCCAACGTGATAGATTTCCTCTGCCGCCCAACGGCCCAACAGAAAAATCAACAACGCACCGCAAACAGCGCCCGCGAGCTTGGTGAATGTCATCGTGTCCATGGTCAGCCCATAATCCCGTGTGAACCCTTGCTGCGCGGCTATCTATTGCTTCACCTTCCGGCTGGCAAGCTATACGTACCGCGACCAAACGCCTCTCGGCTCTTTCGGGATAACGGCGGAATGTAAGGATGAGGTAAATGTCAGAGCGGATCGCATTCCAAGGTGAGCTTGGCGCTTATGGTCATGAGGCATGCCGCAAGGCCGTGCCGCATATGGAACCCCTGCCCTGCCGCACGTTTGAAGACACGATCGACGCCGTGCGCAGCGGCGGCGCTGCCCGCGCTATGGTGCCGGTTGAAAACACGACCTATGGACGGGTGGCAGATATTCACCGTCTGCTGCCTGCGAGCGGGCTGAAAATTGTGGGCGAGGCCTTCGTGCGTGTGCGCATCGCGCTTATGGCGCTGCCTGGCCAGAGCATCAGCGATATCAAACACGTACGCGCGCATTTGGTGCTTTTGCCGCAGGCGCGGAAGTTCCTGGATCTCCATAACATGACGTCAGAGGCCGCTGCCGACAGCGCGGGTGCCGCCGCAGAAATCGCGATGAATGGGACCATGGGCGTGGGCGCACTGGCCAGCGAAATCGCGGCCGAGATCCACGGGCTGGAGCTTTTTGCCAGCAACATTGAGGATCACGGGCATAACACTACGCGCTTTTTGATCATGGCACCGGAAGCCGACCTGTCACGGCGCGGCGACAAAATGTTGACCACGTTTGTTTTCGAGGTGCGCAACATCCCCGCCGCGCTTTACAAGGCGATGGGTGGCTTTGCGACCAACGGCGTCAACATGACCAAGTTGGAAAGCTATATGGTCGGCGGCGCGTTCACGGCGACGCAGTTTTATGCCGACATCGAAGGCCACCCCGATGACCCGCATGTCGCACGCGCGTTAGAGGAATTGGACTACTTCACCAACCGGCTCGACATTTTGGGCGTCTATCCAACAGACGTAGAACGGGACGCACCGCGCGTCGATTGAGGGCCGCAGGTGGCCACATAGGCAACGTCATAAAGTATTGAAAACTTTATGGACCAGCGATCCGAGGGCGTGTTGGGCGCGTAAACCGACTTGTTTGGTAATGGTGCCTTGGGTCTTTAGCGAGTGATGTTTTTAGGGCCGGATGTGGTGCGCGCACGTCCGGCCTTATGTCTCACGGGGACCCAACGCCACGACATTGCCATCGTCCGACAGCTCTTCAAAGTCGAAGTTATCCAGTCGGGCCGCGCGTTTGCCTGCACGCTCTGCCGCTGTTGTTAGGCCTTCGACGTCACGGCGCGCTTGGTCGAAATGGGTTTCCAACTTGCCCGCACGCTCTACCACCAACTCGACGTCGCGGTGGAGGTTCTTCAACATCTTACGAATCTCACCCGCCTGTTCCCGCATCCGCGCGTCTTTCAGGATCGCGCGCATCGTATTCAGTGTCGCCATGCAGGTCGTCGGCGACACGATCCACACGCGGGCTTCGAACCCGTCGCGCACCACATGCGGAAGCCGGGCGTGTAGCTCGGCATAGATTGCCTCGGACGGCACGAACATCAGCGCGCCATCTGCGGTTTCACCGTCCAAGATGTACTTCTCAGAAATGGCCTTGATATGGACACGCACCGCATTGCCAAAGGCTTTGAGCGCGCGATCCGCCTGCTCGCGCGTCTCCGCCGCCGCCAAAGCCTCGAAGTCCTCAAGCGGGAACTTGGCATCGATCACAATCGGTCCAGGCGGGTTGGGCAAGTGAATGAGGCAGTCTGCCCGCTTCCCGTTGGACAGTGTTGCTTGCCAAGCATAGGCATCTGCGGGCAGCGCCTTCGACACGATATCTTGCAGTTGGATTTCGCCAAACATCCCGCGCCGCTGCTTGTTTGACAGGATGTCCTGCAAGCTCAGCACATCGCCGGACAGCTTCGTGATGTTGTCCTGGGCCTTGTCAATCGCGGCCAGACGCTCCTGCAGCGCCGTCAGCGACGTTGCGGTTTGTTTCGAGGAGCCATGCAGCGCTTCGCGCATTTTCTCCTGCAGGTCCATCATGTTACGCTGCTGCCGTGCTTGGGTGTCGGACAACCGTTCTTGCATTTGAACCTGCACATCCGCGAGCCGCTGTTCCAGCATCTGGGTCAACTGCGCCTGCCCGGCCATGCTGGTGTCCGACACCATCTGCACCGAAGCGCGCAGCCCCTCTTGCCCGTGTGCCAGGGCTCCAATCTGGCGCGCCAGAGGCTCGGTCATGCGCGCGGACCGCCCCGTGCGCGCAACAGCCATGCACAACAGCACCAAAATGAGGCCGAGGCCGATCAGTCCGATCAGGCCCGCAAGGGTCGCCGGATCGCTCAAATCAAACTGATAGGGACCCAAGCTGATCATGTGCGCCCAAAGAGCCGTTCGATGTCGGTCAGCTTCAACTCCACATATGTGGGCCGCCCATGGTTGCACTGGCCCGAATGCGGCGTCGCCTCCATCTCGCGCAGAAGCGCGTTCATCTCCTCGGCCCGTAGGGTGCGGCCCGCCCGCACCGACCCGTGACAAGCCACCCGCGCCAGAATCGCTTCGAGCTTGGATTGCACCAGATCACTGCTGCCCTGATCGGTCAGCTCGTCCAGAATATCCCGCACCAAGGCGTCTGCGTTCACTTCCCCCAAAAGCGCCGGGGTCTCCCGCACCGCGACGGCGCTGCCGCCAAAGGGTTCCAAACCAAGGCCCAGTCGCGACAGCGCATCCTTGTGTTCCAAGAGACGCAGAGCATCCTGCGCGGACAGCTCGACAATCTCGGGGATCAACAGCGCCTGCGCGGCTACCCCAGATTCGCGTTGCTGCGCTTTGAGGTCCTCATAGACCAACCGCTCGTGCGCGGCGTGCTGATCGACGATGACAATGCCGTCCTGGGTCTGCGCAATCACGT
>CAWUIP010000183.1:0-6171 GCA_963922415.1 uncultured Aliishimia sp. | reverse complement strand
GCTGGGCACGGAAACGGTCATGCGCAGCAAGCTTTACGGCCAGTTGGTGGAGACCGAGGCCCTCCTGCCCGAGGAGGCCGCCGCAGTTGGACAAGCGTATTTCAAGATCGCCGGCGCCGGGCAATGCAGCCCAGACGAAGCCGCCTATTTCCATGCGCAAGGGCGAGAGATGATCAACCAAGGCGCCCAAGCCATTGTCTTGGCAGGCACCGACCTTGGTCTGGCCTTCGACGGCACAGATCCGGGCTACCGTGTCATCGATGCGCTGGATGTGCATGTCGAGGTCCTCGCAGCCCACGCCACTGGCACGCGCAGCTAACGGCGTCATATTGACCTGGCGCGACTTGGCGTCAATAGTTCCCGCGGTAAGGGAGACAACACATGAAGCTTTGCGATGCTGCGGTACTGGTGTCACTCCTGTGCGCGCCACTTTCCTTGGACGCGCAATCACTGACCCCATCTGAGCTTGCCGCAAAGACGGAACGCCCCATGACGGACCAAGAGCGGGCAACGTGGTCGGAGGAATGCACGTTCCAGCCGGTCCGCGACACGCGCGTTGACACGCTATCGCTCAACGACACGTGGTCGGGACCGGTCGTTTACTTGCCCCCGATCCGGATGTTGCTCTTACTATCCGTACGCGTTGATGACCCGGATCAGAAGACCCGAAAGATTGTCAGTTGGCCTGACCTTCCGAATGGCGGTTTGGCGCGTTTTGATTTCTGCACCGTCACGAGAGTTGAGGAATTGGTTCCCTTCACTCAACAAAACCAACCCGTAAGTTACATGGGGCTGCGTCTGCGCTTGAATGTCGATCTTGAATTCGATTACCCCAACGCATTTCCGCAGATCGAAAAGTACAATCAAATTTTGTCGACGCCGCCGGGGCGATACATCGCGATTGAGTCCGACGACGCAGAGGCTGTGATGGATTGGATTCGCGAAAACTATCAAACGATCCCGTTCCGCATAGATCGCTTTCCCGCCATCCGCCTTGACGACGTTGTGTATTTCCCGGTTTCTCACACAGCAGGCTAGACCACCGGCGCACATGCGACGCACGAAGTTGCGCCGCAGTTTGCTACGCGTTCGCGCGCTTAACGTGAATGTAACGTTTTTATGACGTTTTTGTATTGACTATGTAAAAGTCAAACAGCACGGTTTCGATATGAGCAGAAAAACTGTGGGTAACCTTGGGGCGGCCAGTTTGGCCTTTACGTTTTTGACTGGATTTGGCGCACTGGCCGCGCCACCTCCGGCAGAGCAATTTGCGACCTGTGCTGGCCTGTTTTCTGCCATGGTTGACTATGCGGACGAGGCTGACACACAAGGATACGCGCAGCGCGAAAGCTGGTTTGACGACCTCGTTGCGGCCACTTGGCCGCAAACGCCAAACCTTGGGGCGGCAGACCATTTGCACCAAGAGGCGCGGACGACGGTCATGGTTCTGCTGCACCAGTCCCGCTACGCGATTGATCCGATGCATGCCGAAGGCGCCGAAAGAGCGCTCAGCCGCATTCTGACGGAGTGCGAGAGTTTAACGCTCGGCTAGCACCCGGTGCCGGGATGTTGTCGTGATCAACCCGTGACCGTCGTCGGATGCAAGACCACCTTGGTGTCCATCGGGATCATATCGTAAAGCCCTAGGATCTGGTCATTTACGAGCCGCGCGCAGCCGTTTGAGACGCGCCGCCCGATGGTGTTGGGCAAGTGCGTTCCGTGGATGCGCAGGAACGTGTCGCCCTTGCCCGGCTGGAACAGATAGAGGGCCCGCGCACCAAGCGGGTTCTGCAGCCCACCAGGCATCCCGTCTTTGTGCTTTTCATAAAGATGCGGGCTGCGTTCGATCATGTCCGCCGTTGGGGTCCAACTGGGCCACTTCTTCTTGGCACCCACATAGAAGGTCCCAGACTCGTAGAGGCCTGGGCGGCCGATCCCGACGGACCAGCGAAACGCCATGTTCTTGGGCTGCGTGTAGTAGAGCGCATAGCCGCCCGGATCGACATGGATCTCATACGGCTCCAGCTTGGTGCGAAGTTTCACTTCGCGCGGCTGATATTCCTCTGGCAAGTTAGAGGGTTGGATCAAGCTGTCAAAATCTCTGGCCCGCAAAATAGCAGGAGCCGCCATCAGCGCGGCACTTGTTGCGAGGGTTCGGAAAATAGCGTCACGGCGATGCATAGTTCGAAAAACACCTTTGTTGATTTGCCCGAGATACTATCCTGCTGATCCAAATCTGGCGAGATCACAGATACGTGAACACGCCCAATAAATGAAAGTTGGTGCAGGACGGACGCGCCAACCGAGCGCTGGATCAGAATTGATGCGTTCACACACCGCATAGGTGGATTGGTCGCGTCTTTACTTGGATTTGTCGAAAAGGGGCTGGCCTCTGGGATCGCATTTGATAGCGTCGCGGCGGTGCGCCATTGTTTGGAGTGAAGAATGCGGTTTTCTGCTTTGCAGATCCTGAAAGAGGGTCTGACAGGAAATAAGGGCTGGCAGCCGCATTGGCGGGATCCGGCCCCAAAATCCGCGTATGACGTTATCATCATTGGCGGCGGCGGGCATGGGCTGGCCTGCGCGCATTACCTGGCCTCCCAGCATGGCATCACAAATGTCGCTGTACTGGAAAAGGGATACATTGGCGGCGGCAATGTGGGCCGCAACACCACGATTGTGCGCGCCAATTACGGGCTACCCGGCAATTCCGAGTTTTACTCGCATTCCCTGAAGCTGTGGGAAGGGATGGAGGCGGATCTCAACTACAACGCCATGCATTCCCAACGCGGGATCATCAACCTGTGCCATTCGGACGGGCAGCGCGATGCTTTTGCCCGGCGCGGCAATGCGATGGTCAATCAGGGTGACGATGCGATCCTGCTGAGCCCGGATGATCTGAAACAGATGATCCCCTACCTGGACTATGATCAGACGCGGTTTCCGATCTTTGGCGGCCTTTATCACCCGCGCGGGGGCACGGCGCGCCATGATGCGGTCGCCTGGGGCTATGCGCGCGGCGCCGACAGCCGGGGCGTGGACATCATCCAACAATGCGAGGTCACCGGCATTGATGTCGAAAACGGCCGCGTGACCGGCGTGCAAACCACGCGCGGTGCGATCAAGGCCAAGAAGGTCGCAATGATGGGGGCTGGGCGGTCGAGCCAACTGGCCGCGATGGCCGGGCTGCGGCTGCCGATTGAGAGCCATGTGCTCCAAGCCTTTGTCACCGAAGGGCTAAAGCCCTGTATCGACCACGTGATTACCTATGGCGCGGGCCATTTCTATATCAGCCAATCGGACAAGGGCGGGCTCGTCTTCGGCGGTGATTTGGACATGTATGCAAGTTATGCCGCACGCGGGAACCTGCCCATGGTCGAACATGTGGTGGAGGCCGGGATGACGCTGATGCCGATGATCGGCAAGGCCAAGATGCTGCGGTCCTGGGGCGGGGTCATGGACATGTCGGCAGACGGCTCGCCCATCATTGATCGCACGCCTGTTGACGGGCTCTATGTGTCCTGCGGCTGGTGCTATGGCGGGTTCAAGGCAGTGCCCGGCGGTGGCCACGTGATGGCGCACTTGCTGGCGACCGACCAGTACCACCCCAACGCGACAGGCTTCCGGCTGGACCGGTTCCGCACGGGGCGCGGCATTATTGATGAAGAGGCCACCGGGTCTCAACACAACCTTCACTAGGGGCGACAGAGCGATGCTGACGCCCCTCTCACCAAGCGGAGCCACCTGTGCGCATTAAGTGTCCGATTTGCGGGTATCGCGACCGTCGCGAGTTTTATTACCAAGGGGCGGCTGTGGCGCTGGACCGCCCGGCCCCAGACGCCACGCCCGAGGCGTGGGACGACTACGTGCACCAGCGCGACAATCCCAGCGGCTGGCACAAAGAGTTGTGGCATCACGAGGCCGGCTGCGGCGCTTGGCTGGTGGTCGAACGGCATATCACGACGCACGAAATTCGCAGCGTGACTTTGGCTGAGGAAACGGCATGAGGGTCGCGGGCAAAGGCTTGATCGACCGCAGCGCCCCGGTCAGCTTTTCATTTGACGGGCACACCTATGAAGGCTTTGCGGGCGACACGCTCGCCTCCGCCCTTCTGGCCAATGACATTCGCCTGATGGCGCGCAGCTTTAAGTATCACCGCCCGCGCGGGGTGTATTCGGCCGGGTCCGAAGAGCCCAACGCGCTGGTCACTGTGGGCACTGGCGCGGGGGCAGAGCCCAACATCCGCGCCACCGTGCAAGAGCTCTACACCGGCCTGACAGCGCAGAGCCAAAACCGCTGGCCGTCGCTGGGGTTGGATCTGATGGCCGTCAACGACCTCGCCGCGCCGTTTCTGGGCGCGGGCTTCTACTACAAGACATTCATGTGGCCGCGCAGCTTTTGGGAAAAGCTTTACGAGCCTGTCATCCGGCGTGCGGCGGGCCTGGGTGCGCTAAGCGGGGATGCCAACCCGGACAAGTATGACCGGGGCTATCTGTTCTGCGATCTGCTGGTGGTTGGGTCTGGCCCCACTGGTCTGATGGCGGCGCTGGCGGCGGCGCGGGCGGGCAAAGACGTCATTTTGGCAGATGAAGACGCCGCGATGGGCGGGCGGCTTCTCTCCGAAACTCAAGAGATCGGCAGCACGCCAGGTGCGGTCTGGGTGGCCGAGATTTTGGCCGAGTTGGAGGCGCTGCCAAACGCGCGGCTGATGCCGCGCACAACTGTGACAGGCGCCTATGACGGCGGCATTTATGGCGCGCTGGAACGCGTGTCCCATCACAAAGCGCGGCGCGGCGACGGTACGCCGCTAGAGACGTTCTGGCGGATCAGCGCGGGCCGCACGGTTCTGGCCGCCGGCGCAGTCGAACGCGGCATTGCCTTTCGCAACAATGACCGGCCCGGGATCATGCAGGCCGGGGCGGTGCGGTCTTACCTCAATCGGTGGGGCGTGAGCGCGGGCAAATCGGTGGTGGTCTTTGCCAACAATGACAACGCGCATCAGACTGTGCGGGACCTCGTGGCGGCGGGGATCCATGTGGCCGCGCTGGTCGACACCCGCAGCGACGCAACCGACGTGGCGGGCGTGCCGCTCTACCAAAACGCTGTGATCACGAATGCGGCGGGGCGCAAGGGGCTGGAAAGCGTCACCGTGCAGACGCCAAGCGGGACCGAGCGGATTGCCTGCGACGTGCTGGGCGTGTCAGGCGGTTGGAACCCGAATGTGCACCTGACCTGCCATATGAATGGGCGTCCCGAATGGTCTGAAAACATTGCCTCTTTCGTGCCATCCACAGGAGCCATCCCAGGCTTGATCCCGGCGGGTGCGTGCAATGGCGTGATGTCAACCGCCCAGTGCCTGGCCGCAGGCATCGCCGCTGCGGAAAGCGCGTTGGAGATCGCGGCGAAGGTCGATCTGCCCGAGGCCGAAGACGACGCCTACCGCGTGTCGCCCATCTGGGCCGTTCCCGGCAAAGGGCGCGCCTGGCTTGATTTCCAGAACGATGTGAGCGTCAAGGACGTCAAACAGGCCGCGGTCGAAAGCTACCGGTCGGTCGAGCATATGAAGCGCTACACGACGCAAGGCATGGCGACGGACCAGGGCAAGAACTCCAACATGCAGGCGCTGGCGATCTTGGCGGATGTCACGGGGCGCGGCATTCCCGAAACGGGCACGACGACGTTCCGCCCGCCCTACAGCCCCGTCAGCCTGGCAGCACTTGGTGCTGGCGCGCAAGGCAAGGGCTTCGCGCCCGAACGGTTCACGACCAGCCACGCCAAATCCGTCGAGATGGGCGCGCCGATGATCACGGCAGGCCTTTGGTACCGCCCCAGCTATTTCCCGCGCGCGGGCGAGACCACGTGGCGGCAAAGCTGTGACCGCGAAGTTGGCTATATCCGCAACACAGTTGGCATTTGCGATGTGTCGACCTTGGGCAAGATCGACCTGCAAGGCCCTGATGCGGCAGCCCTTTTGGACTTTGCCTATTGCAACATGTTCTCGACCCTGAAGGTCGGGCGCACACGGTATGGCCTGATGCTGCGCGAAGATGGGCACGTGATGGACGATGGCACCACCGCGCGGCTGGGCGAGGACCACTTCCTGATGACCACGACCACCGCCGCTGCGGGCCAGGTGATGCGGCATCTGGAATTCGCCACCCAATGCCTGCG
>CAWUIP010000182.1:0-6206 GCA_963922415.1 uncultured Aliishimia sp. | reverse complement strand
AGATCGACGGCATCGCCCATGTACAGGATGAAAGCGACCGCAACGGCGTGCGCGTTGTGGTCGAGCTAAAACGCGATGCAACGGCAGATGTGGTGCTGAACCAGCTGTTCCGCTTCACACCGATGCAGACCTCGTTTGGCTGCAACATGCTGGCGCTGAACGGGGGACGCCCTGAACAACTGACCCTGCGCGGGTTTTTGACCGCCTTTATCGACTTCCGCGAAGAGGTGGTGATCCGCCGCACGGCATTTGAACTCCGCAAGGCCCGAGACCGGTCGCATATCCTCTGCGGTCTTGCGGTGGCAGTTTCGAATGTGGACGAAGTGGTCGCGACGATCCGCGCTTCGGCGGATGCGGCAGAGGCGCGCGAAAAGCTGATGGAACGGCGTTGGCCCGCGGCGGATATCGCTGGCTACATCAAGCTGATCGACGATCCCACGCACACCATGAACGAGGACGGGACCTATAACCTCAGCGAAACACAAGCGCGCGCAATCCTGGAATTGCGCCTGCAGCGTCTGACCCAGCTGGGCGTGAAAGAGGTCACGGATGAGCTTGAAGAATTGGCCGCTAAGATCCAGGAATATCTCGCTATTCTGGGTTCCCGCGAGCGGATCCTCGGAATTATCTCAAACGAGTTGAAAGAGGTGCGCGAGTTGTTCGCCGTGCCGCGCCGTACGGAGATCGTCGAGTGGTCCGGCGATATGGAAGACGAGGACCTGATCGAGCGTGAAGACATGGTCGTCACCGTTACCTCGGGTGGCTACATCAAGCGCACGCCATTGATCGACTTCCGCAGTCAAAAGCGCGGTGGCAAGGGTCTTGCAGGCATGCAGACCAAGGAAGAGGATGTGGTCACCACCCTCTTTGTGGCCAACACGCATACGCCGCTTTTGTTCTTCACCACCGATGGCATGGTCTACAAACTGAAGACCTGGCGCCTGCCGCAGGGCGGGCGTACAGCGAAGGGCAAGGCTATCGTCAATATCCTGCCGATCCCCTCCGGCGTGTCGATTGCTGCGATCATGCCGGTCGACCGGGATGAAGAGGAATGGGACGATCTGCAGGTGGTCTTCGCCACCGATCGCGGCACGGTCCGGCGCAATAAGCTGAGCGACTTTGCCAATGTCATGCGCAACGGCAAGATCGCGATGAAGTTCGAGGGCGAAAGCGAAGGCTGGAGCCTGATTGATGCGCGCATTGCCTCCAACGACGACGATGTGATGCTGGTCACCAATGCGGGCCGTGCGATCCGCTTCCGCGCAGATGACGTGCGCGTCTTTAATTCGCGCGCCTCCACCGGGGTGCGGGGCATCAAGCTTTCGGGCAGCGACCGCGTTGTGTCGATGTCCGTCATCCGTCACTTCGAAGCGACCCCAGACGAGCGCGCCGCTTATCTGAAAATGCGCCGCGCGATGGCGGGCTTGGCGGACGATGCTGACGTATCGGATGAAGACGAGGGCAACGCCAACGCCGTGCTGCCCCAAGAGCGATATGCCGAAATGTCCGCCGCCGAGAACCTGGTGTTGACGGTCACTGCGGGTGGCGCGGGCAAGCTGAGTTCCTCGCACGATTATCCCCTGCGCGGCCGCGGAGGACTGGGCGTCACGGCCTGGGACAAGCGAATGCAAACGGGCGAAATCATCGCGTCATTCCCGGTTGAGATGGAAGACCAGATAATGCTCGCCACCTCCAAAGGTCAGTCGATCCGGGTACCTGTGGACGGGATTTCATTCCGCTCCCGCTCGGCCGGAGGCGTGCGCGTCTTCAACACCGGCGCCGGTGAAGAGGTCGTTTCGGTGGCGTGGATTGCGGATCAGGGCGACGACGACGCGGATGTGGGCAGCGCCGAATAGCCCTGCATTCACCATAGTTGCGCTTTTGTTGACGCATCTTAAGCGAACGTAAACCGATCCTGAGACATCATGGCCGTATCACCTGTTGGAGCGGCGCATGAACACCTATGTTTGCCACATTGATCTCAAGCAAGAGGCCAAAAGCCTGGCCTTTGCCTCCGCTCTGACGGCGTGGATGACCCATCTGCGCGAGCAAGGCACGATTGAGGAGTGGCGGTTGTCGCGCCGGAAACTCAACTTGGCGGCTGCCGGGTTTCGCGATTTCCTGCTGGAGGTTGACGTGACCGACTTGGCGCAGCTTGACCAGGCGTTCCGCCTCACAGGCCAGCATGATGATACCGTCGCCGCATTGCATCGCGCGGTCCATGACCTGATCGAGAGCGCCGATTTCGGCCTTTACCGACCGTATCCTGACCCTGAACGCGCCGAGCGTATGGCGCTCTTGTAATTTGGTTCGCCCGCGCGCCGCCGGGCCTTTTTCATGAGATGTCTGACCATGCCTATTGCTGATTGCCACCTGACACCGACGCAGGCCGCAGAGGCGGAGAACTGTGTCGCGGCATGCCATAACTTCTTGGAGTACCTGTCAGATTTGGGCATGGTCTACACGTGGCAGGTGACCCGTGGCCGCCCGCCTATCGCCGCGACTGCGCCGCGCAGCTTCGTGGTGACCGTCGACACGCCCAGCCTTCTCCAGCTGCAGTCCATCTTTGACGCCCCCCAAGGGGAGGCGCGCACGCTGCGCGAGGCAGTGTCTGCCCACGGCACGCTTTCAGCACTAGAGATCAGCGCAGATGCGACGCAGCTGATTGCTTAGAAGCGCCACACGACGGACGGGCTAAAAGCGCCCCCCTTTTGAGAAGCGCGGCCGCCGGTCAAAGCTCGTAAATCTCGCCGAATTTGCGTTGCAAATACGCCAAAAGCGGTCCTGCTGAGGGCGCTTGCCCGCTTGCGCGCGTGATCACATCTTGTGGCGCGTAAAGGCCGCCATGCGTCTGGAGGTGGGCACGCAGCCAGGCCGTGGCCTGCGACGTATCCCCGACGGCCAATTGCGCGTCCAGGTCTGGAACGGCGGCGCGGAGAGCCTCATGCAGGCACCCGGCATAGACATTGCCCAGCGAATAGGTGGGGAAGTAGCCAAAAAGCCCAACGGACCAATGCACATCCTGCAAAACACCGTTGGAGGCGACATCTACCGGATAGCCGAAATCCGCCAGAAAGCGGTCATTCCAAGCGGCCTCCAAATCGCCCACTTGCAGATCACCTGTCATCAACGCGCGCTCTAGATCCAGGCGCAGCATGATATGCAAGTTATACTGCACCTCGTCCGCTTCGGTTCGGATATAGCCATTCGCGACCCGGTTCACGGCTGCATAGAAGGCCTCGGGCGTCGCGATCCCCAGATCGCCGAACGTGTCTTGCATCTGGCCAAAGAGCCACCCGCAGAAGGCGCGGCTGCGGCCCAGTTGGTTCTCGTAGATCCGGCTTTGGCTTTCATGCACGCCCATCGACACGCCAGAGCCAATCGGCGTAAGAAGATAGGCGCGGTCGACCCCCTGCTCATAGCTCGCATGGCCGACCTCGTGGATGGTCGAATAGATGCAGTTGAAGGGATCGTCGGCACTGGTGCGCGTCGTGATACGCACATCCAGACCAGAGCCGGACGAAAACGGGTGGACGGCCTTGTCGATCCGCCCATGCGCCAGATCATAGCCAAAGACCTGCGCGACCTGGGCGGAGAGTTGCAGTTGCAGGGCCTCGTCGAAATCGCCTTCTAGCCCTTTGGGCGCGGGCTTTTCCAGGATGGCTGCGCGCAGATCGACCAATGCAGGGCGCATCTCGCCGAAGATCGCATCGAGCGTATCCCCGGTCATACCCGGCTCGTAATCGGCCAGCATCGCGTCATAAAGATCGCCGCCCTGCGCAAGGGCTGCGCCTTCTTCGCGCTTGAGGGTCACGACTTCCTCCAGAACCGGCAGGAAGGCGGCCACATCGTCGGCTGCGCGCGCTTCGGCCCATTTGCCTTGCGCTTCGGATGTTACGCGCGCGATACGGGCGGCCAGCGCGGCGGGCACTTTTTTCGCGCGCTCGAAGCTGCGGCGGATCTCACGCAGTTGGGCCTGACCGACCGGGTCCAGCGTGTCGGGGGCAATGTCCGCCAGCCAATCGCCAACGCGCGGATCCATCCGGCGGGCATGGAGCACGCTCTCCATCGCGCCCATTTCCTCACCCCGTTGGGGGGCAGCCCCGCGCGGCATGACGGTTTCCTGGTCCCAGCCCAAGCGGCCCGCGATTTGCTCAAGGGCCCGCGTTTCGCGGACATAGGACATCAAATCATCATAGGCGGTCATGTCAGACCCTCTCGTACAGAAGTGGTGCGGGGATAACCGCTCAGGAAACGCGCGTTCAGGATCGCGACCCAAAGGACGACGGCGACGAACTGGTGCACAATGGCGATGTGCCAAGGGGCCGCGTAGAGAACCGTCATAATCCCAAGGGCGATTTGCACTGTAAGCGCGGCCATCGCCAGGTTGAAGGCGAAGCGCGTGCGGGGATGCGCGCTGCGGCGCCCGCGCAGCCAGACGACAATCGCGAAAACGAACAGAAGGTAGCCGACGACGCGGTGGATGAACTGGACCAAGCCGGGGCTTTCAAAGAAATTTCGCCAGATCGGCTCCAAAACAAATGCGGAGGTCGGGAAAATCTGCCCACCCATCAACGGCCAATCGGTATAGGAGCGGCCCGCATCGATGCCCGCAACCAGCGCGCCCAACAGGATCTGCACAAAGCTCAGGTGCAAAAGACCCGTGGACATGCCCCAAAGCTTGGCCTCTTTCGCGCGGCGGGCCTGCATCAGCTCGCGCTCTTGCCGGCCCAGTTGGAAGATATGCCAGGCGATGACGCCCAAGATCAGAAAGGCCAGTCCCAAATGGGTGGCCAGGCGGTAAGAGGCGACATCGACCATGCCTTCGCCCGTGGTCACGCCAGACGCCACCATCCACCAGCCAATCGCGCCTTGCAGACCGCCCAAGACACCCAAGAACAAAAGCCGCGCAGTCCAATCCTTGTTGGCGCTGAGCAGATACCAGATCACACAGGCCGCAGCCGCTGCCAGGGCCCCCGGCACGCCCCACGTCGCAACCTCTGGCGGCACCGAGGTGCCGGCCACGGCAACGCCAATGGCCCCGCCCGCGCAGACCAAGGCCAGCACTAGTGGCAGCAGCCCGTCGCGGCCTTTGGGGATGCGGCCCGCGACAAGAAAGCCGAAAAAGCCCAAAGCCCAGACCAAGCCGATGACCCGACCCAACTGCCGGTGACCCCATTCCCACCAATAGATGACCTTGAAATCGCTGAGTTCCATCCACTGGTTCTGGATGCGGAATTCGTCGATCTGTTGGTACTTTTCGAACTCGGATTGCCAGTCGGCGGCGGTCAGGGGCGGCAGTGCCCCGGTGATGGGGCGCCATTCGGTGATCGACAGCCCACTGTCGGTCAGCCGCGTCAGCCCGCCCACAGCAATCATGATCACAACGAGCGCAAAGAGGATCATAAGCCAGACCCGGATCGCGCCGCGCGCTGCGGTGCGGCCCTGGTCGATCAGTCCCGGGGTGGCGGCTGCGCGTGCCGCCTCCGGGCTGGCAACCTCTTCAAAAAGCTGTCGTTTGCCGCTCATATCGTTCCTTACAGTGCCAATGCTATGGTGCACGTGGGCCAAGGTCCAGGCGTCCGATAGCTGCTGAAGCGATACATATCGCAGGGCGCGCGGGATGCCAGCCCCTCGCACCGCGCAGCACTGCGGCTGAACGCCGCCAAGGCCAGCTTAGCGTTTGTCCTCTCCGGCCCGGTCGCGCGCCAATTGCCGCAGCATGCCGTGAAAGGTGCGCACGTCATGGGTTGTCAGCGGCATCCGGCTCCAGAGATTGCGCAGGTTTGTCTTCATCGCGCGGACCTTATGGGGCGGAAAGAAGAAACCTGCTGCCTCAAGCTCGGCCTCGAAATGGCCCGCGAGGTGGTCGATATCGACGCCTGTCGCCAGTTCAGTACCAGCCAGAACCTCGTCCCTGGCGACAACCTGCTCCGTCACGCGCCGCCACTCATACCCCATGAGCAAAGCGCACTGCGCCAGGTTCAACGACGGGTATTCCGGGTTCACCGGCACAGTCACAATCGCGTTGGCCTGCGCGATGTCTTCGTTCTCCAACCCCGCACGTTCCGGCCCCAAAAGGATCGCAACCTTCTGGCCGCTCGCGATTTTCTCAGCAGCAAGGGTCATCGCGGCTTCGGGACTGTAGACCGTTTTGGCAAGGTCGCGGGACCGCGCGGTGGTGGCAAAGGTGAAGTGAAAGTCGC
>CAWUIP010000181.1:0-6274 GCA_963922415.1 uncultured Aliishimia sp. | reverse complement strand
AGGCTTCAAGCTCGATCCCCAGCATCGGTGTCAGACCATGCGCCTGCCAATCGGCAATGGCGCGTCGCAGCGCACCGCGCGGGCAGAGGGGGAGGGGCGCGCCATCATCGTCGTAAAGATCGCCCAAAACGATCTGCGTGTCTGGCTCCCAAGAGGGGCGCACATCTGCGCCCTGCCACCGCAATTCGATATCGGGGATGCCCTGCCGGATCATCGCATGCGGCGCGTCCAACAGCAGATCGCGGTCATAATGCGTGCCAAAGACACCGCGCGCGAAACGGGAGGATCCGTCGCCGATCTTGGAGCCGGGCAGGTACTTGCCGCGCGGGATCGACAGGGCGTCAATGAAAAGGGCGCGCAAACGGTCGGCCATGGTCCTGTTACCTCGCTTCTATCCGAACGGGCAGGCGTTTGATCCCGCTGACAAAGTTGGACCGCACGAACGCCTCGTCCCCATCAGGTTCAATCGCGCGGATCCGGGCCACCAGTTCTTGAAAGAACACTTTGATCTCAAGCCGGGCCAGGAACATACCCAAACAAACATGCGGGCCGCCTTGCCCCCAACCAAGCTGCCGATTGGGCTTGCGGGCGAAGTTGAGGCGGTAGGGGTCGTCAAACATGTCCGGATCCCGGTTGGCAGAGATAAACCAGTAAAGGACCTTATCGCCTTCGCGGATCAGTTTGCCGTGCACCTCGACGTCTTTCATGGTGGTGCGCCGGAAATAGGTCGCGGGCGAGGCCCAACGGACGATCTCGTCCGGGGCGGTGTCCCAGACCGTGCCCGATTGCATCTCTTCCAACAGACCCGGCTGGCGCGCCAGGGCTTGGATGCCGGCGGCAATCGAATAGCGCGTGGTGTCGTTCCCGGCGGCGACAAGCAGGCAAAAGAAGTTGCGGAACTCTTCGTCCGAGATCGTCTCGCCGGTCTCATCTGGCTGCAGGATCATGTGCAGAATGCCCTGCGTGTCGCCGCTGGCGTTTTTGTCGGCCATCAACTGTTGGGCATAGTCGTAAAGCTCGGCCCCGGCGGGCGAGTTGAAGGGCATCAGCCGGTAGGCGTCGGTTTCCAGCTTGTCGACCACGTGATCGGTGAAGTCAGGATCTGAATTGGCAATGAGCGCGTCGCCTTTTTCCACGAGCCAGGGCAAGTCTGCGTCGGGCACGCCCAGGATCTGGCCCAGCATCCGCATCGGCAACTCGCGCGCCAGATCACGGGTGGCGTCAAAGCGGCCCATCTCCATCGCGCGGTCTAAGATAGGACCGCAGAGCGCGCGGATCTGGTCTTCAAATCCCAGCACGACGGGGCCCGAGAAGGCCTTGGCCACCTTCATCCGCACCTTGCGGTGGTCCTGTCCGTCCACCTCTTGGAAGGTGCGACGGGCGAGGTACTCTTCGTAGGTCTGATCCTCCATCCGGATGCCGCGCGCTGACGAGAACGTGTCGGTGTCCCGGATCATCGCCACGATATCCGCATGCCGTGTTATCGACCAATAGCCCGCGCCGCCCTCAAAATCGGACCAGGCGCAGGGGTCTTCGGCGCGCATCCGCGCGAACGTGTTGTAGGGTGCACCGCGCGCAAACGTGTCGTGTGATCCCAGATCGGCAAAGCCGTCGTCGTCAGGAGCCCAGATGGTCATAGCCGCGACGTCTCCTTTGATGTTTCAACCGGTTGGCGAAGTGGCGCTCTTTGCGGCCCGCGATGCGGCGACCAAAGCGGGTCGAGGATTTCTTGGTGAGGCTGCGCCGATCCACCGGGCGCCATTCGCGCCAGACGCGCCAAAGGGTGGAGGCGAGGATGATCACCAACACGCAAAAGAGGAGAAAGGCGATGGGGCGTTCGATGAACTCAAACGGGGTGCGCACACGGGCCATGGAGGCGCGCAGCTTGACCTCCATAATCCCACCCAGGACCATGCCAAGGATGATCGGGACAATGGGCATGTTCAGGCGTTTGAGCAGATAGCCCAACAGCCCAAATGCCGCCGCGATCAGGCAGTCCACGGTCGAGTTGCGGATAGAGAAGACGCCGACAAAGCTGAGCATCAGGATGCACATGCCCAAGAACTTGTTGGGGATGCGGGTGAGGTGCACAAGCCACCCGGTCGAGACCAGCAAGAACCCCACCACGATCACATTCAGCGCCAAAAGCGCGATGTAGAGCGCCACGACAAAGTCCATGTCGTTCTGAAAGAGGCCCGGCCCCGGCACCACGTTATGGACATAGAAGACTGACAGCATCATCGCGGTGAGCGCCTCGCCGGGGATGCCCAGTGCGAGAAGGGGAATCATGGCGGCGGCAGGCACGGCGTTGTTGGCGGTTTCTGACGCGATGAGCCCTTCGGAGGAGCCTTGGCCAAAGGCTTCGGGCGTTTTCGACATCTTCTGAGCAGAGGTGTAGGACATGAATTGCGCGGTGAACTCGCCCACGCCTGGGATCATGCCCATCACCACGCCAAAGCTTGCGGCGATGCCAGCGACACGCGGGTGGCGCAGAAGCTCGCGGAAGCCTTGAAAGAGCGAACCACGCGACTTTGGAACGCGGATATCTTCGTCATCCGAGGTTAAGAGCAGGAACGCTTGGCTGAGCGCGAATAGTCCCAAAACCACGACGATCAGGTCAAAGCCCCCCGCCAGCCAGCTTTGCCCAAAGGTGAAGCGGCGGGTGTAGGCCGCGGGCTCTAGCCCGACTGTGCCGATAAAGATGCCAAAGCCCGCGAGTGCCGCTGCAATCAACATCTGGCCCCGATGCGCGACGACCACCAGCACGATCCCCAAAAGCGCGGCCAGGAAGATCTCGCGCGAGCCGAACATGGGTGCGATCTGCGCCAAGACGGGGGACAGGAAGATGAGGCAAACGACCGAAAAGATGCCGCCCGCAAAACTGGCAGAGTAGGCAAGCGAGAGCGCGCGCCGCCCCTCACCGCGCAGGGTCATGGGAAACCCGTCATAGGTGGTGAGCGCGTTGACGGCGGTGCCCGGCGTGTTGATCAATATTGCGGGGATCGCGCCGCCATACATGGACGAGCCATAGATCCCCAAAAGGAGCGTCAGTCCCACAATCGGGTCCATCGAGAAGGTCGCAGGCAGCAAGATCGCAATGGCCACCGCCGGTCCCACGCCGGGGATCGCGCCAATGGCCACGCCGCCAATCGCGCCCACAAAGAGTGCCAAGGCCACGTCCCAGCGGGCCAATACGTCGAGGGCGGCGGCGATCAACTCCATCAGAGATTGGTCAGCGCAAAACTGCGCAGCGCGCCGGGCAGGATTTCATAGATGCGTCCGCCCGGAATATTGACGCCCAGAAAGGACTTGAACAGAAGGACCGTGGCCACCGCAAAAGCGCCCGCGCACCCTAAATGCAAACGGCTGCGGTAGCCAAGCCGCCAGGTGAGCGCGAGCGCCAGGAGCAGGCTCATCGGCAGGAACCCGGCCACGGGAACGGCCAAAACATAGGCCATGAACCAAAAAAGGTATTCCAAAGGCTCCGTCCAGCGGCGTGTCTCTATCCAGTCAAGCGCGTTCGGACGCCGCCGCCACATCAGCGCAAAGTGCCCCACAAAACCTGCGAGCATGACAAGCAGTGCCACGGCGGGCCAGAAGCGCGGTTGGCTGGCGAAGTTGCGCGCGCGGTCGGTCCAAACCGTTTGCCCGGTGATTTGCGACAAGAGGATCGCAACAATCAGGATCGCCGCCAGAACGAACACGACCTGACCGGAGGATTTGGTTTTGGTGAAACGGTCGTCGGAACTGTCCATGCGCCTGTCGCCACGCGGGAAGGGGAGGGGCCGGAGGCGGCCCCTCTCGCCTGATTTACTGACCCAATGCGGCGCCGATGACGCCCAGGGTGGCTTTATCCGCTTCGATCACGGCGGCACTTTCGGCGGCGTCTAGCCAATAGACCAATGCGCCCGTGTCAGCCGCGACCTTTTGGGCGCGGTCGCTCATCACCGTTTTGGCGGCGACAGCGGCGATCTTCTCGCGGACATCGGCAGGCGTGTCTTTGGTGACGAAAAGCCCGTTCCACAGCGCGATATTCAGATCGGCGGCCACTTCGCCGATGGCGGGTGTATCTGGCACTTTGGAGATCCGCTCACCGGTGATCGACACCAGAACCTTCACGCTGTCGAGGCAGGGCAGGATCAGTTGCAGCGTCGTGTTGATCACATCCGCATCGCCCGAGGCCAGCGTGTTGCAATCAAGCGCGTCAAAGGCCGCGTCGCCGCCCCACGTGAAGTCCATCTTGCTGGCCAGCGCCTTGGTCACCTGTGTGGGCGTCAGCACGTCGCCGAAGTGGCCCAAGAAGACGTCGTTGTCTTTGGCATAGGCCGCCAGCTCATCCATCGATGAATAGGGGGCATTGCCGGACGTGGCGATCACAAAGGGGTAGGTCAAGAAGATGCCTACGGGGTCAAACTTCTCAGGCGTCAGTTCTGGAATGTCGATCTCGTGTCCGATCAACGCGACGGCTGGCACGAAAGAGCCCACCGTATAGCCGTCAGACGGGGCCGTTGCCACTTCGATGGCACCCGGGAAGGGACCGCCGCCGCCGCCAGGCCGGTTCACGACCGCCGCGGGCACGCCGTATTCTGCCTGAAAGTCCTCGGCAATCATACGCGTCAGCACGTCTTCCAAGTCACCTGGAGGCCAAGGGACGACGAACGATACGGGCTTTTCTGGATACTCGGCAAGCGCCGGGCCTGCGAGCCCGAGGACAAGGGCGGCCAGCGCGGCTTTAATGGATGTGGACATTATGTCTCCCCGTTTGGTTTTGGCGTTTTTGTACCCAAACTCTGGAAACCATGTTTGTAACTGTCAAACCCAATTCCGCAAAAATTTGGAGGCGTGCGGACTCAGGCCTTGCCGTATGCCCAAAATGTCTGCCCAACTTGCAGCGTAAACGTGCAAACCGACGGAAATAGACGCCGATGACTGACAGAACGATCCTTGTGGTGGGAACCTATGACACAAAGCAGGACGAGCTTGGCTATCTGGCCCAAGTGATCGCAGCGCAGGGCGGGCGCGCTCTGACGATGGATGTCAGCGTGTTGGGCGACCCGGCGACACCCACCGATATCTCCAAGCATGATGTGGCTGAGGCCGGGGGCAGCAGCATCCAGGCCGCCATTGCGACCGAAGACGAAAACGCGGCGATGCAGATCATGGCGCGTGGGGCCGCGCACCTGGCCGACCGGGCCTATCAAGATGGGCGCTGCGATGGGGTCTTGGTGTTGGGGGGCACAATGGGCACCGACCTCGCGCTGGATGTGTGCGCAGCGCTGCCGCTCGGCGTGCCGAAATACATTGTCTCAACCGTGTCGTTTTCCCCGTTGATCCCGCCCGAGCGGTTGGCGGCGGATGTGCAAATGATCCTCTGGGCGGGCGGTCTGTACGGGCTGAACTCGATCTGCAAAGCCTCGCTGAGCCAAGCGGCGGGCGCTGTGCTGGGGGCGGCCCGCGCGGTGGAGCGCCCCGCTGGGGACCGGCCCCTGATCGGTATGACCTCCTTTGGCAAAACCGTGCTGCGCTATATGGTGCCACTCAAACCAGCGCTAGAGGCGCGGGGGTTCGAGGTGGCCGTTTTTCACGCCACAGGCATGGGCGGGCGCGCGTTCGAGCGGTTGGCGTCCGAGGGCCGCTTTGCCGCTGTCATGGATTTCGCGCCGCAAGAAGTGGGCAATCACCTGATGGGCTCCACGATCAGTGCAGGCGCGGACCGGATGACGGCGGCGGGTCGGGCAGGTATCCCACAGATCGTGGCCCCCGGCTGCTATGACCTGGTGGATTTCGTGGGCTGGCAAGGCGCGCCCACGAAGCTCGCAGGTCAAGAGGTGCACGCCCACAACCGCCTTCTGTCTTCTGTCCTGATGACCGCAGACCAACGCCGCGAAATGGCGCAGACTATGTGCGCCAAACTGGGCGCGGCGACGGGGCCAACGACTGTCATTCTACCGCTGCACGGCTGCAACGAATGGGACCGCCCCGGCGGCCCGCTCAGCGATCCCGAAGGCCTGGATGCGTTCTGCGCAGAACTCACGGCCCAATGCCCCGCCACCGCCGACCTGATCCGCCTAGACGCCCACATCAACGACGCAGCCTTCGCCGATCAGGTTCTGGCGGTCTTTGATACCTGGCTGGCAGAGGGGACCGTCCGCGCCTAAAGCCACCTGCCGCGCGTCTTTCGCACATGCCTCTGCATCCGAAATCAAGCCGCGGTCGCGTGTGTTGCGCAAGCCAGTTGTGTCTACGATACTCTGCGCGCGATATGATCGCGGCA
>CAWUIP010000180.1:0-6348 GCA_963922415.1 uncultured Aliishimia sp. | reverse complement strand
CAAAAGCCGCACCTCATGCGCGATGCGGTGTTCCCAGTAGTACGTGATATCCGCGATCAGAACGGCAAGGACCAGCGTCCAAGGCGTCATCGGGATCTGCCACGGCATCCAAGCGGCGATCACGTAGAAGGCCGCGTAGCCGCTCGTCAAAACCAGTGCCTCGATCGCAAGGTAAGGGATCTGGGTGGAGCCGCTCACCACCATCTCCCACAGCGTTTTGCGGCGCAGGTTGCCTTTGAACGCGGCCTCTAGGATTTCGATTGCGAGGATCGCCGCGCCAATCAGAAAGAAGACTTCGTCCAACTGGCTGGCAAGGTCGGTCAAAGCGGTAGGGGTCATGTCACGTCTCCTGAAATGCCGGTCAAAAAGCTGCGCCACGCAAGTGCGGTGGCCTGGCGCGGGGTCAGGTCCTGCCGGTCGATGGCCGTCCAGGCCGCATAGCACAGCGCGTCATAGACCTCGGCGATCCACTCGGTGGGCATGTCGGTGTCCAAACTGCCTTCGCTGCGTGCGGCATCGATGGCGGCGCGTGTCTCCTGCAGCGATGCGTCATAGGTGGCGGCCATCGCTGGCGGGGTGGGCACCTGCGTCAGAAAGACCTGCCGATTGGCCAGGGGAATGATGGCCGCTATGGCCAAGCGCAGTCCGTCCAAATGGTCGGTTGCCTCGGCGACGGCCTCCTCAATCGCGGTTTCTAATTCGGCATGGGCCTGGGCGAACAGGGCGTCCATCAAAGCGTCTCGGGTTGCGAAGTAGCGGTGCAGGGTTGCCCGCCCGACCTCCGCTTCCACGGCCAAATCCGCCATCGAAGCTGAGGCATTGCGCGCGAAGAGCCCGATGGCGGCCTCCATAATGCGCATGTGCGTGGGGCTATCGTGTATCATGTGAGACATATGTGTCTCAATTTGGTTCATGTCAACCGGCACCCAGCCTCATTTTCGAGCGCGATGATACACGGCGCTGCGTTGTAGCGGTATACAATAGCATTCTGTTAAGAATTTGTTTTTAATAGATTTTTGCCTTTGACATTTGACGGGATGCGCATATGTGCCATGTTATGTTGCAAACACCCGTGACCCGCATGCCGATCGAAGATCATCCGCTCCGCTATAAACTGGCCAACGAGTTGCACGCGCGCCCGTTTCCGTCGATGGCAGCGCCGTTTGTGGCGGCCTATGTGGCGATCAAGCAGGACGGCGACGCGGCGCGGCGGGACCGCAGCCAGGACATCGCGCATCTGATCAAGCTTTTGGATCGCCACGGCGTGCCGCATCCACAGCCGGGTGCCACCCACTACTACGGTAAGATCGGGCGGCACTGGCTAAAGTGGGAGCAACATACCGAGTTTGTGACCTACACCGCTTTCACCGAGGGCACGCCCGAGCGTGCCTTTGACCCCACCGAGTTTGACGTATTTCCCGCCGATTGGCTCGCGGAGGCGCCAGGTCAGCGGGTGACCTCGGCGCTCTTGCGGATCGAGTCGGGTCGCGAGGTGGATCAGATCAACGCGCATCTCAAAGACTGGTTTGTCCCCGAAAGCCTTGCCGTGTCGTATGTCATCGACCAGGCGGCGGTGGTGGCGGGCGATTTCCGGATCGATCAAAGCGGCCATTTGCGCTTCGCCGTTTTCGTCGACCCGAACACCGGCGCGCGCCGGGTGGGGCGTATCGTACAGCGGCTGTGCGAGATCGAGACCTACAAAGCGATGTCCATGCTGGGCTTTTCAGAGGTGCGCGCCCAGTCCGGCCAGTTGAACGACTTGGACCAGCGGCTGACCGCGCTGATGGGGCAGATGACCCAGCAGGGCGACACGGCAGAGACGACGCTGCAACAGCTCCTTGCGATCTCGGCGGAGTTGGAACAACTCTCGGCCGAGTCTGCCTTCCGCTTTGGCGCGACAGGGGCCTATGAGGCTATCGTTGGGCAGCGCATCCAAGCGCTGCGGGAAGAGCGATTTCACGGACGTCAAAACTTTGCCGAGTTCATGCTGCGGCGCTACGAGCCGGCGATGCGGACGGTAAAGTCAGCCGAGCGGCGGCTTGAGGCGATGTGCGAACGCTCGATCCGGGCATCGAACCTGTTGCAGACGCGCGTGGATGTGGAGCGGTCGGCGCAGAATCAAAAGCTACTGGAGAGCATGGACCAGCGCGCGGACTTGCAACTGCGGCTGCAGCGCACGGTCGAGGGGCTGTCAGTGGTCGCCATCAGCTATTATGCAGTGTCGCTCGCCGCTTACGTGATCTACCCGCTGCAGGCCGCCACCGGCTTGTCGAAGGGAATGCTCACGGCGCTGATCACGGTGCCCGTGATGTTGCTTGTCTGGTGGCTTGTGCGACGGCTGCGCCAGGGGATTGAAAAGTAGGGTGCGGCAGTGTCCGCACCTTACGGGTTAGCGTCCGCGGATGCGCGGGTCGAGCGCGTCACGCAAACCGTCGCCTAGGTAGTTCACGCTCAGCACTGTCAGCGAAATCGCGATCCCGGGCAACATCACGCGTTCCGGAAAAGCTTCCATCCGCGATACAGCATCCGCCAGCAGTTTGCCCCAGGTGGGGAAGTCAGACGGGAAGCCGACGCCCAGGAAAGACAGCGCGCTTTCTGTGATGATAGCTGCAGCAAGCCCAAGCGTGGCCGAGACCATGATGGGCGAGATCACGTTTGGCAGGAGGTGGCGGCGGATAATCCCTCCCGACGTTGTCCCGATCGAGCGCGCGGCCAGCACGAACTCACGCTCCTTCAAGGCCAGAACCTCACCGCGAACAATCCGCGCCGTCTGCATCCACGAGGTGATGCCGATGATGCCCACAATCAGGATGAACATCCCACCTTCGGGGCCGAAATTGCTGACCAGCGGTTGGCGGAACAGTGTCACCGCGACGAGTGTGATCGGCAAGATCGGCAGGGACAGGACCAGATCAGTAAACCGCATCATTGGCCCATCCAGCGATTTGAAGAACCCCGCCACAAGACCCACGAAGGTTCCGATGAACATGGTCAGAAGCATCGCCAGCCAGCCCACAGCCATCGACACGCGTCCACCCGCCAGCATGCTGGCGAGGATATCGCGGCCCAGCTGATCCGTGCCGAATGGGTGGCCCCAGCTGGTCTTCGCGTCACCGTCCCACAGTGCCACATAGATGGGCCGCATGTCTTTGGCGCGAATATCGAGCTTCTGCGCGTCGATGGTCCAGATATAGGGCCCAAAGATCACCGCCAGCGTGATGAAGAGCAAAAACCCACCGCCAAAGACCGCGCCTTTGTGCTTGCTGAACTGGTCCCAGACATCCAGCCACGCGTTGCGCGGGGGTTTGGAGGGCTCTTTGTCCTGCAGGGCGCCTGTGAAGTTGGTATCAGTCATAGCGGATCCTTGGATCGAGAATGCCGTAGAGCACATCAGCGATGATGTTGAAGACCACGATCAGTATGGCAAAGATGAAGGTCAGCGTCAGAACGCCTGGGATGTCGTTCGCAAAGAGCCAGGTGATCAAAAGCTGACCGATCCCATTCACTTTGAAAATCACCTCGGTGATGATCGCACCACCAAAGATATTGGGCACGTTCAGCGCAATGACGGTCACGACCGGGATCATCGAGTTGCGCACGACGTGGCCCAAGACCACGGCGCGTTCCTTCAGGCCCTTGGCGCGGGCGGTGCGCACGTAATCTTGGTTGAGGTTGTCGAGGGTCGAGGCGCGCATGAAACGGTTCAGCTGCGCGGTGATCTGCAAGGCCAGCACCATCACAGGCAGAACCATCTGCTGAAGCTGGACAACAAAGCTGTCCCAATCGACCACCTCATGGATGGTGTTGTAGACCGATGGCAGCCATTCAAGTTGCACCGCGAAGATCACAATCAACAGCGGGCCTGTGAAGAAGGGCGGGATTGAGAAGCCGATCATCGAAATGAACGTGCCCGCATTGTCGAAGGTCGAATACTGTTTGTAGGCCGAATAAATGCCGATCGGCAGCGCGATCAGGATCGCCACGATATAGGCCACGCCCACGACCCAAAGGGTCTGGGGGATCCGTTGGACCACGATATCCATCACCGGAGATCGCGTTTGCCAGGAGAGGACGCGCTGTTTCTCTTGGAAGGCCTCAAACCCGGTCGCTGTCTCGCGCAGATCGCCTGCGGCGCGCAGCTCGTCCAGGCGCAGTTGGAAGCGCTCTTCATTGACGAAATCGGCGGCAGAGATGGACTGCCACTCCCAAGCCAGCCGGGTGTCCGGCAACCAGCCCAGAAGGCCCGAATGGGTCGTCATATAGTCGATGAGAACTTGCGGTTCGATCCAGAAGAACTGGATCAGCCACTTGTAGTACCGGATGTACCAAGGTTGTCCGAGGCCCAGTGCCTCGCGCATTTTTTGGCGGACCTCTTCGGGGATGGTCAGCGGCTGGTTGGCCATCGGATCGCCCGGTGCGAGCTCGAGCAGCAGGAAGATTGCTAAGCTGATGAAGAGGAGCGTGGGGATCGCCAGAACAAGTCGTCGGATCGTGTAGGTGAGCATACCAGGGGCCGCCTTGATCGCATCGGTCGAAGAGAGGGAGGGCGGTCTGCGCCGCGTAACGCTGCGCAGACCAAATGAAAAGTAAGGTGCGTGCCGTGACGCACCTTACGGGGGGCTGGTTAGTCGATGCGGTACCAGTCCGCGACGTTCCACAGCTCGCTGTCCCAAACGTTCAGGATCACGCCGCCCAGGGTGGTTGCGTGAGCCGACACACGACCCCGCTGAACCAGTGGGATCATCCCGCCGTTGGAGACCAGCATGTCGTTGAGCTCTTTGCCGATCTCGGCGCGGGCTTCAACGCCGGCAGTACCGGTCAGCTTCGCGTGCAGCTCGTCAAACGCTGGCATGCAGAAGCGCGAGATGTTCTCACCCTGCCACTGGCTTTCAGGCTTAGGTGCTTTGTCGCACAGGCCGTTGCCGAGATAGGCTTGGGGATCGGTGCCCGAGAAGGTGTTGGCGTACATCTGCACGTCAGCAAAGAACTTCTGGAAGGTGTCAGGCGAGCCTGGGTCACCACCGAAGAAGACGGACGCGTTGATGTTGCGCAGCTCGGTTTCGATGCCGATCTCGCTCCACCACTGTTTGATCAGGGCTTGGAAGTCCTGGCGCACAGCGTTTGTGGAGGTTTGGTAGAGGATCTTCATCGGCACGCCGTTCACTTCGCGCACGCCGTCACCGTCGCTATCCACGAAGCCCGCTTCGTCCAGAAGTGCATTCGCACCCGCGATGTCTTGCGTGGAGCAATCGAAGGAGTCCGAGTTGAAGATGGCAGGCGCAGGCACCCAGTTACAGGTCACCGCACCAGCGTCGCCGTAGCCGACTTCGACCAAGAGCGGGCGGTCCAACGCCATAGACATGGCTTTGTAGACGGCTGGCTCTTTCAGGAAGGGGTGTGGGTGCGCCGCAGTAGAGCGTTCTTCGCCCAGATCGACAGATGGGTTTGTTTGGTTCAGCATCAAGCGCTCAACCAGCGGGCCGCGGCCCACGACCGGGACACCTTTGCCACCTTCGGCCATCTTGGCGATGACGTCGGGGGCCAGCTGCAGGTTCCAGCCGTAGTCAAACTCGCCCGTTTCCATGACCGCGCGGCCGGAATCTTCCGCCGATCCGCCACCTTTGAAGGTCACGGTTGCGAAGGCAGGCTTGGCCGGATCACGGTAGTTTTCGTTGGCCTTCATCGTGATCACGTCATTTGGACGGAACTCGGTGACGACAAACGCGCCGGTGCCGATGGGGCCAAAGTTCTGCTCGGTGCATTCAGGGGCTTTGGCGCCCACGCAATCGGCAAACTGGGCCGCTTGAATGATGGGGCTCTCGCCACCGACAAACGGACCATATGGGTTTGGCGTTGGGCCTTCGAAGTTCACAACGACAGTCAGGTCATCTGGGGTCTCGACCGAGGAGACGCCTTCGAACTTGGTCAACTGCGCACAGCCGCCTTCGGGGTGCGTGCAGTAATCATAGGTGAATTTGACGTCAGCAGAGGTGAAGGGCGTGCCGTCAGACCACAGGATGCCGGGGGTGATTTTCCAGGTGATGGAGGTCAGGTCTGCCGAGACGCCGCCATTGTCGACGGTCGGCACTTCGTCTACCAGCCACGGCACCAGGCCGCCGGTTTCGTTGTACCGTGCCAGTGGCTCAATGATCATCGAGGAGCTTTCCACATCCTTTGTGCCGCCCGACAGGAACGGGTTCAGGATGGATGGCGCTTGCCAATAGATGATCGACACATTGCCGTCGCTGGCCCGCTCGGCAAATGCTGCCGGTGCCAGCGCCGATGTCGCAATAGCCCCCAAGAGTAGGGTTTTGAGTTTCATGTCATACTCCATGTTGGACGCGCGCA
>CAWUIP010000179.1:0-6367 GCA_963922415.1 uncultured Aliishimia sp. | reverse complement strand
CCACCAGAATCCAGAAGCCACGCACAATCAACTAAAACCTTCGTAAAATCAAAGACTTGACTGGATTCGCAGAGCTTGCGTTCTGTGGATCCACGAATCCAATCTGCATCACGGATGGATTCCCCAAGCAGCCTTCGCGTTGTTTTTGTTGGCTAAATCAAACATGACGTGATTTCGCTGCGAACGCTTCAAAAAATTCCCTTAAAAATCAGAAATTCAGACTGTTTGCACAGTTTTGCAATTACCTCTATTGTGTTACATTATAATATAAGTTATGGCTCTGCGAGAAAGGAATGGATGCTATCATGAGCAAGTGCAGTGAGAAGATACAGCCGTACGTGTTGGCGATTCTGCGCCGGCGCGGGGGTCTGCTGTCTGCCTACGATGTGCATGGCGAACTGCGTAAGAGCCATCCCAAGCTCGCGCTGCCCACGATCTACCGTGCCCTCACGGCCCTAACGGAGCGCGAGCGCGCGCACCGGTTCGAACCAATGAACGCCTTCATCGCCTGTCAGTATGACCGGCACGCGCAGGTCTCGACACTGTCGATCTGCGACGATTGCGGAACCGTGGAGGAAAGCGTTTCCCCTAACCTGCTAGAAGAGCCTTCCACTGTCGCGGAGAAGTTCGGCTTTCAGCCTGCGCGGCATGTAATCGAGATCTATTGGCTTTGCGCTTCATGTGGCGCGGGACAGGTGCCGGCATGATGGCGTGGCGACCCACTCTTCGCTTGCTTCTGCTCGGTGCCGTTACAAGGTTGGCCGGCGCAGCAGCGATCGTGGTGCTGCTTTGGGTTGGCTTCTTCTGGGCCACGTCGAGTTCGGGGACGCAATGGCCGTGGCGTTGAAGTTCTGTAATCTGACGCTGGGCTACGACCGGCACCCGGTGGTCCATCACCTTGAAGCGGAGATTCTCGAAGGTAGCCTAACGGCCGTCGTCGGCCCGAACGGGGCGGGCAAGTCAACGCTGCTCAAGGGTGTGGTTGGCGTGCTGGCGCCGCTTGAGGGGCGGATCGCGCTCGGTGGGATCAGCCGCGACGAGATTGCATATCTTCCGCAGCAGTCAGACATCGACCGCTCCTTTCCAATCTCGGTGCGCGATCTAGTGGCCATGGGGCTCTGGCGTGAAATTGGGCCCTTCGGTCGCTTGCGCGCGGAACACCGCGATCGCGTCGCCGTGGCGATCTCTGCTGTTGGTCTGAAAGGGTTTGAAGATCGTCTCATTAGCGCGCTGTCGGGAGGGCAGATGCAGCGCGCCCTGTTCGCACGGCTACTGTTGCAGGAGGCACGACTTGTGCTTCTGGACGAGCCGTTCACTGCAATTGATGCACGCACCATGGCGGATCTTCTTAACCTCGTGTGGCGCTGGCATAGCGAAGGGCGCACGGTGCTCGCCGTGCTGCATGATTTCGAGGCGGTGCACGGATATTTCCCCGAAACTCTCATGCTGGCACGCGAGCTTGTCGCCCACGGCCCCACAGCCACAGTACTGACGGCGGAAAACCAGTTACGCGCGCGCGCAATGGCCGAAGCGCCGGACCACGAGGCACATATCTGCATGCGGGGCGCGGCATGATCTGGGACGCGATGATCCAGCCCTTTGCCGAATTCGGGTTCATGCGCCGTGCGTTTCTCGGCTGCATTGCGATCTCGATCGGCGCAACACCGGTGGGCGTGTTCCTCATGCTGCGGCGGATGAGCTTGACCGGCGATGCCATGGCCCATGCCATCCTGCCGGGAGCCGCGGTCGGCTACCTCGTGGCTGGCCTGTCGATTGGTGCGATGACTGTCGGGGGCATGGTCGCGGGCATGGCAGTGGCGCTGCTGTCTGGCTTTGTGACGCGAACTACGGCCTTGCGCGAGGATGCGAGCCTTGCTGCCTTCTATCTGATCTCGCTTGCACTCGGCGTGTTGATCGTGTCAATGCGGGGCAGCAACGTGGACCTGATGCACGTGCTGTTCGGGACGGTGCTGGCGCTTAACAATGCGTCGCTAATCCTGCTTTGCATCCTTGCCAGCCTGTCGGTCTTCACGCTAGCACTGCTATTCCGCCCGCTGGTTCTGGAATGTGCCGACCCGCAGTTCCTACGCTCGGTCAGTGGGCTCAGCGCGGTGACGCATTTCGCCTTCCTTGCCCTGGTCGTGATCAGTCTCGTCGGCAGCTTCCAGGCGCTCGGCACGCTGATGGCCGTTGGCATCATGATCCTTCCCGCCGCCACCGCACAGTTCTGGGCTAACGGCATCGGCGGATTGCTTGTCACGGCAATCAGTGTCGCGATCCTGTCCAGCCTCAGCGGCCTGCTGCTCTCCTACCATTACAGCCTGCCATCCGGTCCGGCGATCATACTCGTGGCGGGTGCCGCCTACGCGGTGTCGCTAGTATTCGGCCCGACAGGCGGTCTCGTCGCGCGGGCTTTGCCGCGCCGCCATCTTCAAGCCTGAGAGGACATTCCCATGACGCCCCGCAAAATCCTTCTGACATCCGCGATCGCCCTTGTCGCCCTGGCGCTCGCCTCGCCCGCCCTAGCGCAGTCGAACAAGCGTATTTCTGTCGTTGCAACCTTTTCAATTCTGGGGGACATGGTGCAACGTATCGGCGGCGATCATATCACGCTGACCACGCTGGTAGGTGCCGATGGCGATGCCCATGTCTACCAACCCACCCCGGCCGACGCCCGCACTCTCGGCGGTGCCGATGTCCTGTTCGTCAATGGACTTGCCTTCGAGGGGTGGATCGACCGGCTAGTGGAGGCGTCAGACTTCCGCGGCGCCCAGATCGTTGCGACCGCAGGAATCACATCGATTTCCTTGACAGAGGATGGCGGCTACCACGACCAAGGCATCGTCGATCCCCATGCTTGGCAAAGCCTGCCCAACGCGATTGTCTATGTCGACAACATCACTACCGCTCTCGCGCAGGCCGACCCTGCAAATGCCACCGCCTTCTACCTCAATCGCGCCACTTTCGTCGCCGAGATTGAGATGCTGGACGCCGCAATCCACGCCGCAATCAGAACGCTGCCGGCGGAGCGCCGGACCATCGTTACCTCGCATGATGCCTTCGGTTATTTCACGGTGGAGTACGGCCTGACCTTCCTTGCCCCGCAAGGCCTGTCCACCGAGGCCGAACCATCGGCGCGCGACGTAGCAAAGTTGATCACCCAGATCCGCGAGCAGTCCATTAGCGCTGTGTTCGTAGAAAGCATATCGGACAGCCGTTTGCTGGAGCAGATCGTCCTTGAGACCGGTGCTGCCATCGGCGGCACGCTCTATTCCGATGCGCTGTCCGGACCAGACGGGCCTGCGGGGACCTATCTCGACATGATGCGACACAATCTGACGATGCTGACCGGTGCCCTGAACTCTTGATTTCGAAGGAACACAACATGACACAACAAATCCCCGTCACCGTTCTCACCGGCTTTCTCGGCGCCGGCAAGACCACCCTACTGAACCGCATCCTGACCGAACAGCACGGCAAGAAATACGCCGTGATCATCAACGAGTTTGGCGAAACCGGGATCGACAACGACCTTGTCGTGGATGCCGACGAGGAAGTGTTCGAGATGAATAACGGGTGCATCTGCTGTACCGTGCGGGGCGATCTAATCCGCATCCTTGGCGGCCTGATGAAGCGCGCCGACAAGTTCGACGCGATCATTGTCGAGACCACCGGCCTCGCCGACCCGGCCCCGGTGGCGCAGACATTCTTTGTCGACCAGGACGTGGCAGACCGCACGCGGCTCGACGCCATCGTGACTGTAGCCGATGCCTTTCACCTAAATAGCCAGATGGGCAATCACCACGAGGCGGAGGAACAGATCGCTTTTGCCGATGTCGTCCTGCTCAACAAGACTGATCTCGTCGACCCGGACAGCCTTGGTTACGTCGAGGGCCGTATTTGCAAGATCAACCCATATGCCAAGATTATTCGCACCGAACGGTGCGGGGCCAACCTCGACGAGGTGATCGGTCTCAATGCCTTCAGCCTCGACCGGGTATTAGCGGTCGAGCCCAACTTCCTGACCTCCGACCATGATCACGAGCACGACGACGATGTGGGGAGTATTTCTCTCTCATCGGATGCGCCCCTCGACCTCAACAAGTTCCAGGCGTGGTTCGGGAACCTACTTCGGACCCGCGGACAGGACATCCTGCGCTCTAAAGGAATCCTTGATTTCAAGAGCGAGAACGACCGTTACGTCTTTCAGGGTGTACATATGCTGATGGACGGCGCCCCGATGGGCGCCTGGCCGGAGGGCACGCGGCGGCAATCCCGCATTGTGTTCATCGGTCGCCATCTCGAAACGATGGGGCTCGAGGAGAGTTTTGCGGCATGTCGGGCGGCATGACGGCCGAGGTTGCGCGCCAGAACCCGCGCCGCCGGCAAGGCTTTGCCGAGACACAACTCGAAAGGCAAGGCCTTACGCTCGACACAGGCGCGCCCGTGACCGCCGCGCTATCCCTCGGCAAGAGCGTCGCAGCTGGGTTCGGAGACGGTGTGATCCGCTTCTTCCGTCCCGAGGAGCCGCCCGTGATCGTCAAAGCGCATGGCGGTCCCGTTCTGAGCCTTGCGATCGACCCAGCATCGGGCAGCGTTCTTACGGGGAGCGATGACGGCAAATTCCTGCGCGTCTCGCCCGATGGCGCCATCGAAGAGATTGCGAGCTTCGGCTCGCGATGGGTGGATTGCGTTGCGGCGGCCCCCGGCTACATCGCCTGTTCTTCGGGCAGAACAGCACATGTTTGGCGCATCGGCCACACTGCCTCGAAATCCTTCGACCATCCGAGTACCGTCGGTGGCCTCGCTTTCGACGCCAAGGTGCGGCGACTGGCCGTCGCGCATTATGGCGGGGTCACGGTCTGGGAAAGGGGCGAGCGGCGGTGGAAATCGTCGAAGCTTCTCTGGAAGGGATCGCACGGCGCCATCGTCTTCAGCCCGGACGGCAAGTATCTCGTGACGGCGATGCAGGAAAACGCTCTGCACGGCTGGCGGCTGCACGACAAGGCAGACATGCGCATGTCAGGCTACCCGGCGAAGGTCAAGAGCTTCGCCTGGGTTGGCGACGCGCCTTACCTTTCCACATCAGGGGCCGGCGAGGCGATCTGCTGGCTCTTCGACGGCAAAGACGGACCAATGGGGCGCCCGCCGGCCACCTGTGCCTATGGCGGCAAGCAGCTTTGTACCGCTGTAACGGGGCTAGTCGGGCATAACGGTGTTTTCGCCGGCTTCGGCGATGGCAGTGTTCTTGCCGGCCACCTGTCAGAGGGCGAGCCGCTCAAGGACTTCGTGGTCAAAGGGTCGAGCGGATCGCCCGTGACCGTGCTTGCCCTCACACCCCAAGGTTGGCTCTTTGTCGGAGAAGAGTCGGGCCGCGTCCTCTGGGTACGACTTGGTGGAGGCGACACATGAAGACCTTATTCTCGCGCAGCAAGGCGCCACCCGGTAAGGCGGCGATGGTGAAGGCCTGGGTCACCGAGCGCTTCGAGCTTTCAGACGCCGATCTCGTTTCGGTCGCCGAACTCGCCTGCCATGAGACCGGCTGCTCGCCGATCGAGACCGTCGTGACGGTGCATGGTGCGAACGGGCAGCGCAGCACGTGGCGGGTACACAAGCCTGTCGCCGAGATCACCGCGGCCGATGTCGCTGCACTAAAGGCGCATCCATAACGGGAACTGCGCCGGCACGTCATGCCGAGACCTTAGCCTGGTCCTGGGGTGAGCAGGATCTCACCTACGGCGCAATATGCGAGGGAACGGGGCCGCGCACGCTTCTCCTGCCGGCGCTGCCCTCAATCTCGCCGCGCGGGGAGATGGCCCGCTGCAAGCGCTGCTGTCGGAGCGGTTCAAGGCCGTGGCACCGGACTGGCCCGGCTTCGGCAGGGACGAAAAGCCGTGCGTTGCATGGACCCACGTCGCCATAGTGGCTTGGCTCGACCATGTTCTAACCTGTGTGTCGTCCCGGATCCGGCACTTATTGTCGCCGCAGGCCATGCTGCAGGATACACATAGTGGGGGCCGAAAGAGAAAACACCATGAGTAACGCATCTGACGCGGCACATACCGAGCATCTTGCGCATGCGCCGGATGCGATGACGGACTCACATGTTTCCTTCCCGATCTGGTGACGTGCGGAGGCGGCATGAGCCTCGTTCGAGAGATCTTAACGGATGCGGCGATCGTTCTCGAGGAGCTCGACCGCCTCCAGGACAGACTCATTGCAAAGGATGCGCGGGATTTGCGGCAAAAGTGAATCCAGGTGAGTCAATTCATCTATGGATTGGTTCTTTACATAAGGCTGCTGCGTCAAGTCCTTTTTCGTTTCCAATATCCTTTTGAACGGCCCGCATCGATGGTTCTTTACGACG
>CAWUIP010000178.1:0-6454 GCA_963922415.1 uncultured Aliishimia sp. | reverse complement strand
TTGGTCACGCAGTCCGCCGCCGCCGCCAGGTCGGGCGCCATGTACCGGTCCTGCGCCAGCGCCGGCACGACCTCGCGCAAGGCTACCAGTGCGCTTTGCAGCTTGGGCGACGTGCGGAGTGGCGCGCGCTCTTCGATCCCTTGCGCGGCGCACATCGCTTCGACGCCCAGGATCACCGACACATTGGCTGTCATGCGCACAAGCCGGTGCGAGCCATGCGCAGCCATGCTGACATGGTCCTCCTGGTTGGCGGATGTCGGCGTGCTGTCGGTCGAGCAGGGATTGGCCAAATGCTTGTTTTCGCTCATCAACGCGGCAGTCGTCACTTCTGCGATCATCAGGCCGGAGTTGAGGCCGGGCTCGGGAGTCAAAAACGGCGGAAGGTCGAAAGACAGCGTCGGATCCACCATCAGGGCCACGCGGCGCTGTGCAATTGCGCCGATCTCGGCCACAGCAATTGCGATCTGATCGGCGGCAAAGGCCACTGGCTCTGCGTGGAAGTTTCCGCCCGAAACGATTTCTCCCGTCTCGACGAGGATCAAAGGGTTGTCGGTGACCGCGTTGGCCTCGATCTCTAGCGTGCGCCCGGCGAAGCGCAGAAGGTCGATGGCGGCGCCTGTCACCTGGGGTTGGCACCGGATGCAGTAGGGGTCCTGCACGCGGGTGTCGCCGTCGCGGTGGCTTTCGCGGATCTGACTGCCCGCCAAGAGGTCGCTCATGGCCTGTGCCACGTCGATTTGACCCTGGTGCCCCCGCAATGTGTGGATGGCGGCGTTGAGGGGCGCTGTAGAGCCCATGATCGCATCGGTCGACAGCGCTGAGGTGACGATGGCAGCACGCGTCGCGCGCCAAGCGGAAAACAGCCCAGCCAACGCGGCACCTGTCGAGAATTGCGTGCCGTTGATCAAGGCCAGCCCTTCCTTCGGGCCCAGTGTCACGGGGGTCAGCCCCGCCTTTGCAAGGGCTTCTGCTCCTGTCATCTCGACGCCCTGAAAGACCGCGCGCCCTTCACCGATAAGAACTGCCGCCATATGAGCAAGCGGGGCCAGATCGCCGGATGCACCGACCGAACCTTGGGTGGGGATCACGGGGAGAACGCCTGCATTGAGCATCTCTTGGATTAGGATGCAGACCTGCCAGCGCACACCGGACGCGCCGCGCCCCAAAGACAAAAGCTTGAGCGCCATCATCAGCCGAACCGTCGCGGGCGCAAGCGCGTCGCCCACACCGCAGCAATGGGACAGCACCAGGTTGCGTTGCAGCGTGGCGGTGTCTGCCGGCTCAATTCGGACAGAGGCCAGTTTGCCAAAGCCTGTGTTGACGCCATAGACCGGGTCGCCGCCCTGCGCGGCCGTCTCCACTACCGCTGCCGAGGCGTCGATGCCGCCGCGCGCCGCAGGGTCCAGTTCCACCGCCGTGTCAGAGCGCCAAATCTCCTCCAAGTTGGCAAGTGACGTGGCACCGGGTGTCAAGCGAAGGACCATGTCGAACCTCCATAAATGCGTTCGTAAAGTGGGTTCTGACCGATGCGGTATGACAGTTCTGCCGGGTCTGACACGTCCCAAATGGCGAGATCCGCGCGATACCCGCGCGCGATTTGCCCGCAATCTGCAAGACCAAGCGCCTGAGCCGCGTGCCGCGTGGTGCCTGCCAACGCCTCGGCGGGCGTGAGACGAAAGAGCGTGCAGGCCATGTTCATGGCCAACAGCAGCGAGCCCAAAGGTGATGACCCGGGGTTCCAGTCCGTGGCAACGGCCATCGACACGCCGTGGTCGCGAAACGCTGCGACAGGTGGCTGCTGGGTTTCGCGTAGCGTGTAATAGGCCCCCGGCAGCAGCACGGCGACCGTGCCCGCGTCTGCAAGCGCCTGTGCGTCTGCGTCTGTCGCGTATTCAACGTGATCCGCAGACATCGCGCCGTACCGGGCGGCTAAGGCAGCACCGCCGAGATGGCTGAGTTGCTCCGCATGGAGTTTGACGGGCAGGCACAGGTCTTGGGCTGTGTCAAAGACGCGGGCGATTTGCTGCGTGTCAAAGGCAATGCCTTCGCAAAACCCATCAACTGCATCCACCAGCCCCTCTGCATGTGCCGCGCGCAGTGTCGGAAGGCATACATCGTCGATGTAAGTGTCGGCATCCATGCCGGTCGGAACTGCATGGGCGCCAAGAAAGCTGGTCCGCACACGGATGGGGCGCGCTTGACCCAACTCTCTGGCCACACGCAGCATTTTCAACTCGGTCTCTTGGTCCAGGCCGTAGCCTGACTTGATCTCGACCGTGGATACGCCTTCGGTGATCAAGGCGTCGATGCGAGGCAGCGCGCTTTGCACAAGGTCGGCATGGCTCGCACCGCGCGTCGCCGCGACCGTAGAGACGATCCCGCCGCCCGCGCGCGCGATCTCTTCATAGCTGGCGCCTTCCAACCGCAACTCAAACTCGCGCGCACGGTCGCCGCCATGGACCACATGCGTGTGGCAATCGATCAAGGCTGGGGTGACGAGCCGCCCGCCCATATCCTTTTGTTCGAAACCCGACACATGTGTCGGAACATCACGTTTGGCCCCAACCCAGGCGAGTGACGCGCCGTCCACGGCGATAGCTGCGTCTGGAATGAGCCCGTAGCCCACGCCATTGCCAGTCATCGTGGCCGCAGTAATCCCCGTTAAGATGTAGCGTTTGGACATTTGCAGCCCTTGAGTTAAATCGCATTTAATTCTAACATGTATGTACTTAAAATTGTCAACGGAGTACTGCGTTTGCAGGTTATTCATGCCAAAGAGGCGCTTCTGCCGCATGGCTGGCAAACGGATGTCCAGGTGCTGGTGGCTCGCGACGGGCGGATTGCTTCGGTTGGGAACATCACACAGCCGTCTGAAAGCCGTGTGGACGTGTTGCTGCCTGCGCCAACGAACCTGCACAGCCACACGTTTCAGCGTGCTATGTCAGGTCTGACAGAGACCCGCGGTCCAGATCCGACCGACAGTTTTTGGACATGGCGCCAGATGATGTACGCGTTTTTAGATCGGCTCACGCCAGACCATGTCGAAGCGATCGCAGCGCAAGCATTCACAGAAATGCTGGAGGCTGGTTATGGCGCTGTTGCTGAATTTCACTACTTGCACCACGACGTTGGTGGCGTGCCCTACGACAACATTGCGGAAATGTCGGACCGGATCATTTCGGCGGCTGCGCGCTGTGGCATCGGGTTGACGTTGCTACCCGTTTTTTACCAGTTCGGGGGCTGCGACGGTCGCGCGTTGAAAGGTGGGCAAACCCGTTTTGGCAATGATCCCGATAGGTTTTTGTCCCTTCACAGTGCCATTCGTCAAAGTCTTCGATCCAGCTGCGCTGACTACACGCTTGGCACTGCGCCGCATTCGCTGCGCGCGGTCGGTGGCAGTGGATTGGAGGAGGTGCTCGCGAACAATCCTACGGGCCCAATCCACATGCACGTGGCCGAGCAAGTAGCCGAAGTGGAAGAGGTTCAATCCCATCTTGGTGCGCGCCCTGTCGAATGGGTGTTGGGGGCGCTAAACGTCGATGCACGCTGGTGCTTGATCCATTGTACGCAGATGACGGAGGCCGAAACGAAACGCCTCGCTCGCAGCGGCGCGGTGGCGGGTCTGTGTCCAATCACCGAGCATAGCCTGGGTGACGGCATCTTTCGGGCGACGCAATTCGTTGGTGAAGAGGGCGTGTTTGGAATTGGGACAGACTCGAATATCCATGTGAGCCTGTTTGAAGAACTCAAAACACTGGAGTACTCGCAGCGTCTGCGCGACCGCTCGCGTGCGGCACTGGCAACACAAGACCGTTCGACGGGACGGGTACTTTTCGAGGCGGCAGCGCGTGGAGGCGCGACAGCGTCCGCGCGCGACAATGGGCAGATTGCGGTTGGAGCTTGGGCGGATCTCATGGGGTTAGAAGCAGACAGCCCCTGGTTGGGCCGCGCGACTGGCGACGTGCTTTTGGATCGCGCAGTCTTTGGTGGTCACGCTCAGGCATGTATCCAAGAGGTTTGGAGCGCTGGGCGGCATGTCGTTAAAGATGGCCAGCACATCCATCGCGCACCAATTTTTGCCGATTACATGGATGCGTTGCGATCTCTCGAGGCTGCGTTGTGACCGAGCAAACCCGACTGGCCTGGACAGATGTTCGCGATGTCATACGCGCGCGCATCTTGGATCGGGACTATGCGCCTGGCGACAAGCTGCCGCGCGACTTGGATCTGGCGGCGGAGTTCGGGTGCGCACGCGCGACAGTGCACCGTGCAATGCAGGATTTGTCGCTGGCCGGCTTGGTCGAGCGTCGACGCAAAGGTGGGACGCATGTCAGAACCGATCCCGTCACACGAACAACGCTCGATATTCCGATTACGCGCCGCGAGATTGAACACCGCGGCGGGATCTACGGATACCAATTGATTTCAGTTTCGCGCACGCGCGCGCCATTACCGATCATGGCAAAGTTTGGCGTGCACCGTTCGCGGGACATGATACGCATCAAAGCTTTGCACTTGTCCGACACTCTTCCCTATATATTCGAAGACCGCTGGGTGGATGTGGCCGCAACGCCCGGTATTCTGGACGTTGATCTGTCCTGTCAGAGCGCAAATGAATGGTTGGTGCATAACCGCCCGTACAGCCGATTGGATGTGCGTTTTTCTGCGAAACAGGCCGATGCTGAAACTGCAGAGCTGTTATCCACATCCGTTGGTAATGCGCTTTTCGTCATCGAACGGACGACGTGGTGCGAGGACGCCCCGATTACAACAGTGGAAGCGTTCGCTGCACCTGGTTACCAACTCATCGCGCGGAGCTAGGCGTCGTCGTTATGCCTTGCTTAGCTCTGCGACCTTTAGGACATGCGCTAGATCGGTCGCCACGTCAGACCACGTGCGCAAGGAACCGCGCGCTGCTGCGATTTTGGCTTTCAGGTCGGTACGGAATGCAGTGTCTTGCATCAGACGCTCCAAATGGTCCGCCAAGGCGCTGGCATCATCGGGTTCGAAGTAGAGACCGAGATCCCCACAGACTTCACGAAAGACGGGCGCCGTTGAACAGATCACGGGCGTGCCACACCAAAGACTTTCGCCAGCAGGTAATCCCCAACCCTCCATGCGGCTTGCCATCACGACGGCGAGTGCGTTTTCATAAAGCGCGATAAGGTCTGCTTGGCTGGGGCTCGGGTAGAACTCAATTCGATCGCGAAAAGCGTCAAACTGTGAGCTCCGCAGCTTGCGTGCGGTCGACTTCCGCACAGCCCCAGCAATCACGAGTTTTGGAACGACGCCGCCGCGTGATGTGAGGTGGCGCAGAGCTTCAAATGACGCTTCCAGGTTTTTTCGACCAAGCGTAGCTCCGACGGTCAGGAAGTAGGGTTGCTCTGGAAGGCGACCAGAAGCTGGTTCGTCGCTGGGCGGGCACTGGTGAACCAGCGGAACTGCAGAAATCTTTGGAGGTGCGGGAAGGCGTCCGTCTTTTGCGAACGTCAGAACGTCGTCGCGCGTGAACGCGGATACCGTCACCAACTCGCGCGCACGTGCGATAACCCTTTTATTATCGTACAAAAATTTTTCCGGAAAGTCCGCAGACTTATGCTCGAACTGTTTGTGCAACGGGATCATATCGTGCAGAATCGGGATCAGGTCATAGTCCTGTCCGCGTGCGTTCAAAGCGTCCATTAGATCGACAATCAGCTTAGGGCGCGATGCTGTTACAATCACCGGGTTGCAGACGGACAGCGGCGCCACCGAGATGTTTGCGGCCTTCCAAGCCGAGGCATTCCGCCGCCGCAGGAACTTGTTCAACAGTTCAATCGCGATTTTCCGAACCTGCGGCGTGTGCGCGTGACGGGGTCGGATGCGATACTCCTTGATGCCGTGTGGGACATCGAGATCCACTTCACCATTCGGTTTTTGGCTTGGGTTCACTTCGATCAATGCGCGATGATGATACGAATAGTAGGCGAACGTGACGTCGTCGCCACGCTGAACAAACTGCATCGCAATCTCTGCGACGACGCGGACGATACCGTAGTACCGCATCTTGCCAGTTGAGGCTCTAAAGACCTCTGTCAGATCGAAAACGATTGTTCGCATCGTGCCTCTGTCTCGTGCATGTCCCTGCTGGGCTCAGCGTTTTGCCAAGACCCACTAACTGCTGGCGCAAATGATTTGAATGTCTGTGTCCGCGTCGATCAGACCATTCGCAAACGGGTGTTCAAACAGACTGTTCAAAGTGTGGACGTCGTGATGTGGCCGCTCTTCCAACGCGCCATTCTCGCCAACGGGCGGTCGGTACTGGAAAGGCAGGGTCATGTCGACATCATGCGTCCTAGCGAAACACGCCAACACCCGTACTGCCGCTTAGACTGCGTCGCGGCGATGGTGTCGGCGTTGCGGAGGTCCTTGGCTGCGCGGCAGGTGCGCGTGGGGCCGCAGTGGTCTTGCTGGC
>CAWUIP010000177.1:0-6505 GCA_963922415.1 uncultured Aliishimia sp. | reverse complement strand
AGGCATGGTAGACTGGCGTAAAAAGCACCACCGCATCGCCCGGCTCGGTCCAAGTGTCGACACAGAGCGCCGTGCCGTTGACCAGACCATGCGTGGTGAAGATGTCGCCTGCGTCCAGATCCCAGCCGTGCCGCTCTTGCATCCACCATTGGATCGCGGCGGTGTACTTACTGTCATCGCCGAAATAGCCAAGCACCCCGTGATCAAGCTGCGCCTGAACGGCGTCCAACACGATCTGCGGCGGCTTGAAGTCCATGTCCGCCACCCACATCGCCAACCCGTCGTCCGGGGAGACACCAAACAGGGCCTCCATCTTGTCCCACTTCGCGCAATGGGTGCCACGGCGGTCGATAATGGGATCAAAACGGGGATCGATATTCATAAGATGCTCCTGGTCAAGTCCTGTGCAAGGTAACGTTCCGCAAGGCGGGTGCAAGTCGCATTGAACCTCGCGCCAGGTGCCGTTAGTTTTCGGCCCATGCGATTGAATATCTTGTTACATCCGGATCCGCGTTTGAAAAAGCAGGCCGAAGCTGTTGCAGACAGTTCGGACGCATTGCGTCAATTGGGCAAGGATCTGCTTGAGACCATGTATGCCGCGCCGGGGATCGGTCTTGCCGGGCCCCAGGTTTCCGTGTTGCAGCGGATCATTGCGCTGGATTGCCACAAGCAGGACGAAGAGCCTGCCCGGCCTTTGGTCATGTTGAACCCTCGGGTTGTGTCCGCCTCGGACGAGATCAGCACCTATGAAGAAGGCTGCCTGTCGATCCCGGATCAGTTCGCGGATGTCACGCGGCCCGCCGAAGTTGATGTGGAGTGGCTGGATCTTGATGGAAATCTGCAGCGCGAAGGGTTCAGCGGTCTTTGGGCCACCTGTGTGCAACATGAGATTGACCACTTGGACGGAAAGCTGTTCATTGACTATCTCAAGCCGCTCAAACGTCAAATGATCACCCGAAAGATGGTCAAACTAAAGAAGGAACGCGCCCGAGCATGAGCGTGAAAGACATATTGCGGTGGCCTGATCCAAGGTTGTCGCGGATTTGCGCGCCCGTTGGCGCGATTACCGAAGAAACCGCCGCGCTCACCGACGATATGTTGGAGACGATGTATGCCGCGCAAGGCCGCGGACTTGCGGCACCCCAAATCGGCGTCATGCGCCGTGTGTTTGTCATGGACATCACATGGAAAGACGGCACGCGGCGCCCGCAGGTGTTTGTTAATCCTGAGATCACAGAGGCCGGGTTCACCAAGAAAACGCAGACCGAAGGCTGTCTGTCCATTCCAGGGATCACCACGGATATGGCCCGACCCAATTGGGTGGAGTTGATGTGGACCGGTCTTGACCAGGCCACGCGATTGGACCGGTTTGAAGGCTTTGCGGCTCTGTGCATTCAACACGAGATGGATCATCTGGATGGGATCGTGACCTTTGACCGGTTGTCGCCCACGGCCCGTGCCGAGGCGGAAGCCGCCTATTTTGCAATCCAATGACCATCCGCCCGATCCTGCGTTGGCCTGACAAGCGGCTGCGGACGGCGGCTGCTGATGTGGGCGAGATCACGGATGAGATCAGCGCGATCTGGGCCGATATGGTCGACACGATGGATGCGATGCCGGGCATTGGTCTTGCGGCCAACCAGATCGGCGTGATGCTGCGGCTCGCCGTCGTTGATGTGACGCCAGATCGCTCGCGCCGGATCTTGATGGCGAACCCCGAGGTGATTGACGCGGTGCCCGAGACGCGCGCGCATGACGAGGCTTCACCGTGTTTGCCGGGGGTCTCTGCCCGGCTCGTGCGGCCGCGCAAAGTTGCGGTGCGGTTTCTGAATGCCGATGGCGTGGTGATGCGGCGCGACTTCGAGGACCTTGAAGCCACCAGCGTTCAACATCAGATAGATCACTTGGCGGGCAAGATGTATTTTGACCGCCTCTCCAAGACCAAGCGCGACATGCTGTTGCGCAAGGCGAAAAAGGCGCAAGGCTAGGCGCGCGCTGAAGGAGCGTTTGTGAAACTCATCTTTATGGGAACGCCGGAGTTTTCCGTGCCTGCGCTGGACGCCCTGATCGCAGCGGGGCACGAGATCTTATGCGTCTATTCGCAACCGCCCCGGCCTGCCGGGCGCGGCAAAAAGGACCGGCCCAGCCCGGTTCAAGTGCGGGCAGAGGCGCTTGGGCTGCCGGTCCGGCATCCGACCTCACTGAAAGGCGCCGACGCGCAGGGCGCTTTTACCGCGCTGGGGGCCGATATCGCTGTCGTCGTCGCCTATGGTCTGATCTTGCCGCAGGCGGTTTTGGATGCGCCGCGCCTTGGATGCCTTAACATTCACGCCTCGCTCTTGCCCAGGTGGCGCGGAGCGGCCCCGATACACCGCGCGATTATGGCTGGCGATGCCGAGACGGGCGTTTGCATCATGCAGATGGAGGCTGGGCTTGATACCGGACCCGTTCTGTTGCGCCGTAGCACCAAGATTGGCGCGGAAGAAACAACTGGCGCACTGCATGATCGGTTGAGCGTGATCGGCGCCCAGGCCGTGGTCGATGCACTGTCGCAGATTGATAGCCTTACACCAGAGGATCAAACGGACACAGGCGTGACATACGCCGCGAAGATCGACAAGACCGAGGCACAGATCGATTGGAGCCGTCCTGCCATCGAGATTGACCGCCAAATTCGCGGGCTGTCGCCCTTTCCTGGCGCATGGGTCGATTGGAACGGCGCGCGGCTCAAGCTTTTGGGCAGCCGCGTGGAGGATGGCGCGGGCGCGCCGGGCGTGGTGCTGGATGATCAGTTGCGCGTCGCCTGTGGAGACGGCGCAATTCGCCTCACGCGCGTGCAAAAGGCTGGCAAAGCCGCGCAAGACGCGGCAGAGTTCCTGCGGGGGGCTGGTATCGGCCCGGGCGAGAGGCTTTAGACATGTTTCCAACGCTGATCGGAACCGTCGTGATCGCGGGCATCATCGGATATGTCTCTGAACGCTCTGGCTTCACGCATAATGGCGTCTTGCAAAACATCATCATCTGCGTGGGTGGTGCGTTTGTGTTTTACTTCGTGTCGATCATGTTCGGCTTGGGCTTTGCGCGCCCAGGCTGGAACGCGATTTTGGCGTCTGTCGGCGCGCTGATCATCGTGCCCACACATTGGAGGAAATAGCATATGTGGGTCATATGGCTTGTCATCCTTGGCGCGGCTTCGGGCCTAGTCGCGTCCAAGATCATGCGCGTTGAAACTGACCTGATCACTACGATTGTGATCGGTATCGTCGGAGCGCTGATCGGCGGGATCGTGTTGCGCGTCATTGCTGGAATGCTTGGGTTTTTGGGCGGGCTACTGGGGGCCGTTTTGGGCGCGATGCTTGTCATCTACCTTTGGCAGCAACTGCGCAAGTAGCAGGCTTTTTAGTCCTTGAACGGAGCCATCCCAGCACGCGCCAGTTCATCTGCGCGTTCGTTTTCGGCATGGCCCGCATGCCCTTTGACCCAGCGCCAGTCGACCTGGTGGCGCGCCTGCGCGGCGTCGAGCCTTTGCCACAGTTCTGCATTGGCCACTGGCTTTTTGGAAGCTGTTTTCCAGCCGTTACGTTTCCAGCCATGGATCCACGAAGTGATCCCGTTCTTGACGTAATTGCTGTCTGTGACGATGGTGATATCGGTCGCGCGCTCCAGTGTCTCCAGCGCCATGATCGCCGCCATCAATTCCATTTGATTGTTGGTGGTCTCAGCGGCGCCGCCCGACAGTTCCCGCTCTTTCACCAGCGTCTCACCCTCCATCGCGCGCAACAGCACGCCCCAGCCGCCGGGCCCCGGATTGCCGGAACAGGCCCCATCGGTATAGGCGAAAAGCTCAGCCAATTTTGCGTGCCTGGAGCACGATCCAGGGATCAACGGTCCCAGCAAGGCCCTTGTCCTCACCCGTCCATTCCGCGAAGGGCTGGAGCCCGATGGCCGCGAGCGCGTCCTTCAGCCCTGTCTCGGTCACGTAGGTGTAGCGCCGACCGATGCCGTCGCGGTGCATGCCGTCGCCGATTTTCATGCCGATGTGGAAGATCCCGCCCTGGCGCAAGGCTGCAGCGATGGCGGCCAGGTATCGAGGCAGGTCGGCCTCATCCGCGTGTAGGAGCGAGAAGTTGGCCCAGATCCCGTCGAACGCATCCACCGCTGTGAGGTCATCGAAGACCTCTTGGCGCGCTGTAACGCCCGCGCGCGTAGCGGCGAGCTTGACCATTTCGGCGCTGGCGTCTGTGGCGATAACGCGGTGGCCCGCAGCGGCCATCTTTTCGGCAGACCGGCCCGGCCCGCAGCCGAGATCCAACAGGTCAGAGCCCGCTGGCACGTGGTCCAGAAAACTTTGCAATTGCTCACCCGGGCCCGCGCCCGCGCAAAAGCAGGTGTCGTATTCCTGCGCCTTAGCGTCATAAACGTCGAGCGTTTCGCGATCTGTCACAGCAATACTCCCACAGCCAAGCAGGCCACGACGATGGCCGTCAAAAGAAGCCTCAGCGGCATCCACCATGACGGGGTCAGCCTCCATCGGTCAAAGGCAAAATCCAGCAAAAGCAGCCCAAGAAATCCCACGATCAGGTTTGCCCCCGCGCTAACAGGGCCGCCGCCGGTCATGAAGAAGGCCCAAAGGGCGGGGATAACCGACAAGGCGTAGCCCACACCCGCCTGCGCGCCGGTTGCCTTGGTGGCAAACCCCCACAGCACACCGGACATAAAGCTTAGGATCACAGAGCCATAGAAAAGCTGCACATACGGCCCGACAAAGCGGGGCCCAAGGTTGGCAGCGCCCCAGGATTGCAGGTCCGGCACCAGAACGGTGGCCGCACCCCACAGAAATGGGATCAGCCCGGCGAGGCCAAGAAGAAGCGGTGCAGCTGGAATGCGGGTCATAGAAGCGATGTGACGAGCTTGGTGATGCGCTTGGCGCGCGTTTCGGCCCTTTTGGCGGTTTCGATCGGATAGAGCAAGCTGCGTTGCTTGCCCGGCGTCAGCGCATCCCAGGCATCGGTGGCCCCGCTCGACCGGATGGCGCGTGTTACATCGGCGGGCACATCCACCGCTGTGGGGTCAGCCGGGCGCAATCGTGCCTCAAAGACCTCGCCGGGGCGCAGCCCGGTCCGGTTCAGCAGTGTCTTGCCGGTCCAAAGAAACGGATCGTCGATGACCGGAGCGCGCGTGATGGCAAGGTTGACCGGGTGATCGCCAAACTCGCCCTCGACCCGTTTGGCCGGTGCCAACGCCGCGGCGATCTCAGGCGGTAGGCGCAGCACGGTATAAGTGCTGTCGCCCCATTCCATCGGCTCTATCGCGGCCTCGAATGTGATGTAGTTTGTCATAGGCTGAAAATTAGGTCGTCCTTGCGCCTTGGCGAGGCGGTTTCGCGCTTGCGGCTTTGCCGCTTTCCCTGTTTCGTCCGCGCCGGAACAAGAAGGAAAACGAAACATGGACGCATGGTCACCCGACAAAACGCAAGTCAAAAGCTGGAACGAGTGGGACACTTTGCGCCACGTGATCGTGGGCCGTGCGGATGATTGTCACATCCCGCCGGAAGAGCCTGCGCTGGACGCCAAAGTGCCCGAAGACAGCGACATGCGCGGCCAATGGGGGAGACGCCCGCAAGAGACGATTGACCGCGCGAATGAGCTTCTGGATGGGTTTGCGGCCCAGTTGCAAGCGCGCGGCATTCGGGTGGATCGCCCCACGTCCATTGATCACTCGAAATCCGCGACAACGCCGGACTTTCATACCGAGAGCCAATTCGGCTGCATGCCGCCGCGCGACGTGCTCTTGACCGTTGGGCACGAGATGCTTGAAGCGACGATGTCGTATCGGTGCCGTTGGTTCGAATATCTGAACTATCGCCCGCTGATGCAGCAATATTGGGAGGAGGATCCCAATTTCCGGCACGAGGCGGCGCCCAAGCCGCGCCTCACGGATGCCGATTACCACCCGGACTACCTGAGCGAAAAGATCGGCGTGGAAAAGCGCCTGCAATGGGCGGCTGAAAAGTTCTTTGTCACCACGGAAGAAGAGCCCCTTTTCGACGCCGCAGATGTGCTGCGGTTTGGGCGTGATCTTGTGGTCCAACATGGGTTCACGACCAATCTCAAGGGCATCGAGTGGCTGCGGCGGCACTTTTCCGATCACCGCGTGCACGCGGTGAACTTCCCGGGCGATCCGTACCCCATTCACATCGACGCGACCTTCACGCCGCTGCGGCCTGGTTTGATCCTCAACAACCCCCAGCGTCGTCTGCCCGAAGATCAGCGTGACATGTTTGAACGCAACGGGTGGGAGATTTTGGACGCGGCCCAACCTGCGCATAACGCACCGCCGCCGCTGTGCTATTCCTCGGTGTGGCTGTCGATGAATGTCCTCGTTCTTGACCCCAAAACCGTCTGTGTCGAAAAGTCTGAGGTCTACCAGGCGGAGCAGATGGACAAGCTTGGCATGGAAGTGGTCGAGGTCGACTTACGCGACGCTTATGCCTTTGGCGGTGGGC
>CAWUIP010000176.1:0-6555 GCA_963922415.1 uncultured Aliishimia sp. | reverse complement strand
ACGCGGCCTTCTGCATCGCAAACCGTCCCCATGGCTGCCGTGCCGCAGGGGTGGTAGGCCGAATTGGCGTTTTGCCGAACATAGGCGTCCAGGTCGGCGTCGGAGGTGATGTCCGCGCCGGGCGACATCTCGGCACCGCGACAGAAATCGAAGGATGGCTGCGCACAAATCTCTCGTGCGATGGCGATGGCCTTTCGGAAATCCGTACGATCCTTTTCGGTTGAGAGGCCGTTGAGGACCATTTTGGGGGCAGCGAAGGGATTGGCAGAGCCCAGCCAAACGCGGCCCCGGCTTTCGGACTTGGTGGGACCCACATCAAAGCAGAACCCATCGCGGTCGGGCGGCGGTGACCAGCCATCCATGAAGTAGGGCCAGAAGTGGAACTGAATGTCGGGCTGCGCTTGGTCTGGCGAGGATCGAAAGAACGCGCCCGTGCGGCTGTGCACAGTCGAGGCGGGCCCCGTGCGAAAGAGCGCCCATTCGATCCCTGCCAACGCGATCCGGTGCGGCGCGACCAGCTTGTTTTTGGTCATGCCGCGATGGGGGCAGTGGAATTTGATGTGGCATTCCAGGTGGTCTTGAAGATTCGCGCCGACCGCGTCGTTTCCAACAAGAACGGGCAGCCCGTGCTCGTTTAGATGGTCGGCAGGACCGATGCCCGACAGCATCAACACTTGGGGTGTTTGGAAAGCGCCGGCACTTAGGACGATTTCTGCATCTGCGTGCACCGTCTCGACATGATTGTCGCGGCGATAGGTGACTGAAACGGCGCGGGTCCCCTCAAAGTTGATCCTCATCACCTGCGCACCGGTTAAGACGGTCACATTGGGTCGTTTGGCGGCAGGCCACACACAGGCGCGCGCGGTGCCCGAGCGCCAGCCCCGCGCGGTGTTTGCGTCAAAGACGGTGACGCCCTCCTGGCCTTGGCCGGAGTTGTAGTCTGCCGGCACTGCGTGCCCGGCTTCCGCTCCAGCCGCCACAAAGGCGTCCTCGATGGGGTGGTTGTCTGTCAGCCTTTGCACCTCGACAGGGCCTGCGTGCCCGCGCGTCTCGGCCTCTGCATCGGAATAGGTTTCGATGGCCTTGTAATGCGGCAGGACGTCGTCCCATGACCAGCCGTCCGCCCCGGCGGCCACCCAGTCGTCGTAGTCCGCCGGATGCCCGCGCACCCAAACCATTCCGTTGAGCGAGGACGAGCCGCCGATCACCTTGCCGCGCGGCTGGTCGAGGCGGCGCCCATCGAGATGCGGCTCAGGCTCGCCCTGAAAGAGCCAATTGTGTTGCGAACTTTCAAAGGTGTAGCGCGCCGCTGCCGGGATGCGTGTGGTCCAATGGCGGTCTGTTGGGCCTGCTTCAAGGAGAAGAATGCGCGCATCTGGGTTTTCGGAGAGTTTCCATGTGACAAAGCCCCCTGCCGAGCCGGATCCCACCACAATGTAGTCATACCCCGCCATCAGGCCCCGCTTTCTTTTGAAGAAAGCGGCCCGGAAACTTTGAAAGTTTCCGAGTGCGCCTTAGTTCCCGGCACTTTCCATTTTCCGCGTCGCGAGTACATGTTCCAGCCAACCCAGTTTCATCTCGGGCACGGAACTCAAGAGCAGATCCGTGTAGTCGTCAAAGGGTGGGGTCAGGACATCGGTCTTTGACCCATAGCGTTGCACGCTGCCCTGATACATCACTGCGATGGAGTCTGAGATGGCTTTGACCGTCGCCAAGTCATGCGTGATGAACAGATACGCCACGCCCTCTTGCGCCTGCAGTTCCAAAAGCAGCTTCAAAATCCCATCCGCCACCAGCGGGTCCAGGGCCGAGGTGACCTCGTCACAGATGATCAGCTTCGGCTTCGCCGCCAAAGCGCGCGCGATGCAGACCCGCTGTTTTTGCCCGCCCGAAAGCTCGGCTGGGTAGCGGTCGATGAAACCGTCGCCCATTTCGATCTCGTCGAGAAGCTCTTGCGTGCGCTTGCGTTTCTCTTCGCCCTTGAGGCCGAAGTAAAACTCCAAAGGCCGCCCAATGATCGTGCCCACTGTTTGGCGCGGGTTCATCGCGACATCCGCCATCTGGTAGATCATCTGCAATTCGCGCAGATCCTCGATCGGGCGGGACGGTTGATCGGGTGTCAGCGCGTGACCGTCAAAGAGGATCTCGCCCGAGCGCGGCGGTAAGAGCCCGGTGATCACGCGGGCGAGGGTTGATTTGCCAGAGCCGCTTTCACCAACAACCGCCAGGGTTTGCCCGGGATACAAATCGACGCTGACATTCTTCAGAACATCGAAATTGGTGCCCTTGTAGCGCGCGGTGATGTTGCGCACTTGCAGGACCGGATCGCCGTGCGGCTCTTTTTCCGGGTGGTCGATGGAGCGGACAGAGACCAGCGCTTGCGTGTACTCTTCTTTGGGCGCGTTGATGATTTGGTCTGTTGATCCGTATTCGACTGTGTTGCCCATGCGAAGGACCATGATGTCGTCACTGACCTGCGCGACGACGGCGAGGTCATGCGTGATGTATATGGCGGCCACGCCCGTGTCGCGGATCGCCTCTTTGATTGCGGCCAACACGTCGATTTGCGTGGTCACGTCGAGGGCCGTGGTGGGTTCGTCGAAGACTACGAGATCGGGTTCAGGGCAGAGCGCGAGGGCGGTCATGCAGCGCTGGAGCTGGCCGCCCGAGACCTGGTGGGGGTAGCGTTTGCCGATATTGTCCGGGTCGGGCAGGCCGAGTTTCCGGAAGAGTGTGACCGCGCGGGCCTCGGCCTCTTTCTTTGAGAACTTGCCGTGGCGGATCGCAGCCTCGGTCACTTGTTCCATGATCTGTTTGGCGGGGTTGAAAGAGGCGGCAGCGGATTGGCTGACATAGGTCACCTCGCCGCCGCGCAGCTTTCGGATGTCCCCAAGGCTCGCCTGCAGGATGTCGCGCCCGTTGACCCAGACCTCGCCACCTGTGATTTTCACGCCGCCCCGTCCATAGGACATGGACGCCAGACCGATCGTGGATTTGCCCGCCCCGGACTCGCCGATGAGACCCAGCACTTTGCCGGCTTCCAGATCGAAGTCGACACCGTGCACGATTTCGATGTCGTGGGGTTTTTCGCCGGGGGGATAGACCGTGGCGCCGATTTTGAGACCGCGGACTTTGACCAGTGGGTCGGTCATGTTTGGCCTCCTTCGGATTTGAGTATTTTGGGAACAATGAAGGTAGGGTGTGTGCGCATTATCCGCGGCCTCCTTTGAGGGAGGTGGTGCGGTTCAGAACCCAGTCCGCCACCAAGTTGACCGAGATCGACAGGGTCGCGATGGCGATGGCGGGGTAAAGGGCCGCGCCGATGCCGAAGTTGATCCCTTCTTTGTTCTCTTTCACGATGCCGCCCCAATCGGCGAGCGGGGGTTGCACGCCGATGCCCAGGAAGGACAGGGTCGAGATGAAGAGCACCATGAAGATGAAGCGCAGGCCCATTTCGGCCACCAGGGGGGAGAGCGCGTTCGGCAGGATTTCGCGGAAGATGATCCAGCCCAGCTTTTCGCCCCTGAGGCGGGCGGCTTCGACGTAGTCCATGACCGAGATGTCGACCGCGACAGCGCGGGCGAGGCGGTAGACGCGGGTGGCGTCCAAGAGGCCCATAAGGATGATGAGCGTCAGCACTGTGGCCTCGATCGAGGACAGGATCACGAGGGCCAGGATCAGCGATGGGATCGACATCATCAGGTCCACAAAGCGTGACAGCACTTGGTCGAACCAGCCGCCGCTGACCGCTGCCAGAAAGCCCAGGACAGAGCCTGTGACGAAGCTGACGATGGTCGCGGCTGTCGCGATGAAGATCGTGGTGCGCCCGCCGTAGATCATGCGCGTCAGCAGGTCCCGTCCGATTTGGTCAGTGCCCAGCCAGAACTTGGCGGAAGAGGGCTCCCACACGTCGCCGGCAACTTCTGACATGCCGTAGGGTGCAATCAGTGGTGCGAAGATCGCGGCCAGGAAGTAAACGGCTGTGAGCGAAAGGCCGATGAGTGCGGAGAGGGGGATGTTCTTTAGCATGCCAGTCTCCTCACTTCGGGTGCCGCAGGCGTGGGTTTGCAAGGATGCTGACCACGTCGGCGATGATGTTGAGGATGATATAGACGGCTGCGAAAATCACACCGCAAGCCAGCACCACAGGCACATCGCGTTTAACCACCGCGTCCACCAAGTATTGGCCCATGCCCGGATAGGCAAAGACGACCTCGACCACCACGACGCCCACGACGAGGTAGGCAAGGTTGATCATGACCACCGTCACGATGGGTGCAATCGCGTTGGGGAAGGCGTGGCGATAGATGACGGTGAAGGTGTTGAGACCCTTCAACTCCGCCGTCTCAATATAGGCGGACTGCATCACGTTTAGGATCGCCGCACGCGTCATGCGCATCATATGGGCAAGGACGACAAGCGTCAGCACGGCGACCGGCAGTGAGATCGCGTGGAGTTGTTCAAGAAGCGTCATGTCGGAGTTGATCGAGGCGAAGGACGGCGCCCAAAAGAGCTTCACCGCGAAGTAGAAGATCAGGATATAGGCGATCATGAATTCGGGCAGCGAGATGCTCGCAAGCGTTACGCCGGAAATGATCTTGTCGGGCCAGCGGTTCTGGTAGCGCACGGCGATAAGACCCAGAAGGATCGCCAGCGGCACCGAGATCAGCGCGGCCCAGAACGCCAAAAAGAGCGTGTTCGACATGCGGTTGGCGATCTGATCTGCGATGGGCAGCTTATTGGTCAGCGCATTGCCCATGTCGAAGGTCACGATGCCGCCCAGCCACTCGAAATAGCGGGTCAGCGCGGGCCGGTTGAGGCCCATTTCTTCGCGCAGGTTGGCGAGGCTTTCGGGTGTCGCAGACTGACCAAGAATGGCCTGCGCCGCGTCCCCTGGCAGAATTTCGGTTAAGCCAAAGATCAGCGCAGAGGCGGCGAGAAGCAGCAGGAGACCCAGCGCTAAGCGCTGGGCAACCAGTTTTAAGATCGGATGCATGGGGTCCGCTTACGCTTTCCAGGTCTTTTTGTAAGCGTACCAGTTCATCATGCCGCCATTTGGATCGGTCGTCCAATTCTGAACCTTGGAAGAGACCGCGTCCACAAAGTCGTTGAACATTGGCACGATCAGGCCGCCCTCGTCGCGCAACATCCGCCCCATGTTGGAGTAGATTTCTTTGCGCTTGGCTTCGTCCAACTCGGCACGTGCGGCCAGCAGCATCTCGTCGAAGGCAGGCACTTTCCAGCGGGTGTCGTTCCAGTCTGCGGTCGACAGATAGGCTGTGGTGTACATCTGGTCTTGCACAGGACGACCGCCCCAGTAGGAGCAGCAGAAGGGTTGCACGTTCCAAACCTCGGACCAGTAGCCATCGTTTGGTTCGCGCTTGATCTCCAGCGGGATGCCCGCAGCTTGGCAGGACTGCTGGAAGAGTGCAGCTGCGTCCACGGCCCCGGGGAAGGCGCCATCGGCGGTCCGCAGAATGATCGGCGAGCCATCATGGCCAGACTTTTTGTAGTGCTCTGCCGCTTTGGCCAGATCAAACGCGCGCTGCGGGATTGTGTCGTCAAAGAGCGGATAGGCCGCGTTGATCGGCATATCGTTGCCCACAGATCCAAAGCCCTGCAGGATTTTGTCGACCATCTCTTGGCGGTTCAGCGCGTATTTCAACGCCAGGCGCAGCTCTGCGTTGTCGAAGGGCGCGGTGTCGATGTGCATGATGAACACGTAGTGGCCGCGCCCAGAGGTGGAGACGACGTTGAGCGTTGGCGCGCGGTCCAGAAGCTTGGCAATCTTTGGCTCGACCCGGTTGATGGCGTCGACTTGGCCAGATTGCAGCGCCGCGGTGCGGGCCGTGGCATCGTTCAGCGTGATCACCTCGACCGCGTCGTAATGCGCCACGGTGTCTTGGCCGCCGCCCCAATAGTTGGGGTTGCGGGCGAAGGTCATGCGCACGCCGGGCTCGTCTGACGCCAGCGTGTACGCCCCGGTCGAAATTGCGCCGGCGGGATTGTCGACGCCGCCGTCGGGTTGAATCACCAAGTGGTAATCCGACATCAGATAAGGCAGGTCTGCATTGCCAACAGCCAGTGTTAGTTCAAACACATCGCCATCGGTGCGCATGCTTTCGATGCCCTTTACGATGCCCAATGCGCCTGACTTCGATTCTTCATCCGAGTGGCGCGCAATTGTCGCCATCACGTCTTCGGCCGTCACCGACTTGCCGTTGGAGAATTCGATGCCTTGGCGCACTTTGAAGCGCCACGTTTTCGCGTCAGAAGAGCCTTCCCAACTTTCGGCGACAAATCCTTCGACAGAGCCGTCGGGGGCAACTTCCACAAGCGTCTCGCCCCAGCAGCGTCCGCCCGCAATTGGCACATCGGAGGCCCATGTGGCTGGGTCCTGGCTGTTGGTGGACTCGCCCCCTTGAACACCCATCTTGAACGTGCCGCCCGTGACGGGGGCCGCTTCCACAGATTGTGTCCAGACCGAGCTGGCGACCGCAGCGCTGACGCCCAGTGCGGCGGCTTTGCCCATGAATTCGCGACGGCTCATCAAGC
>CAWUIP010000175.1:0-6591 GCA_963922415.1 uncultured Aliishimia sp. | reverse complement strand
CAGAAGGCCGCCTCGAAGGCCGCTATCATCCGCAACCCGACCGTGACGCCCCCATCGCCATCGTTCTGCACCCGCATCCGCAATTTGGCGGGACGATGAATCACAAGGTTGTCTACAACCTCCACTACGCGTTCTACAATATGGGCTTCACGGTGCTGCGGTTCAATTTCCGCGGTGTGGGGCGCAGCCAAGGCGAATACGATCAGGGCATTGGCGAGCTGTCAGATGCGGCCTCGGCCCTCGACTACCTGCAATCGATGAACAACAACTCAAAGCATTGCTGGGTGGCCGGATTTTCCTTTGGCGCGTGGATCGGCATGCAGCTTTTGATGCGGCGGCCCGAGATCACTGGGTTCATCTCGGTCTCGCCGCCGGCGAATATGTATGATTTTAGCTTTCTGGCGCCCTGCCCATCCTCTGGTCTGATCATCAATGGCGCGGCTGACCGCGTGGCCCCGCCTGCTGATACCGTTTCGTTGGTCAACAAGCTCCACGAGCAAAAGGGCATCACGATCACCCATGAAGAAGTCGAAGGCGCGGGCCACTTCTTTGACGAGCCGCACATGGACACGCTGATCGACACAACGACCGACTACGTGAAACGCCGCCTTACGGAGACCACGCGCTGATGTCGGACCCTGCCGTTCAGCAAATGGCCAACAAACTGGCCGAGGAATGCTTGACCGTTCAGGGCGAAGTTGGCAACGACCGGCTCTTTATGGAAGTGGCACAAGTTTTGGGCGCGTCGTCCCAAACCTTGGAAGAAGCGTTTTTGACAGCGGTCCGCACACGTATGGCCGAGCGGGCCGGGCGGAGCTTCTTGCAGACAAAGCTAAAAGAACACCGCGCGGCAAACCCTTCAGAAAGCTAAGGTTTTTAGCTGGCAGAGGCGACGGGCACCCGAAGACAGGTGCCCGTTTTTTGTGTCAGCCGATGATCGCATTCAGCGTCGCGCTCGACCGCATGACGGCGGCGGCTTTCGCATCATCATTCATGTAATAGCCGCCCGTGTCCGCCGCAGCTCCAGATGCTGCCCCCAGTTCGGACAAGATTGCCGCTTCACCGTCTGCCAAAGCTGCGGCGATGGGCGCAAAATGGGCTGCAAGATCCGCATCATCTGATTGCGCCGCCAACGCTTCGGCCCAGTAGCGCGCGAACCAGTAGTGGCTGTGGCGGTTGTCGGGCTCGCCTGCCTTCCGGGAGGGTGAGCGGTTGTTGTCCAGAATGCCTTGCGTCGCGGCCTCGGCAGCGGCGCCCAGAACAGAGGCCTTTGCATTACCCCGCGCGTCGCCAAGGAAGTTCAGCGACTCGCCCAAGGCGCAGAACTCACCCATCGAGTCCCAGCGCAGATGGTTCTCGGCATGAAGCTGCTGCACGTGCTTGGGCGCCGACCCGCCCGCGCCGGTCTCGAAAAGGCCACCGCCCTGCATCAGCTTCACAATGGACAGCATCTTGGCCGAGGTGCCAAGTTCCAGGATCGGGAACAGATCGGTCAGATAGTCGCGCAAAACGTTGCCGGTGATCGCGATAGAGTCGTTGCCTGCCGTGATCGTTTCCAGCGACTGCCGTGTCGCTTCGCGCGGCGCCATGATCATGAATTTATCCGCAACGCCAGCGGCTTCCAGCGCAGGCTTCACGTATTTGATTAACTCTGCATCATGGGCGCGATCCGCGTTCAGCCAAAAGATCGCTTCGGACCCGGTCAAGCGTTGCCGATCCAGTGCCAGACCAATCCAGTTCTCAATCGGTGCTTTCTTGACGGTGCACGCCCGCCAAATGTCCCCTGCGGCCACTTCATGTTCGTGCAAGATCTCACCATCTGCCAGCACGATGCGGATGAACCCCGCGCCGGGCGCTTCGAATGTCGTGGGGTGCGAGCCGTACTCTTCCGCCTTTTGCGCCATCAAACCCACATTGGCCACAGCACCAGCCGTCGCCGGGTTCAAGGCCCCATTGGCTTTGAAGAAATTGATGGTCTCGTCATAGACCGGCGCATAGCAGCGATCAGGGATCACGCAATTGGTGTCGCCTTTGGCGCCGCTTTCATCCCACCCTTTGCCGCCCGCGCGGATCACAGCAGGCATAGAGGCATCGATGATCACGTCCGAAGGTACGTGCAGGTTTGTGATGCCCTTATCGCTGTCAACCATATACATGGAGGGCCGGTCTGCTGCGAGCGCGGCGATGGCCGCCATGATCTCGGCATCGCCCGCCACGCGCTCCAACAGGTCGCCCATGCCGGAATTTGGGTTCACGCCCAGGGCCTCTAACTTATCGCCGAACTGCGCAAACACCGGCGCCAGCCAGGCTTTGACCGCATAGCCAAAGATGATCGGGTCCGAGACCTTCATCATCGTGGCCTTCATATGGAGTGAGAACATCGTGCCATCGGCCTTGGTGTCCTCAATCGCCGCCGCCAGAAACTCCAACAAGGCTGCAACGCTCATGAAAGTCGCGTCTGCCACAGTGCCTTCTTCCAGCGGGAAGCTGTCTTTCAGTACCGTTGTGCCGTCTTCGCCCACAAACTCAATCCGGGCATCGCCCGCCTGGGCCGCCGTGATGGTGGCGGATTTTTCGTTTGCAAAGAAGTCGTTCCCCGACATGGACGAGACTTTGGTCTTGCTGGCCGCGTCCCACGTGCCCATCGAATGCGGGTTTGACTGGGCAAAGGACTTCACTGCACGCGCCGAGCGACGATCCGAATTGCCCTCGCGCAAGACCGGGTTCACCGCAGAGCCCTTGATCGCGTCATAGCGCGCGCGCACGGATTTTTCCTCATCCGTGCTTGGCTCTTCGGGGTAGTCCGGCAGCGCGTAGCCCTTGGCTTGCAGCTCTTCGATGGCTGCAACAAGTTGCGGGACCGAGGCCGAGATATTGGGAAGTTTGATCACATTCGCTTCGGGCGTTTTGACCAGTTGGCCCAACTCGGCCAGATCGTCCGAAATCCGCTTGTCGGCATCAAGATACTCTGGAAACGTCGCGATAATGCGCCCGGCCAGCGAGATGTCTTTGACCCCAACCGAGATGCCTGCGGCCTCTGCGAATTTACGGATGATCGGCAGGAAGGACGCGCTCGCCAGTTCGGGGGCTTCGTCAACTTTGGTATAGATGATGTCGGGCGTATCGGACATGGGCGCTTCCTCCAATGAAATGCGGATAGGACCCGCGTTGGCCGGGGTCGCTTCGGTTGCTGTTGGAGGTACCGGAGGGTCAAAATCAAGTCAATGCATACAAAAGTATACCAACTGCGGCACTTTGCGCGACACTGGCTGTAGACCTCGTTTACCCAAGCCGCGTATAGCGAAATGAGCCGGAGCCAGTGCAACAAAAGTGAGACGCGCCCATGACCAAGATCAAGGTGGATAATCCAATCGTCGATATGGACGGGGATGAGATGACCCGCATCATGTGGGACTTCATCAAGGAAAAGCTGATCCTTCCTTATTTGGATGTCGATCTCTTGTATTACGATCTGGGTATCGAAAGCCGCGACGCGACGGATGATCAAATCACCATCGACGCGGCGGAAAAGACCAAAGAGGTCGGCGTGGCGGTCAAATGCGCGACGATCACGCCAGATGAAGCGCGGGTCGAAGAATTTGGTCTCAAGAAGATGTGGCGCTCGCCCAATGGAACGATCCGGAACATCCTGGGCGGCGTGGTCTTTCGCCAGCCGATCATCTGCAAGAACGTCCCCCGCCTCGTGCCCGGCTGGACCCGGCCCATCGTGATTGGGCGGCACGCGTTTGGCGACCAGTACCGCGCCACAGACATGAAGTTTCCCGGCCCTGGCAAGCTCACGATGAAGTTCACCGGCGCAGATGGCACCGAGATTGAGCATGAGGTTTACGACGCGCCTGCCGCTGGTGTGTTTATGTCGATGTACAACCTTGACGACTCGATCCGCGACTTTGCGCGCGCGTCGTTCAACTACGGGCTCAGCCTGGGGTGGCCGGTGTATCTATCGACCAAGAACACCATCCTGAAACAATATGACGGTCGGTTCCTCGAACTCTTCCAGCAGGTCTTCGAAGAGGAATTCGAAGACCAGTTTAAGGAGAAGAAGATCTGGTATGAACACCGGTTGATCGACGACATGGTCGCCTGCGCGATGAAGTGGAATGGCGGCTTTGTCTGGGCGTGCAAAAACTACGATGGCGATGTGCAGTCAGACACGGTCGCGCAAGGGTTTGGGTCCCTGGGGATGATGGCATCGCAACTGATGACACCGGACGGCAAGATCGTGGAATCCGAGGCCGCGCATGGCACCGTCACGCGCCACTACCGCCAGCACCAGGCCGGTGAGGCGACGTCTACCAATTCCATCGCGTCAATCTATGCGTGGACTGGCGGGTTGAAGCACCGCGCCAAACTGGACGACAACCAGCCGCTCATGACCTTCGCAACGACGTTGGAAAAAGTTGTGGTGGACACTGTTGAATCCGGGTCGATGACCAAGGACCTCGCGCTGTTGGTCGGGCCAAACCAAGGGTGGCTGACCACAATGGGCTTTCTCGAAACGATCGATGAAAACCTGAACAAGGCTTTGGCGGGTTAAACGCCGGGGACGGTCGAGACTTCTTAGTCTGAGGTCTCGACCACCATCACCTCGCGTGTGGCCGAGGCCAGCGCCCATTCCAGCGCCTTTTGGTAGCGCGGATCGTTATAGGCGGCCTCTGCGGCTTCCACGGTGGGAAAGCGCGCGACCACATTGCGGGCGCGCCCCTGCCCTTCAAGCTGCACAACGCGGCCGCCGCGCGCGATGAACTCGCCTCCGTGATCTGGGATCACGACCGAGGCGACCTCGATATACTTCCCGTAGCCCTCTGCATCGGTCACATCGACCCGTGCAATCCAAAGTGCGCCCATCTTCTATCCTCCCAAAACGGCTTCGGCGGCTGCGATCGCCGCGTCCGCATTTGCCGCATCTTTCGCGCCGCCTTGCGCCATATCCGGGCGACCGCCGCCGCCCTTGCCGCCAAGCTCGACCACAGCGGCCTTCACCAAATCCACCGCGCTGACACGGTCGGTCGCATCCGGGGTCACGCCTGCGGCCACGGCGACTTTGCCATCGGCTTCGGCGATCAACAGAACCGCACCGCTGCCCATCTGCGCCTTATGCTCGTCAATCAGCGGCGGCAGATCCTTGCCCGTGACGCCGCTCACGACTTTGGCCACGAACTTCAGCCCCGCGATCTCCTTGGCGTCCGGCGCGGCACCGCCGCCGCCCATGGCGACCTCGCGGCGCAGTTGTGCAACCTCGTTTTCGAGCTTCTTACGCTCGTCCAGCAGCGCCTTCACACGGGTCGGCACATCGGCGGCTTGCGCCTTCAGCTCCAACGCGGTTTGCGCCAGCAAGTGATCCTGGGCGCGCAGATAGTCCATCGCCGCCTGACCGGTCAGCGCCTCGATCCGCCGCACGCCCGCCGACGACGCGCTGTCGCCCAGGGACACGAAGGCGCCAATGTCGCCGGTGCGGGCCACATGCGTCCCGCCACAGAGTTCCAGCGAATATGTGTCACCGCCCAGCCCCTTGCCCGAGGCCGGCTCCGTGCCCATCGACACAACGCGCACCTCGTCGCCGTATTTCTCGCCAAAAAGCGCCTGCGCCCCGATGCCGCGCGCATCGTCCGGGGTCATGATCCGCGTCTCAACAGCAGAGTTTTGACGGATATAGGCATTCACCTCGGCCTCGACCTGCGCCAGTTCCTCTAGGCTCATCGCTTTGGCATGACTGAAATCGAACCGCAGCCGATCCGGCGCGTTGAGTGAGCCGCGCTGCGCCACGTGATCGCCCAAAGCCCCCCGCAACGCCTCGTGCAGCAGGTGCGTGGCCGAGTGATTGGCGCGGATCGCGCCGCGCCGATCCGGATCGACAATAAGCTGCGCCCCCTCGCCGGTGGTCAGCGTGCCCTCGGTCACCTCGGCCATATGGACGAAGACGCCCGCCATCTTGCGGGTGTCCATCACCTTGGCCACGCCGCCTTCGGTCTTGATCACGCCCGTGTCGCCAACCTGGCCGCCGCTTTCTGCATAGAACGGCGTCTGGTTGAGCGCGATCTGCACCGCTGACCCAACAGCCGCGCTGTCGACCTGCGCGCCGTCTTGGACCAGGCCCACGATCTGCCCCTCGGCCGTCTCGGTCTCGTAGCCCAAGAAGTCCGTCACACCGTGCGCGTCTACGATGTCAAACCACACGCTTTCATCCGCAGCCGCGCCCGAACCGGACCACGCCGCGCGCGCTTTGGCCTTTTGTTCGGCCATCGCAGCCTCGAACCCATCGGTGTCCACGCCGCGTCCCTGCTCGCGCAGCGCGTCTTGCGTCAGATCCAGCGGGAAGCCGTAGGTGTCATAGAGCTTAAACGCCGCATCGCCTGGCAAGCTCGCCCCGTCCGCCAGCTTTGCCACCTCGTCTTCCAAAAGCCGCAAGCCCCGGTCCAGCGTTTGTTTGAACCGGTTTTCTTCCAACTCCAGCGTTTCCGTGATCAATGCCTGCGCCTGCCCCAGCTCGGGGTATGCCGCCCCCATCTGGCCCACCAAAGCGGGCACCAGACGGTACATCACCGGGTCCTTGGCGCCCAAAAGGTGCGC
>CAWUIP010000174.1:0-6593 GCA_963922415.1 uncultured Aliishimia sp. | reverse complement strand
TACCGGTCACAATAGCAGATGTGACCGGTAACACAAGTGGTTTGATCAAATTTCGGGAAGTGCGTGCTAGCGGGTGCTGTCGCGGAACTGGAGTTCAGCGGCCACCTTAACGTGCTGCGGGGCTGCGTCGGCCTCCTCGCCCGCTGCCAAAAGACGGGCGATCAACTGGCCCGTTGTTTGGCCAATCCGTTGAGGATCCACCTTAATTGTCGAAATCGTGGGCGTTGAAAAGCGCGAGATTTCAAAGTTCCCGAACCCGGCAACACCGATGTCTTCCGGCACACGGATGCCTTTTGCCCGCAGCGTCGACAAAACGCCGAAGGCCGCAACATCCGAGACGCAGAAGATGCAGTCGACGTCGTCAAACTGCCCCAAAACATCCGTCACCGCCCGCGCGCCTGCTTCAATCGTCAGGGGCGGCTTGCCGTAGCGCACCACACGATGCGCGGAAAGACCCGCACCCGCCATCGCGTCGCTAAACCCGGCGCGCCGCGCAGCCCCCCGGGTCCAGTCGTCTTCGGCTTCACCCAGAAAGGCGATGTTCCGGTATCCGCGTTCGATTAAGCCTTGCGTCATCTTGGCTGCCGCTTCGCGGTTCGAAAACCCAATTGTGTGGTCAATGGGGTCCTCGGGCCGCTCCCACAACTCGACCACGGGCACATGCGCATCTTTCAAAAGCTGCACAGTGCGCTCTGAGTGACCATCATAGGACAGCACGATTGCTTCCGGCCGACGGCGCAGCATGGTTTCGACCAAAAGCTCTTCCCGCTCGGCCGAATAGTCCGTGTGCCCAAGCAAGATCTGCTGGCCAATTTCCTCCAACTCTTCGGTCAAGGCCTGCACCGTTTCCGCGAAGTGCAGGTTGTTGAGCGACGGCACCAAGACCGCCACAAAGCCGGACCGTTTGGTCGTCAGGCTGCCGGCCATTTGATCGGGGACATAATTCATGTCCCGGACCACTTTCAGAATCTTATCACGTGTTTCCTGGCTAACCGGGCTGTCCGCCCGCAGCGCCCGCGACACCGTCATCCGCGAGACACCCGCCACACGCGCCACATCGCGCATGGTCACGGTCGAGGGCGGTTTGGATGGTTGGGTCAAACGAGGGGAACTCCGCGATGTTATCGGTAACAATCTGCGGGAAGTCCGCGCGGGGATCAAGCCCGGCTATTTTTGCGCCTGGGCTGCCTGCAAAAAGGCGCGGATCAGATTGGGATCTTTCTCGCCCCGAACCCGCTCTACCCCACTGGACACATCGACCTGCCGCGCGCCCGTGGCCGCAATGGCGGTCGCCACTGTGTCGGCTGTCAACCCCCCTGCCAACAGCCAAGGTTTTTGCCACGTGCGCCCCGCGACCAGCCGCCAGTCGAAGCTGAGCCCGTTGCCACCGGGAATATCGCTGTTCTTCGGCGGTTTCGCATCGACCAAAATCTGGTCCGCGACAGGCTCGTATGCGTCAAGCTTGGCCAGATCTTCTTCGTCTGCCAGGCCCACCGCTTTCATCACCGGCAGACCATAGCGCGCTTTGACCTCCGCCACGCGCTCGGGCGTCTCATTGCCCTGAAGCTGCAGAAAGTCGAGCGGGACATGCGTTGTGATCTCGTCCAGCGTTGCATCATCGGCATCCACCACCAAGGCGACCTTTGCGACACCCGGAGGCACCCCCAACGCCAACGCCTGCGCCTCGCCGACACTGACGTAGCGTGGCGACTTGGGGAAAAACACGAACCCGATATAGCGCGCGCCCGCATCCGCAGCGACGGCAATATCCCGCGGGTGACGCAGCCCGCAAATTTTCACAGCGGTTGATGGCATAAGGTCGGCTCAGACCGCCTCGTCCAGAATGGCAAGCACTTCGTCCTTGCCCTCATTCTTTTCGGACTTCAGCTTTTTGATCTCGCGGTTCAGCTTACGACATTCCCGCTCTAGCTGCGCTTCATGCCGGCGGTGGCCCGTTTCGCGCAACCACTCCCAAGCAAAGCCGACAATAATGCCGACAACGATACTGCCCAGGATCACGACAAACAACGGCAGCTGGATCCGTGGGTCAACTCCCACATCGCCAGAGATAATCTCGGGCACCAGCTTCACCTCGACGTAGCCTAAGTTGGCCACCGATACGACGACAAGCGCCAGGCCAAATGCGGCCAAGATCAAAAAGCGAATATACCGCATGCTACGATTTCCCGTTGAGCCGATCTCTCAGAAGTTTACCGGTCTTAAAGAACGGAACATGCTTTTCTTCAACTGCGACGCTTTCGCCTGTGCGCGGGTTGCGACCGGTGCGCGCGTCGCGCTGTTTGACCGAGAACGCGCCAAAGCCACGCAGCTCCACCCGATCCCCACGCGACATCGCATCGGTCACCTCTTCAAAGATCGTGTTGACGATGCGCTCGACATCTCTCTGATACAGATGGGGATTTTCGTCTGCGATCCGTTGGATCAATTCAGAGCGGATCATGATTTTCCTCCCGTTCCGCCAGTGGGGCGGCCTTCGTTCTATCCCGAGACTATAGGAAGAAAGACATCAAATCGGAAGCGTATGCCAGCCGTGACGCGCGTATTTTCGACGTCAATCGCCCCGGTCAGAGGATTATTGCAGCATCGAACGGGCGTTTTCCCCAGCAAGAGCGACGCTGTTTCGCGCAGCGCAGACGCTGATTCGCAGAGACGGCATGCCTGCAGCGACGTGAAACGCGGCAGGCACGCCAGGCAGATTAGACAGCCCCTTGGTATTCGCCGCGCGCCGGGTAATCGTTGGCAATCGCGAAGTCGAGCGCACCGGACAACTCCGAGAAATGTGGGCGTACGAACGGCATAGTCTGGACAGATCCGTAGTAAAGCGTCTGCTGCGGTGTCATCATGAACAGACCCGGTTCCGAGAAAAGCGCAGGCTCTTCGATGCCGATCGACGTTTTCCCGCGCGAGGTGGAGATGTAGAGCCCCCATTCTTTCGCGACGTCGAGCGGCAGATCGTAGGCAATCCGCAAGTTGGAGGCGTTGATCTTCTCGGCCATGGCTTGCGCGCGCTCTTGCCCGTCGCTGCTGACGGCAATGGTTTTCACACCACGTTCCGCAAAGCTGGGCGTCGTTTTTTCCAGCTCGGTCAAGTAGGTGGCGCAGATCGGGCAGTGCAGACCGCGGTAAAAGCACACGACTGTCCCGCGTTCGGATCCGTCATTCGACAGATCGAAATCTCCATGAGACAAGGTGGGCAGTTTCAAGTCAGGCGTCTTCTGGCGCGGCATCAGCATTTGAGCATCTCCTTTTAGCAAGCTGGCGTCTGACAGACATATGGGCTATTCTCAGATCAATTTTTGTCGAAAAAGATGATCCTAATGCCGGAACACATAGATCGCTTGTCAGCTTTGATGTCGCACTTCGCGCTGGAAGTGGTGCCGTCGCCTCCAGCAGAGGCCAATTTACTCGTGCTGGCCAAGCCGGGGCATCACGACCCTGATGCGTTATGGTTTAGTGCAGTTTCCCTGCCGAAGGTTCCCCGCGATGCGGTTGTTCTGTTCAGCGCGCGGGTAGACTGGGGCGGGCCGGAAAACCCAATGTTGATGGCGTTGCCCGACCAAGTGATCCAAGATCTCGAAACCGATCCAGAGTGCCGCGTTCTGGCCGACCTCCTGTGTGCCGAGCAATCCGGCGCGCGCTGCGGTGTCGCGTCGGTCCTGAGCCGCCTTTGCGAGGTTTTGATTGTGCGGCTGATGCGACGGCAGATCGAAGCAGGCGGGGTCGCCCCGGGCCTTCTGGGCGGCCTTTCGGACCCACGTCTCAGCCGCGCGATTGTTGCGATGCACGACGCCCCCGGGCGCGCGTGGTCAACCGAAAGTCTGGCACAAGAAGCTGGGCTGTCGGTCAGTCGTTTTGGCGAGATCTTCCGCGCCAAGGTCGGCGACACGCCCTTGTCCTATCTCCGACGCTGGCGGCTGGTCTTGGCCAAACAAGACATCAGCCGGGGCGCGCGCATCCAAACGGTCGCGGCCAAATATGGGTACGGGTCGACCGAAGCGCTCAGCCGCGCCATCTCGGGACATTACGGCATGGCGCCGATGCAAATCCGCAAAGCGGCGCTTGCGACACAATAAAGACCAACCACTTGATGCGACGACAAAAGTAGACGCAACCGCGCCCGCTCGGTAGGCTCAATAAAGAAACGGCATACGAGAGAACAAATGGCGCCTCGGAAACTCACCGACAAGCAGCGCAACTTCATTGCAAAGTACATCGACGACAAGAAGCGATACGCAGACCCAAAGGCCGTTGGGGAACGCCGGCACGTGTTGCACAAACGACTGAGGCGCCAGCGCCAGAACACACGTCACCGTGCCGACGAGGCGATCCATACGCGCAAACAATTGGCGCAACTTGAGCGCCACAAATACATGTCGCAGCTTGCTGCCCTCACCGCCGCATCTCGGCAAGATATCTTGAGCGACCGCAAAGACCCGTTCGCGAAAGCGGTGATGGAGATCTATGTTGACTTCGGAAAACGCATCAACAGCATTCCGGAATCGCGGCTGCGTTATGACGAGGCCCGCGCCCAGATTAAAGAGATCGAGGCTGAGATGCGCAAGCGCTTCGCCGCGCTGATGCACGAAGTGAAGATGCTGCAATATCAATCCAGCAGCGCCGAGCTTGCCGATATCGCGCAAGGCAAAGCCGTTGTTGTGTGGGAACGCGACTTCGGCACCGCCATCCGCCAAGAACTTGGCAACGCGCTGAAATTTCTGACAATTGCCGACGCACCCATCAGCTTGGTGTTAGAGGATAAGTTCCTCACTCTTCTCGAAGAAGACAAAGACTTCATCACCCCCGCGGCCATGGTGGACGAGGTCGAAGAGGTGTTTCGATTGTCGGCAACCCTGGCCAAAGACCGGATCGTGGCCAGCATGCAGGAGGCCACCGAACGCGCACAGCAAGAGGCGTCAGATCAGAATTTCGATACGGAGTCCGATGCCTCTGACCACGTTGAGTTTTTGCTGCAACAGCACATCAACACGCAGCTTCAGCCGATCATCGCAGATATCAGCCAAAAGATGCGTGAAGACATGGACACATATGTCGAGATGCGTTGGGCGCAGGTCGTGCATCGCCGCAATAACCTCAAATGGCGGCCCTTGAAGAAAGTTCTGCGGATCGGATTGCCCGTCTTGGGTATTGTCGTAGGCATACTCGGTATAATTGGCGGCGTGACCGGCGGGTTCGTGACAGCGCCAACGATTGCCGGGCCAGTTGCCGCTGCAGGCGTCGTTTTTGCATCGATCACCATCATTCGCAGCTCTATGTCGCTTTTGAAGAATGCGCATCTGCAATGGGAGGCGATCGAAACCCTGTCCGGCTCGCTCAGGTCCGACCTGGAGAACCTCGCCAAACGGTACGAAAAGGGCCACACCGGCGCGCAAGAGGTGGGCACCGCGATTTTGCATGCCGTCACCGTGGTCCCGGTGGTCGAAACGCTGCCTACGGTAACCGCGAAGTTCGAAGAATTAGAAATGCGCGTCGCGGCCAAGATGGAAATCAACCGAAAGCTGCACGCCAAGGTCGAGGAAGCCATCGCCGAGAACGCCAAGGAACGCGCGCAGATCGCGCGCATTTTGAAAGTTAGCGGCAACGAGCTTCAGAGCTTCGATAGGTCCATCAGCGAGGCGGGCAAACAAGCGACCGCGCTTCTGGAGGAAATCACAAAAACTGCTGAAAAAGTTCGGTCCTTCCAAACAATGTTCGGGCGCTTTCGCACCAAGTTGAACGAGCTGAGCGATTTGGTCAGCAGCGGGGTCAAGAAGGCGACAACGATCATTCCGATTGTGACTGATTTGGCCTTGTTGATCGCCGCAGCGGGTGTCGGCGTCGCGGGCGTAGAGGCCGCGACTGAACATGCCGAAGCGGTATCGGGATCGTTCTTCACCCTCATGGGCGAGGCGACGGACGGTGCAAACCTCGTGATCGGGGAAACCGAAACATAACGGCAGTCCGCCCTAGCCTTAGTGCCGTTCCAGCAAGGTCAGGACTTCGGACACGCGCGCCGCAACCGGGGCTTTGGCCAAGGTATGAACCGGCAGACCCAGCGTGTCGCAGGCCACGCGGATGCGGCGCGCCTCTGCGAGCGCGTCGTCAAATCCGTGACGCCGCGCGGCGTCTTGTTCAAAGATCTCGTGCCAAGGCGGGGCGAAGATTACGGGGGTGGCATAGGGAAATGTCGGACCGAGCGTGTCCGAGACCGGCACACCCTGCAGATGGTGCAGCGCAACGGCGGCATCCAAAAGCCCGCGATCAAAGAACACCGGCCCTGACCGTGCGCGCGCCTGGTCCAAGTCCTCGCGCGCCATGCGCAGCGCTCGCTGAGCAAAAGCCACAGGATCGACCCACGGCAAAGCCGCCCCCTTTCCCGCCAGTTCCTCCGCCACAATCCGCCGCCCCGGCTCGGGTACCGTCGCAAACCCCGCTTTGGCCAAAGCCGCCAGCAAGGTCGACTTCCCCCCGCCCGAACACCCTGTAATGAGATAAAACCGCGCCGCCATCCAACCTACTTTCGTTCATGCAGCCCATTTCCCACAGCACCGACGCGAGAGTTGATGTAAAGATCC
>CAWUIP010000173.1:0-6656 GCA_963922415.1 uncultured Aliishimia sp. | reverse complement strand
GCTTTCACCAACCCGTCGACAAACTCTTACAAGCGTTTGATCCCGGGTTTTGAAGCGCCTGTTCTGCGGACATATTCCGCGCGCAACCGCTCGGGCTGCATCCGGATCCCATGGACCGAAAGCCCCAAAGCCAAGCGCGTCGAAGCCCGCTTCCCCGATCCATCGGCAAACCCATATCTGTGCTTCGCGGCCCTCTTGATGGCTGGCCTTGACGGGATCATGAACAAGATCGATCCAGGTCCATCCTACGACAAAGACCTATATGACCTGCCCCCAGAAGAGCTGGAAGGCATCCCAACGGTCTGCGGCAGCTTGCGTGAAGCCATCGGCGCGTTGCAGGACGACATGGACTTCCTGCTGGCGGGCGACGTCTTCACCAAAGACCAGATCGAAGGCTATATCGACCTGAAAATGGAAGAGATCGAAACCTTCGAACACACGCCGCACCCAGTTGAGTACGGCATGTACTACAGCTGCTAAGCGGCTCCACAGTCTACGTGATCAGGGCGCCCCAACAGGGCGCCCTTTTCGTTTCCCCAATACGTTTTCCCAATTCGTTTTACCTGTCTGCCCACTGCACCTGCCCTAAGATTTTCCAAACCTGGCCCCAACTTTCGCCGCATTAAGACGGCACTCTTTAGTTGAATACGCCACTTGGACGGGCAGAGGATAAGCAGCAATGACGCAGAGCGACGGGCAAAAATCCTTTCAAGAGCGGCTGGCGCGGCTCGAACAGTCGCAAGCGGCACGCGGCGGCGCAGACATAACCCCACCCCCAGGATCTGCGCCGGGCCCCGACGGTCCGCGCCGCGCAGGCGGCGGCGGTTCAGACTGGGGTCCTGTGTTTTTCCTGTTAAAGGGTATGGCTGTGTTTCTGGTTCTGGTGGTTCTGGCCGCCGGCGCTTTCTTTGTTTTCGGCGACCGACTCGGCCCGGCCTTCGCAGCTCTACAAGCAACCGGGCAAGTTGACCCGGACGAGATGGAGAAGACTGATCCGGCAAAAGCCGCCAAAGTGCGCAACTTCATCCAGGACAATAAGGCAAAGACCTTCACCGACCTCGGCCGCGACGGTATCAAGATCAGCGTTGTGTCGAAGGCCCGCAGCGCGGGCCGCCCAGACTTGGCCGCGGAAGCCGCCCGCAAGATTGACGCCTGCACCTCCACAACTTGCTTGGCAAAAGTCGAAGTTGAAATCCTGCTCGCCCTCGAAAACAGCGACCCGTAGGGTGCGGCGCCGTCCGCACCCATCGAGATTTACGAAGATTTGCGAAAAATCGACGATTCCTCAACCCAGCCGTGTGGCCGCCATAGAGCCGCCACAATTGGCCGTGAAAAATGCTCTAGGTGAGTAAATGGTGAGATGGAAATGCCCCAGAAGACAATCTTTAACGTCGATGCCACAGCTCTGTTTTATGCGCGCCCTCAGCCGAAAATGGGCGACTTGCTCACCGATCTGAATGCGGCGCTCGCGTCTCAGCCCGATTGTCACCTCCAGATCAGCCCCCTGAGCCACGCCGACTGGTGGCTTTTGTCCTGTCCTCGCTTTCACATCATGATCAGCTTTTCGGATGACGCGACGGACGATCCGAAACTGGCGCAAGCGGCCTCGGCGCCGATCACAGACCTGCGCCGCTTCGATTATCAGCAAGCTGTCGACAGTCACCAAGCGCATGTCCAAATCGAGGTGGGCGACGGTGACGCGCCCTTGCCGCCCGAAGCGCGGCTCATCATGCAAGAGTTCGGCGAGACCGCCGTTTGTGACGCGACACTGAAGTTGAAAGCGCTGCATTTCACCCTTCAAGCCATCGCACAGCAGCCTGGCCTTCTGGCGATGCACTTCGGGCCGACGGAACGTCTGTTTTGCCCCGAGGAACTCGCTGAGTTTTCGGGGAAATCCCTGCCCGTGGGACTCCTGTTAAACCCAGTTCCAAGCTTGCCGGAGCCAGGCCCGCTTGGCCGCGACGGCTATGCCTTGCGCTTAAAAAACCCCCAGCACCTTTCGGGCCCAGCGCTCGAACTTGAAGGGATCCCCGTCGCCATCCCTCTGGCCACATCCGTGTCCTTGCTGAAGACCTTGATTAAGGCCCATCGCATGGGCAAGTGGACGCTTCAGCATGGCACGACGCTGAAACCATCGCCAAAGATCACACTCTATATCCGTGAAGAGCCTGCATCCGAGGCTGCCCCTGCCGGTCGTTTGATCCTGTCGTTCTGGCCAGATCAGACTGCAGTGTCGCACAACGCCAAAGCCGCGATCCCCGCAGACGTATTGCCTGTCCCAGACTCGCCATCGCTGACCGCGGCCCCCGCAAACCCAAAATCGCGCGACAAAGTCGTGCCCTTGCGGCCCGTCGCCACGGGCAAGCGGGCAGCTTTCGCCGAACCTCCACAAGAAGACGTTTTGTTTGAGGCCATCACAACCCCGCCCACGCCGCTCCCGCAAACGGATGCAAGCGCGGCCGACGCCCCGACTGAGCTTCCGCGCAGCGGCGTCTTCGCACGCGTCGCTGCCCGACTGCGCCTGATGTCAAACAGTCTGGGCCAACGCGCCGCGTTTTGACCGCGCATCCATGCTGAAAAGCATGGATTTCTTCACTTGGAACCCCTCCGATCGGATGGCACAGTGATCCCAATATTTGGGAGACACATTCATGCATCTGTTGGTTTCATCTCTTCTTCCCCGCATCGCCTTGGTGTTGGCCTTGATGCCTGCAGCCGCCGTTGCGGCCACGTGCGGCAACACCAGCGCGGGGTTTTCCGCCTGGAAACAAGGCTTTGCGAAGGAAGCGCGCAAGGCAGGCGTCAAACGCCGCGGTTTGGAGGCCCTATCGCAAGCCAGTTATGCCACACGCACAATTTCCGCTGACCGCAACCAAAAGAGCTTTCGCTATACCTTAGACAAATTCATGCAGATCCGCGGCGCGGACACAATCGTCGCACAAGGGCGCAAACGCAAAGCCCGCAGCGCAGAGTTCTACGCGGCCCTGGAACGGCAATACGGCGTCCCCGCTGGTGTCATCATCGCGATCCACGGGATGGAGACCGGCTTTGGTGGCTTCATGGGCGATAGCTCGGTCGTGTCGGCCATCGTCACACTGACCTATGACTGCCGCCGGTCCGACTTTTTCCGCCCCCACGCCATCGGCGCTCTCAAGCTGGTTGACCAACGCGCCATCACTATCGACACAAAGGGCGCCAAACATGGCGAGTTGGGGCACACGCAGTTTTTGCCCGGCAATGCGCTGAAATACGGCGTGGACGGGAATGGCGATGGTCGCGTGGACTTCTACAATCTCACCGACGCGCTGACGTCGACAGCCAATTTCCTGCGCAAGAAGGGCTGGAAACCGGGCAAAGGTTATCAGCAAGGCGAGCCCAACTTCGCCGTGATCAAACAGTGGAACGCGGCGACAGTGTATCAGCAATCCATCGCGATTATGGGCAAACGCATCGACGGGTAAACTGCACACCTGTCGGCGGCGGCCCCGGCATCACCCTAGAACGGAAAAGCTGCTGTCTTCGTTGATCGGGCGCTTGCGGCTGAAGAACCCAAGATCCAGGTCGTAGCCGGTATAGGGCATCTTATAGACCAAAGGGGCCGCATCATGATCGCCGCCACCTTCGCAATAGTCGATGAGCGCGGTCATGATCTTACCCGCGATCATCGCATTCTTGTACTGGTTTCCGCTGGTGCCACATGCCATGTAGTACCCGCCGAGTGAGCTGCAGTCGTAAATTGGAATCCAATCCGTCGACGCATCATAAAGGTCAACAACGCCACGCGTCCGGTTAGGGATGCCCAGTGACGGCACACGCTGTGCATAGCGCAAGGCTTGCGTGGTCCACTGGTCCGTGAAGTCCCGGTTGTAGTCGGTATCGTTCTCAGCCCAGATATGCGTGTCGCAGGGCGGGTCTTCAGACCCTACAAGGATGTGGTTGCCTTGCTCGGGCCGACAATAAAGCGCGATATCGCTGTCAGACACGATCATCCCATTGGTTTCAAAGTCAAACCCTTCCGGGCTTGGTAGATGCACCACTTCTTGCCGCAGCGGCCGGGTCTGGATCGTCATCTCGTCGACCACCCCCGCCATCGCATTCACCGCCGCCGAACCGGGGCCCGCGACATTGACGACCACATCAGCCAGGATCTCTTCACCCGTGCTCAGCCGAACCCCCGTCGCGCGCCCGCCTTCTTTGAGTATGTCCACGACCTCGACCCCCAGACGGGTCTTGGCCCCATGCACAGCCGCCGCGGCAATCAGGTTCTGCGCAGAAAGTGCTGGATCATTCACATAGCCGCCATTGGGCCAGAACACAGCACCCTCCACCTGCCCGCCTGTGCTTTCGCCAAACCCGGCATCGTCTTGGCGCTTGGCAGGTGCGTACGTGGACAGTTCATACACTGGCAACCGCGCAGTGATCTGCTCCGCATCCCACTCTTCAACAGGGATGTCCAAGGCGCGCGAGGTCTCCAGATGCTTTGCCATCTGCCCATTGGCGTCTGTTTTCATCACGAGGCAACCGCACTCGCGAAACTCCGCCAGCGGCACCCCCTCGGGCAGGTCCAAATACTCTTTCCAATCACGCCAATAGTGATACCCTTCCCACGCAAAGGCCGTCCCTTCCAGTGTCGAATAGTGCATCCGAATGATCGCGCAGGACCCCGCTGTGGACCCATGGCCCGAGGCCTTGTTCCGGTCGAGCGAGGTCACGTCCCACCCGGCTTTCGCCATTTCATAGGCTACCGCACCGCCAATGACGCCCGTGCCAATAATCACCGCCGTTTTCGCCGTCATCGCTCGCTGCTCCATCGCTCTGGACACTTCTGCCCAATGGACGACAGAGCGCGCGGTCTGTCAAGGGTTGCGTGTGCGGCCCAAGCCTGTTTTGGGTTGCCGCAAAGATGTGACCGCAAAGGAAACGCCCCATGGCCAGCAAACTTGGACCCGAGCCTACGATCCACGACACCTGCTTTGTCGAAAACTCGACCTTTGGAAGATACACGGAAATTGGCCAAGGCACGGTGGTGTTGAACTCGGAGTTCGGGGATTACTCCTATTGCACCCAGCGCTGCGACTTCGCCAACACGACCATCGGCAAGTTTGCCAACATTGCCTCGTCGGTCCGCGTCGGGGCAACGGACCACCCGCTGGATCGCGCATCGCTACACCATTTCCTCTACCGCTCTGCAAGCTATTGGGATGATGCGGAAAACGATGCAGAGTGGTTTGAAAAGCGCCGCGCCCGGCGCGCCAGCATCGGGCATGACACATGGATCGGGCACGCGGCCCAGATCAAGCCAGAGGTCACAGTGGGCCACGGCGCGGTCGTCGCCTCTGGCGCGATCGTGACAAAAGATGTGGACCCCTACACCATCGTCGCGGGCGTGCCTGCCAAACCCGTACGGCGCAGGCTGCCCGACACTTTGGCAGAGCGGATGATCGCGCTCGCCTGGTGGGATTGGAGCCATGAGGCCTTGCGCGAAACGCTGCTCGACTTCCGGTCTCTCCCCGTCGAGGACTTCTTGGAAAAGTACGAAGACTAAACCGATACGGTCCGCACGTCCATCGCCTCGGCTGTGGCGCGCCCCTTTTCGATCTCAGCCAAAACCCAGGCGCGAAAGGCCGCGATCTGCGGGCGATCCTCTGCCCCCTCACGGCAGAGAAACCGAAACCGCGCCCCTGTACTCAGCGCGAGTTTGTAAGGGGCGGCCAAACGTCCATCCATAATGTCTTTGATCACGAGCGCCCGCCGTCCCAGCGTCACACCGACGCCGGCCAAAGCGGCATCCACCGCGTGATCGGCCTGACTGAACTTCGGGCCGTTCGCCGGGATGGGCGGGATACCCGCCGCCGCACACCATTCGGGCCACCCGCTGGGCGGTTTCAGAAAGTCGATAGACTGATCGGTGATCAAGACCGCGTTTGAAAGCATATGCGGATCTGGGTAGCGCGCGGCGAGTTCCGGCGTCATCACCGGCGTCACCCATTCGTCCGCCAGCGACAGCGAGTAAAGGCCCGGATCCGGCCCGGGATAACCAAACCGAATGGCCACATCGATGCCGTCGCGGTCAAAATCCATGCGCTTGAGCGAGGCGGAGAAACGCAGCTCAATCTCGGGATGCGCCTGGGCAAAGTCGTAAAGTCGTGGTGCCAACCACTTCGCGGTGAACGCAGGCCCCGCCGTCACGGTGAGGCCCCTGGTGTCCTGCAGGCGGCGCGTCGCCGACCATGCCGCACTTAGGGCCGCAAACCCATCCGACGTTCCAGGTGCCAAAGTGCGCCCCGCCTCAGTCAGCTCCACCGCGCGGTTGAGCCGCCGGAAGACGGGCGCGCCCAAATGCTCCTCAAGTGACTTGATCTGAAAACTGAGGGCCGCAGGCGTGACGCCGATCTCCTCGGCCGCCTTGGCAAAGGACATATGGCGCGCGGCGGCTTCGAAAGCGCGCAAGGCCGTTAAGGGAGGTAAACGATCTGCCATAGTCACTTAAGTACAACTTAACTGAAGCTATGAAAAGTCTCGTTTGTCGGAAGAAAATAAAAGGCGCATATAGGGGTCAGACCAGAGATACTGATGCCATAGGAGACCACCATGCTCGAGGCCACCACAAACGAAGCCATCCGCACCGCAATCCGCAAAGCCCACGAAGAGCGCGC
>CAWUIP010000172.1:0-6687 GCA_963922415.1 uncultured Aliishimia sp. | reverse complement strand
AACTCGTTCCAGGCTTCGCCAGACCGGTAGGCCAGGGCCCAAATTTGGACGCCCAGCGGACGGTGGTTCCAGTTGGTGGAGCTGAACGGATACTTCGCCCAGTCGTTCCAGAAGGTGGAGCCTGGCAGAACCGTCCGCTTCACGTTGATGCCTGCATCCCGCAATTGGGCCGCCACCGCATCGGTCGTGTCTTTGCGCCATGCGTCGTCGATGGAGATCAACTCATGCTCGAAGTCGCCCATACCGGCTTCTTCCATGAGCGCCTTGGCACCCGCTGGATCGACCTTTTGCGCAGGCAGTTCGGCGTATTCCGGATGGAACGGTGCAACATGGTGGTTCTCGGCCGTTTGGCCGCGGCTACCATAGCCCAGTTCCAGCAGGATGTTGTTGTCCACAGCCATAGTGATCGCACGGCGCACGCGTGCGTCGGCATAAGGCTGCACGCCATCGACTTCAGCAAGCTGGTTTGGACGGATGACGATGGTCGACGCTGTCGCCACTTCGTTCTGCACCCAGCCGTCGAACGACGAGATGATGTCGATGAAGTCGCCATCGACCGAGTAGGTCATGTCGAACTCTTCAGCTTCCGCACCCGCAACCCAAGCGGCTGGGTCTGTGCCGTAATCGAGTGTCTCGATCCGGTCCATGTAGGCGCCGTTGCCAGCGTTCCACCATGTGTGGTTTTCGTTGCGCACCAGAACGGATTTGACGCCAACTTCCAGGCTTTCTGGCAGGTATGGGCCCGTACCAACTGGGTTTTCCATCATCTTTTCGGCATCATGCGAGCTGTGGACGATGGCCGCAGGATAGTCCGCCATACCCGCAATGAGCGAGATGTCAGACGCAGGAAGGTTCAGCTTGACGGTGTGCGTATCGACAACCTCAATCGCGCCTTCGATTGCTTTTTCTGTGTCTCCGTCGATCAGTGTTGCAAAGCGACCCGCCATCGAGTTGCCCTCAACGCCCTTTTCACACCAGCCCGCGATGTTGCGCGCCACGTCTTCGGCTGTGAAGTCGTCGCCGTTGTTCCACTTAACGCCTTTGCGGACGTTCAGGGTGTACACAGTGGCGTCATCATTGACTTCCCAGCTTTCCAAAAGCGATGGCTGGAAGGAGCCGTCGTTTTCGTAGGTCACCAGGTACTCCAGCCAACCGCGCGAGAAGTTTGCGATCTGGGACCAGTCATACGTGCGTGGATCTTTCAGCGCGCGAACCTCGGATTGGATGCGGACAGTGCCGCCCATCTTGTGCGCAGCCGCGTGAGCTGGTTTTGGCGCGGCCATACCCAGCATGCCATAGGCTGTCGCGGCCGTGGCCCCAAAGGTGCAAGCCGTTGCCAAAAATTCGCGGCGGGACACAGCGTCCGTACCGATCTTTGAGGCCGACTCGACCACTGCCTTGGGCAGCGGCTTGCCAGTGCGTGTAAGAAATTCCATATTTTCCCTCTTCTGTTGGTATCCGGGGTGAGTGTCCCGGTTTTCAGGTGCATATTATTCACCGCAGTCTTTCACCCACCCGCGGCTTTTGCGTTGTGAAGTTCAAACGATCATACGCATGGCGTCAACCCCGTCGGAAGGTGTTGCGCTTACACAAATCGATGAAAGTCGACGTGGTTTTGAATAATCCCATGGCGTCGCCCGGTGTAAGACGGCCCGCTGGTCCCAAATCACGACATCACCTGGGGTCCAATGGTGGGCGTAGACGAACCGCACTTGGGTCACAAAGGCCAACGCTTCATCGATTAGCGCCGCCCCTTCGTCGCCCGGCAAGCCCTCGACCGCGAAGGCATGGCTCGCAATGTAGAGTGCATCCTGCCCATTGGTCGGGTTGCGCCAAACGGCGCGCCACACCTGATCGGGCCATTTTTGAAACATCGGCAGTTGCGCTAGCTTAGGCGAAATTCGGGCGCGCGAATGTGCATAGCGATGCCAAAAGGCGGCGTCTTGCAATCGCGTTTTGAGTGTTTGCGGCATCTCGGCCCAACCAGCACGGGTCGAGGCGAACTCTGTCGCGCCACCGGTTTCGGTGACCACATGCGCCGTGAGGATGTTGGTGAGCGCAGGCACTGGCAAAAACGTGCTGTCCGCATGCCACAACATGTTGGCCTTCAGGTTGAGCGTGTGCAGGTCCATTTCGCCCGTCACACTGCCATTTGCCTGGACGTTGGACACTTCGGGGATCTTGAACCTGTCATCCGCCTTCAGGCTGTCAGAGTTACGGTCTTCGATGGGCCCGAACCGCTTTGCAAGGGCAACATGACCCTCAGCCGTTAGCGCTTGCGCGGGAAACACCAAAAGAGAGTGCGTTTCAAACGCCCGGCGAAGGTCTGCGAACGCGCTGTCTGACATATCGTTGAGATCTACTCCAGTCACGCGCGCGCCATAAAGCGGATGGAGTGGTTCAGTTTGCATCGCGTTCGTGGCCCCCGAATGTGCGATCCATGAAGTCATAAAACCAATCTGCTTGGCGGCGATCGTGCGACATCATTTGGTCTTCTTGCGTCGCAAAATCTTGCGCGCCGGGTTTGCCAAAGCTCCAGGAAGCCTTTTGCCACCGCCGAAAACCTTCGATTGTGTTTTCCGCATGGTATTGGAGCGCAACCGCCTTCCCATATGAAAAGGCCTGGTTCTCAAAGATGTCCGAGCGCGCAAGATGCGTGGCGCCTGTAGGGATATCAAAGGTGTGAAAATGGGCCTGACAAAACACATGGGGTTCGGGCAAGAACGCTTTTCCTGCCTCCGTTGGGGAGACCTCGTAATAGCCAAACTCATGCGAACCATGATCCGGTGCCCCAGCCCAGGCCCCGAGCTCCATCGCAAGCATCTGCGCGCCCTGACAAATACCCAAAAGCGGGATCTCGGCTTTGAGCGCGTCGCGCATGAGCCTGTACTCATCCCGCAAGAACGGGTTTTCTTGGGACGAGTCCGCGTTGTACTTGCCGCCATAGACGACAACGCCCGCGACATCCTCTGTCACGTCGCCTGCGTCCTGTCCTAGGTGCGGGTGGCGGATATCAGGAGTAACCCCGTTCAGGTGGCACCAAGAGACGACACGGTCGTCGTCTGGCCCGGTTCCGTGGCGAATGCACAAAAGGCGCATGATTGGACGTTTGCTCCCAGTTGGACTGCAGTTTTTCCTGCACAGAACTCCGTTCACCCGCTAGTCTTGACGCGCAGGCCAAGGAGTCAAGCGTCATGAAGTCACTACAGCCTATCAGTATTTCGCCACCGCTCGCTCGTTATTCGCATGGGGTCGAAGTTGGGCCTGGACAACGTTGGGTCCGAACCTCTGGGCAGCTTGGGCTTGCGGCCGACCACAGCATTCCAGATGGCGCGAAGGCCCAAGCGGCCATTTGCTTTGGCAATATTGATGCCATCTTGGCAGAGGCGGATATGACCCGGGAGGACGTGGTGCATGTGTCGGCCTTTGTGACAGATCGTAGCCATATGGCTGGCTACATGGCCGCCCGCGATGCCTGGCTTGCACATGTTGACGTACTTCCGTCCTCCACACTGATGATTGTCAGCGGGTTTACGCGGCCCGAGTTCGTCGTCGAGGTCGAAGTTTGGGCCGCCAGCATTTAGGGCGCGTTGCGATCGTCGGCGTCAGAGACATCGTTCCGAACGAGCTTGCGCACAGTCCAAAGGGCTGAGCCGCCGAAGAAAACAGTTGCAATCCCTAACGCCTCCCAGCCGCCGGGGCCGGACGGCAAGCCGCGATACGCCACCAACCCTCCGGTCATAAGCATGCCAAAGACTGAAATCCAAAGACGGATGCGCAGATCGGCGCGTGTGGGTCCAAACTTGTTTGCCATGCGCCGTCATTTAGGCGGCGCGCTGAAAAGGACCAGGCTAGAAGTTCAACTCGACACCTGGCAGGTCGAGCGCTTTCATCAGGTCACGAAGCTCCTGACGCGCAGCCACATTCGAGATATTCAATTGCTTAACGCCAACGTCCTTGAGGTCCAGCAACGTCAAACCGCGCGGGAAGAGTTCGCGAAAGATCACGCGCTCTGAAAAGCCGGGCGCGATCCGAAATCCAATGCGTTCTGACAGCATCTTCAGCGCATGTTGCATCTTTTCTTTGTTGACCATGCGCTGCGTGCCGACGCGGTTGCGCACGACCACCCAGTCAATCGGGCTAAGACCCGCCTGCGCGCGCAACTGACGCGCTTTCCAAACCATTTCGGAGTAAACAGACGGCCCCTTCACGTCCAAGCCGGTCGGATCGACCTGGGCGAGCAGATCAAAGTCAACAAAGCTGTCGTTCAGTGGAGTAATCAAAGTATCTGCCAGCGAATGCGCAACTTGGCTCAGCCGCGTGTGCGAACCCGGACAATCGATCAAAATGAACTCGCTGTCAGGCTCCAGAGACGACACAGCCGCCGACAGCCGATAGTCGAAAATATTCTCACCAGGCCGAAGATCTTCGGGCGACACTTCTGGCAGTCCGTGAACCTCTGGGCTGGCCAGGTTTAGGCCGCTTTCTGCGTTATGCTCGACGCGGTTTGTAAGATACCGGGTAAAGCTCTTTTGGCGTAGATCGAGGTCGAGGCAAGAGACCTTGTGACCCATCCGGGCCAAAGCCGTCGCCACATGCATCGACACTGTTGATTTGCCCGCACCGCCCTTTTCGTTGCCGACGACGATTATATGCGCCATGCCTTGTCCCTTGTGCCCGAAAGGTCTCGTCAATTTTCCAAGGTTTATAGGGCGCGGCGTCAGGTAAGTGAAGCGTTGGCGGGGGGAAATGCTCCGGGTTTGAGTCCCTAAGGACACAGAACCCGGAGCCGCGTCAAAGCACATTGGTCGTTCCGTGAGTGGTGCGCTCAGACGTCTAACAGCAGATCACAAAGGGGGGTTTAATCTGCTGAATTCGGAAACATTCTGCTCTCAAACTCTGCCTTCTCCAAGGCCAAATGTCGCGCAAATACAAGTTTTGACGGGCGCGTGTGGGTGTTGATTGCTTTACGGTCGCTTGCCTCAAAATGTGCCGACTTGCGCCAAAGCGGCCGTATTTGGGAAATTCGCCCGCCATTAACAGCGTCACCAGCCAAAATTGCCAGTCCGTCCGTGCCAGGATCGGCGCCTCGTCAGCGTGTTCGAGCATATTTTGTCCATCAAGATCGGTCGCGATTACGTCCGCGTTCGGTGCTATTGAACACCCTCGCCCGAGACCCCTGCCGCAGGCGCCCAGGCCATAGCGGTTCACCGCCCTGATATGATCAATTGTCCGCATGCGCGCCCTCGCTGTTGCCTTGAAGGTGTAACGCGCGAGGTCTGAAAATCCGTCGAAACTTTTTTGGATATTTTTAGCGGATGGCGGTGAACGCCTCGAACGCGGCCAGACCTTTGGGTGAAAAGCGGACCACCCGGCTGCCTGCCTCTCGCTTGGCCCAGTCCAGCTCTTCAAACCGGCTGAGAAACGCACGGCCAAGGCTGCCTGCTAGATGCATGCGCCGCGCGCTCCAATCCAGGCAAGCACGGCAAAGCGGTGCGCGCGTCTGGGCCATCTTGGACAGATCAATGCCAAACGTGGTCACCAGCGCCGTGCCCGCGTCGGTCAGCGCCAGATCGTCGCCGCGCAGCTCGAGGCATCCTTTCTGCATCAGCGCATCGTAAAGCTGGATGCCCATGTCGCCCGCCAAATGGTTGTAACAAACCCGCGCGCGGCGCAGATCTGCGTCTCGCGGACCGGTGCGGGTTCTCAGGTGACCCGATTGCGCGGCCAATCCCATCAGGCTTTCCAGAAGGCCCGCAACCGCATCGCTTTGCAGGGCGAAATACTTGTGGCGCCCCTGTTTGTGCAGATGCAACAGCCCGCCTTGTTCCATTTTTGACAAATGCGTGCTGGCTGTTTGCGGCGTGATGCCGGCCTCGCCCGCCAACTCGGTCGCTGTCAGGGCCTTACCGCTCATCAAGGCGGTGAGCATATTCGCCCGCGCCGGATCGCCGATCAGGGCCGCGATGCGCGCGATATCTGGTCCGTCTTTCATACTTCGGTCTTAGCCGAAGCATGTGTGCTGCACAATTGGCTATGTGTCCGGGGCATCAACTTAGGAGGCCCACATGCTCACCTGTATCATCCGGTATCACATCGACCCGACCAAGCACGCCGCGTTTCATCAGTACGCGCAAAACTGGGGGCAGGCGATCCCGCGATGCGGTGCGGACTTGATTGGGTACTATGCGCCGCACGAAGGCTCGTCGACGCTGGCCTATGGGATCTATAACATCGAGAGCCTTGCCGCCTATGAGGCCTATCGCGCGCGTCTGGCTGCAGATCCGCTGGGGCGGGAGAACTATGATTTTGCGCAATCCGAAAAGTTCCTTTTGCGCGAGGACCGGACCTTTCTTAAATGTGTCTCCCAGCCACATGCCAAGGGAGCCACACTATGATCGCCGTCATCTTCGAAGTCGAACCGGCCGAAGGCCAACGCGACGCGTATTTGGACATTGCCGCGACGATGCGGCCCTTGTTGGAAGAGGTAGACGGCTTCATCTCGGTCGAGCGCTTCGAAAGCCTCACAACGCCCGGCAAGCTGCTGTCGCTGTCGTTCTGGGAGGACGAAGAGGCCGTAAAACGCTGGCGGACGTTGCATGCGCATCGGGGGGCACAGGCGCAGGGCCGGTCGGGTCTCTTCTCTGGCTATCGCCTGCGGGTGGCGCATGTTCTGCGCGACTACGG